>JAQBBE010000039.1:0-5330 GCA_032126435.1 Desulfobacterales bacterium | reverse complement strand
AGCCGGCCCCTTTTCCCAACTAATTACAAATTTATCAAAATGAATTCATTCCAAAAAATATCTTACGGTCTGTCGAAGAAACTATACTGGATTGCGGGAGCGGCCATCGTCGCCATGATGCTCATTACCTGCGCAGATGTGATCTTACGCTATTTTCGCATACCCATACCCGGAACATATGAACTAGTCTGCTTTTTAGGGGCCGTTGCCGTCGCGTTTGCCATGGCCTATACATCCCTTGAAAAAGGTCATGTATCGGTTAGTTTTGTCGTTGCGCTATTTCCCCAAAGGATTCAAGGGCTCATTGAAAGTATTACCCACCTTTTCGGGTTATTCTTTTTTGTACTCATTGCCTGGCAGTCTGCAATTTACGCAAATGACCTTCGCCTGTCCGGCGAGGTATCCTTGACCCTGGAACTCCCCTTTTATCCATTTGTGTATGGAATCGCTATTTCCGCAGCGGCCGTCAGCCTTATACTGATATTTGACTTATTCAAAAATGTTCGAAAGATGATCGGAAAATGAGCCTCACAACCACCGGTATCATCGGAATTATCGCCCTGGTCATCCTTTTGTATTCCAAAATGCCGGTGGGGTTTGCCATGGGTTTCGTGGGATTGATCGGATTCAGTCATGTGGTAAATTTCAATGCAGGTGTGAATCTCCTGGCCCGGGATGTGTGGGATGTTTTTTCTTCTTATAATTTGACCGTTATTCCCCTTTTCGTATTTATGGGTCAGATTGCCTTTTTCTCCGGCATAAGCCGCAGACTTTATGATTCCGCATATGTTTTGCTGGGCCACCGCCGCGGGGGTCTCGCCATGACCACCGTGGGTGCCTGTGCCGGATTCTCTGCAATATGCGGCTCAACCAATGCAACAGCAGCGACCATGGCCACCGTTGCCCTTCCTGAAATGAAACGATACGGCTATGATATGGGGCTTGCCACAGGCACCGTGGCTGCAGCCGGAAGCCTCGGAATACTGATACCGCCCAGTGTGATTTTCATCGTGTACGGCATTCTTACCGAACAATCCATCGGCAAGCTGTTTGCAGCCGGTATCCTTCCGGGAATTCTTCTCTGTTTCCTTTTCCTCATAACCATTCATCTGCGTGTCACGATAAATCCATCCCTGGCACCGCCGGGTCCGAGAACCGGCTTCAGAGAAAAATTCAGGTCTTTTGCCGGTGTGCTCGAAACCTTAATACTGTTCGCTCTGGTTATGGGCGGTATTTTTTGGGGTTTTTTTACACCCACCGAAGCGGCTGCCACCGGTGCTTTTTTGACCCTTCTCATCGCCCTGGTCAGGGGACAACTCTCTTGGCAGGGATTTGCAGAGGCCATCGCCGACACGACCAAAATCAGCTGCATGATCATGGTTATTGTAACCGGTGCAACGATATTCGGACATTTTATGGCGATTACCAGAATCCCTTATGAACTCGCCGAATATGTGGGTTCTCTTCCCCTCCCGCGCCATGCGATCATGGGAATGATCATTTTGGTCTATCTTGCCGGGGGCTGTTTCATGGACGCACTGGCCATGATCATGCTGACCATCCCCATATTTTTTCCGGTGGTTCAGACCCTTGGTTTCGACCCGATCTGGTTTGGGGTGGTAATTGTCCTTATAACGGAAATGGGCGTGATTACACCGCCTGTGGGGGTCAACGTGTACGTTGTCTACGGAGTGGCCAAAGACGTACCGCTGGAAAAGATATTTAAAGGGGTTTTCCCCATGCTTTTGGCACTGCTGGTATGCAATGTCATCCTCATCCTGTTCCCTCAGATTGCGCTCTTTCTGCCAAGCCTGATGAAATAAATCGAGTGCCTAACCCGCCACAGAGCCTCGGCGGATAAAAGTGAGCTAAAATGAAGAGGGGTCAAGGATTTGGTTTCACACCATAAGGGTGTGATTTATATCTCATTGCACGTGGCTGGAATGCTGGAATACTGGAATATTGGATATTAAAAGCAAAAGATATCTTATTTTAATCTCGGGGTTCAAAACGCAGGACCCGGATCCCAGAAATGCACATATCTTGTCATTATGTATTTAACAATCGATAGAATTCCACTAAACCCATTAATCCAACACTCCATTATTCCAATATTCCAGTTTAACAGATTAATTAAACGGGAAAGGGAACCATCTTCAGACCGGCAGTTTCATCCAGGCCGAGCATAATATTCATGTTCTGAACAGCCTGTCCGGCAACACCTTTCACCAGGTTGTCGATGGCCGAAATCAGTATCAACCGATGATTCCGTTCATCCAGCTTAAATCCGATGTCGCAATAATTGGTTCCACGGACATGCATCGTATTCGGCAGTCGGTTGCCGGAGCATATGCGGATAAAAGGACGGCCGGAATAAAAGGCTGTGATACACTCTCGAATGTCTGCGGCGCTGACATCTTTAACCGGGTTGGCATATAGGGTTGTGAGTATCCCCCTGGACATGGGAATAAGGTGCGGGACAAACGTAATCTTTACCGGCATGCCTGCTTCAAGAGACAGCACTGCTTCCATTTCGGGATTATGCCGGTGTTCTGCGACTTTATAAGCCTTGAATGATTCGTTGGCTTCGCAAAAGTGCGCGGTCAGCGAAAGGGTTCGACCCGCTCCGCTGACACCTGATTTCGAATCTGCAATAATTGAATTCGGATCGATGAGGCCTCGCTTCAACAAAGGGACCAATGGAAGAAGGACGCTGGTTGGATAACATCCGGGAACGCCCACCAGATCAGCGTCTTTTATCTTGTCAAAATTGATTTCGCAAAGTCCGTAAACCGTTTTTTCCAGTAAAGCCTTTGCGGTATGGTGCTGATAATGCGTCTCATAGACGGCTGCATCCTTAAATCTGAAATCAGCGGACAGGTCGATGACCTTCTTGCCTCGCCGAATAAATTCCGGTACCACCTCCATGGGAACCATGTGGGGAAGCGCTGTAAACACAACATCAGCATTGTCGCAAACACGATCAACGGACAATTCTTCGCACAAAAGGCTGACGGAGCCTTCCATTGAGGGGAAGACACTGTCAAAGTTTACGCCGGCATATTGACGAGAAGTCAGGATCGTGAGCGTTATTTCAGGATGCCCGCACAGTATCCGTACAAGTTCCGCACCGGCATACCCCGTTGCACCAATCACAGCGACTCTGATCATAACACCTCCTAATTGTTTATAATATAATACCTATCCTGTTTCACCGCACGCTGGAAATGCGTTCTCGGGGTCAGCCTCCCAGATAGGCGTTCTTAACTTCGGGGTTGGCAAGAAGCGCTTCGGAACTCCCTTCCAATACCAGGTTTCCACTTTCAAGTACATACCCTCGCTGACCAAATTGAAGCGCCATTCGGGCATTCTGCTCCACCAACAGAATGGTGGTACCTTCCTTATTGAGTTCTTTGAGCGCATCGAACATGCTGAGCATCAGCAGCGGTGCGAGTCCCATTGAAGGTTCGTCGAGGAGCATAATTTTTCTTCCGCTCATAAAGGCCCGCCCGATGGCAAGCATCTGCTGCTCACCGCCGCTCAGTGTCCCGGATTTCTGAAGTTTACGCTCTTCCAGACGTGGGAAAATACTGAAAACTCTTTCGAAATCCTCAACGATTTTTTCTTTGTCCTTTCTGGCAAACGTGGCCAGCTTGAGGTTCTCCATGATCGTCAGGTTGCCGAACAGCCGCCGCCCTTCCGGCACATGAGAAATGCCGAGCTTGCTGACCACCTTGTCAGCGGAATATTGAAGCAGGTCTTTCTCCATGAAAGTCATTTCGGTCCCTTCTTCTACCGGAACCAATCTTGAAATGGCTCTCAGCGTTGTGCTCTTGCCCGCACCATTGGCTCCGATAATGCACACGATTTCACCTTCGCCAATCTGAAAGCTTATACCGTGGAGTGCTCTGATATTGCCGTAAGATACGCGAAGGTTTTTAACGGACAACAGCATCAGGCCAATGTCTCCTTTCCCAAATAAGCTTCAATAACTTTGGGGTTGTTTTGAATTTCTTCGGGCGTCCCTTCTGCGAGGACCTGCCCAAAGTTTAGCGTCTGTATGATTTCGCAAAGTTCCATAACGACCTTTAATCTATGCTCGATCAAAAAAATAGCAAGGCCCAGTTCTTTATGGACTTTTCGGACGATCTCCATCATTTGAATCAACTCATCAGGGTTCATGCCTGCGGTCGGTTCGTCCAGGAACAATATCTTGGGTTCAAGGGCCAATGCCCTTGCCATTTCCACCCGCCGCTGGTCTCCGTACGACAGGTTTGTCACAATCTGATCCGCAAGATGGACGGCACCCACCATTTTTAGGAGCCTGTAGGCAATTTCCTCGATCTCTTGTTCCTGCCGGTATCGTTCGGCAGTGCCGAAAAAAGCGCCGAGCAATCCGTAGGTGATCCTTGAATACCGTGCCATCTTCACGTGCTCAAGGACCGTCATGTGACGCCATAATTGCATGTTCTGGAAAGTCCTGCCAAGACCGTAAGCGGCGATCTGGTGGGGCTGAAGACCCGTTATTTTCTTCCCCTCCAATATGATATCACCTTCCGTCGGTTTGTAAATCCCGGTGATGAGATTAAATATGGTCGTCTTTCCCGCGCCATTGGGCCCGATCAAGCCCCTGATCTGCCCTTTTTCGATTTCGAGATCATAATTGTTGACCGCCCGCAAACCGCCGAACTCGTGACTCATTTTTTCAACTCGAAGCAGTGCCATACTAAACCTCTTTCCCCGGTCTCTGTTTCGGTCTTATGAGTTTTTCGACATCAAACTCTTTGAAAGCGATCAGTCCCGTCGGCCGATAAATCATCACCAGAATGAGCAGCAGTGGAATAAAAATCCATTTAAAAATTTCCAGCGGCCGCAGCGCTTCTCCAAGGAGACTTAAGCTCACCGCACCGACAATCGATCCGTATACAGAGTTCAGTCCTCCAAAATAAACCATTGCCAGGACTTCGGCAAGTTTTTGAAGACCAAAAGTACCCGGGTTGACGTATCTGAGAACATGGGCAAAAAGCCCGCCGGCAACACCGGCCCAGAAGGCTCCAAACAAAAATGCCACCATTTTGGTGCGTCTTGTGTTAACGCTCATGGCATCCGCTGCCATCTCGTCGTCACGCACCGCATTCAGCGCCTTTCCTAAAGTAGAACGTACGAAATTATTGGTAATCCATATGCATGCGACGGTCCACATGAATACCGTAGGCAGGCCGGCAAAGTCCGGCTGGCTGCTTAAACCCCTGGGCCCTCCAACGACTTCCAAGTTTTCGATCATACTCTTTACAATGAACAAAAACGCCAGTGAGATAATGGCCAAATAA
>JAQBBE010000038.1:0-6108 GCA_032126435.1 Desulfobacterales bacterium | reverse complement strand
ATGACGACGTTTTCGATAATATGGATAAAATCAAAATTTATCCAGTAAAAATAAAATCCGAAGAAGATTTGGCCAAGCAAATCGCAAGAATCGCCAATCTTTCGATTCAAAAAGGATATCAAATCGAAGACGAGAAGCGGCTGTTAACCAAAGAAGAGGCTTATGTTCAAATTGGTCATAGTGCTTCTTTGTTCAGTGCTATTTTGATATATGTCGAAAGGATTGGCCGGCAAAAATAGGAATCTTCAGGCGTCTTGAAGATGCAAAAAAGTGGATGATGGCGTCAGATTAAACGATTATGGATGCATTTCCTTCTCTTTTTTTTAATGGGTGATAATGTCCGAATGTTTGCTTACAATTTGTCGGCAGCTCCGTTGTTTGAGGGTGAGCCTGATAGGTCTGCTGTTGTGTCTTGCCACATTCGGATGTGATGGCGGTGAAGGCAATGGGGTGGGCGTTACCGAAGGGGATATTTCCACGCCCGTGGCGGCCGAGCTGGTACACGGTACGCTTTTTGTTGTAAGTGCCGCCGTAAACGAATCCATACACCTCGACATGCTGGTGGATACAGGTTCTTCACGTACCTACGTACCTGCAGGAATATTTGGAAATCTTGGCGGGGAAGTTTATATTTCGAGTCTCTGCCTTGAAAACGGCACCTGCTTTAATAACTTCGCGTCAAAATCCTCCGATTCCGCTTTCACACAGAATAAAGATGGATACTTCAACGGCATCATCGGACTCGACCTTTTAAGGAATTTCGATGTTACCTTCGATTACAGGGGTGAATCGATTTACTTCTATGATACCCTCGAAGCGGGGGCAATCGATCCGGTGGAGATACCCTTTCACTATGAATCTTCCAGGCCCTTTGCCGAAGTTTCCATAGAGGGTGCGTCCCAGGGGAACAACCTTCTCGACACCGGGGCGGCATATACAAGAATTACCCCTTCGATGCTTGCATTACTGAGCCAGGATCCGGTGGTGCTTTTCGAGTCTGTTGTCTTTACTTTGGGTGCTCCCGAGCGGGTCGAATACCTATCATTGAGCGACTATTGTGCGGGCCCGGCGTGTCCTGGGGAAATCATCGTCCAGATCGGAAGCTGGCCTGCTGTTGGCGGAACTTTTTTCAGAGAGTATCTCACCGTTTTCAGTTTTTCGGAAAACGTGGTCAAGCTCCATCGCTACGACGACAGAAGCCACATCAAGGAAAGCGGCATACAGAGAATGGGCCTTCAAGTTAACATATACGACGCAAGCGAAATTATTTATGTGAACCCGGACGGCGTTGCCTGGGAAGGGGGAGTCCGGGAAGGAGACGAAATAATTTTAGTAAACAATATTCCCATTGACACCCTGGGCTACTTCGGTATTTACGCGCTTCTGGCAGACACTTTAATCAAGGAATATCAATTCCGGGTTACAACCCCCGAAGGCCATGTGAAGGACGTTGCCGTAACAATAGAATGAGGATGAAGTTTGGGGAAGAAATTGAGTCGCTATACGGGTTGAAAGTACAAATGGCGCTCAAATTACAGATGAATAAAAACACGATATGGTTTTTTTAAATTTTTCCAAAACTTTCAAGGTCATCCCTCTCGATTCCGAATTCGGCCAAAAATTGATGCATTATGTGAGAAATCAGGCTGAAGACAGGGGCCGTCCATAAGTTCAAAAGTTGACATGACCGATGGTTTCTTGATATTGAAAGAACTGTTATACAAATCAAAAATAGATGCATCTGTGGCTCTTCCATCACCGGTGAATCGCAACAGCTCGCCCAGTTGAATTGCGCTTTGCATACCCCTTCGGGGATACAACAGGACCAGCGCGTTCACCGCAAGATTGTCGAAGATCCCGTTAAGCGGGGTTGAAGCGAAGTTTACCCCGTGAAACCTATCTTGTCTTTTCTGTTTAACTGGGACGTAAATTTCGTCTTACGGGGGTGCGGAGAACTTCAATTATGAACGTATGTCGGCCCCTATTAACGAAGAGGATTTGAAACATGTCCAGTACATTCGGCACCCTGTTAAAAGTTATGACGTTCGGCGAATCCCACGGGAACGGCGTGGGTGCAGTTCTTGAAGGTTGCCCTTCCAAAATGAACCTTTCTGAAGCCGATATTCAACCCCAGCTCGATCGTCGCCGGCCCGGACAGAGTAAGTTGACAACCAAGCGGGAAGAACTCGATCGGGTGACGATCTTGTCCGGTGTTGAGAACGGTAAAACTTTGGGTTCCCCCATTGGTCTTTTTGTCGCAAACAAGGATCAGAAACCCGGCGACTACGACGCCATGCAATTTATTCCGCGTCCCTCACACGCAGATTACACCTATCAGATGAAATACGGAATCCGGTCGACAAGCGGCGGCGGCAGATCCAGTGCCCGTGAAACTGTCGGCCGTGTTGCTGCAGGTGCAATTGCCGATAAATTTTTATTTGAAATATTCGGGATAGAAATCGTTGCCTGGGTGCAATCCGTCGGAGACGTTGAGGCATCTTTTATCGAGGTAGATGGAATTTCAAGGGAAGATGTCGATCAAACGATTGTGCGATGTCCGGACAGGATTGCGGCAGATAGAATGATTCAATGCATTGATGAAGTTCGGGACAGAGCCGACTCCATCGGCGGTACAGTGGCTTGTGTATGTCGAAATGTACCGCCGGGGTTGGGTGAACCGGTTTTTGATAAAGTTGAGGCCAAGCTCGCCCAGGCGATGCTTTCCATACCGGCAACCAAAGGATTTGAAATCGGTTCAGGTTTTGCCGGTACCCGAATGCTGGGGTCCCGGCATAATGATCCCTTTATTTTAAAAGGCGAAAAATTGGGCACAAAAACCAACTTCAGCGGGGGTGTCCAGGGCGGCATCACCAACGGTGAGCCGATTGTTTTTCGAGTGGCCTTCAAACCGCCCGCCACCATCGGAATCCCACAGAGAACAGTGGATTTTGAAGGTAAGCAAACGGTTCTTGAAGCCAAGGGCCGTCACGACCCCTGCGTGGTTCCCCGGGCTGTGGCGATCGTTGAATGTATGGCGGCCCTTGTCATCGGAGATTTTGCACTCCAACAAAGATACCGGGAATCCTGAGGACCGGCATGAAACCAGCACTGATCATCATAGATATGCTTAAAGATACTTTTGACAAGCATCCGGATGCCTTTATATCAAAAGAAGCCTTGAAATTTGTACCCACCATTAACCGCCTTTCTTCTATTTTTAGGGATAAAGGTTTTCCGGTGATATTCTCCTGTGATTCGTTTTTAGAAGATGATTTTATCTTCCAAGGAAAGATGAAACCTCATTCCATCAGGGGCACCGAAGGCGCAAAGGTAATTGATCAATTGAATAGGGAACCCGGCGATATTGTTTCAGAGAAACGCAGATTCAGTGCTTTTTTTAAAACGGATATGGACCAGACCTTGCGGAATCTTGACTGCGATACGGTCGTGATCGTTGGAATCTCAACACATATTTGTGTTTTGTCAACGTTAATAGATGCGGTGGCTTTGGATTTTAAAGCCATATTGCTCAAAGATTGTTGTCAGGCACACACCCCTGAAATACATAATGGCGTAATACAAATTTATGAAAAAACCCCTTTATATCCATTGATGCGGATGATGTCATCTGAGGAGATGATTAAAATTATATGAAAGCCGACGGGTAAGTACCTGGCATCAAAAATTTTGATGCGTTTTCAAAGCCGTAACCCGAAAGCGAAGAATCTTAAAAAGGATCTGAAATTTTAGCACGTTCTTTATTACAGCGATTTACGTCAAGGCATAATGACCAGGTTTGTATTTTTCTCTGGATGTTTTTTAATTGTCGCTATTTCCACTGTGAGGGAACTGAATCCATGAAAGATCTATTAATTCGAATTGCACAAGAACTGGTTGACGATCCGGAACAGGTACAGGTTACGGAAATTGAAACTGCCCACACAACAGTATTGGAACTTAAAGTCGCCCAGAGCGATGTTGGGAAGATCATTGGTAAACACGGCAAAACAGCCAATGCAATCCGGGTTGTACTGAACGCAGCTTCTGGAAAGGCTCGGAAAAGGTACCTGCTTGAGATCGTCGATTGATGCAGCAACTTTGATCGGTCATGGGACGGACTCGACTCCACACCGTGGCGGGCAGATTATCAGGTTGGAGCTGGAACCAGAATAGCGGGCGAAATATACCCTAACGTTGCAAAAGTCGAAGATGCCGCATCTCCCCGCTATGCACGGGATCTTCGACCAGTGTTGCCAAAGCGCACTGCAGGTTTCATCCAAATTTGGAACATTAGGGTTTATCTCTGACCTATCCCGGATGACAAAGGTTTTTGCGTTCAATAAAATTGACTATTTTGCCAAAAGGAGAAGTTGAATGACGGATGTGTATCAGCGATTAGCAAATCATCTGGATAATCTGCCGGGCGGGTTTCCGCCAACCGAGACCGGAGTTGAACTTCGGATTCTAAAGCGACTGTTTTCGAAAGAGGAGGCGGAAATCGTCCCGGGTCTGACCATGATGCTTGAGCCGGTCTCGGCCATTGCTGCACGCATGGAGCGGGACTCGGCCGAACTGGCCAAGATGCTGGAGGACATGTCAAAAAAAGGGCTGATCTTCCGTTCGTCCAAAGGTGGGGAAAAGCACTATATGGCCGCACAGTTCGTGATCGGTATCTGGGAATACCACCTCAATGACTTGGACGAAGATCTGATCCGGGACGTGAACGAATACCTGCCGTACTTTATGAAAGCGGGCTGGGTGAATCAGAAAACGCGGCAGTTGCGGGTAGTTCCGATCTCTAAGAGCATCAGCGCCGAGATATCGGTCATGCCTTATGAGGTGGCCGAAGAGATTGTTAAACGGCAGTCCAAGATCGTGGTTTCACCCTGTATTTGCCGCAGGGAGCACGAAATGGTGGGAAAAGGCTGTGGCAAGCCAGAGGAGGTCTGTCTGGTCTTCGGTTCGGGAGCCTATTATTATGAGGAGAACGGTCTGGGACGCGCCATCACCCAGGATGAGGCCCTGGCCGTCCTGAAAACCGGCCTGGAAGCCGGGCTTGTGCTTCAGCCGGGAAACGCCCAAAAACCGAGCAATATCTGTATGTGCTGCGGATGTTGCTGCCAGATTCTAAAAAATTTGAGATCACTGGAGCGTCCGGCCCGAGTGGTTCACTCCAACTATTATGCTGAAGTGGCTATGGAGGACTGCAATGCTTGCGAAGCCTGTGCTGACCGGTGTCAGATGGACGCCATCAAAGTGGAGGATGTGGCCCGGGTCGACCGCGACCGGTGTATCGGATGCGGCCTGTGTGTGACCGAATGTCCTGTGGACGCAATGACGCTTAAGCAAAAGGCAGCGGCCGACCAGTATGTACCGCCCAAAAACACATTTGAAACATATCTGACCATGGCCCGTGAAAGAGGTAAAATTTAAGTTCCCTTCGGGAAGAGAACATGTCCCCTAAATGTTTCTTCATTCATCAGTTTTGGTCCACCCGCTTCAACACGAGCAGCCCAAATTCAATCTTAAACGGGAGGTTGGCATTGTGCCTCGCATTAAATTAAATCCTTTGGATCACTACCCGCAGATTTACGAAACCACCATTGAAGTGACAGATTTGAATTATGGCAATCACTTGGGAAATGACGCCCTGGTCGGGATCATCCACAGAGCGCGAGTTCATTTCATGAACCACCTCGGCTTTAGTGAAAAGAATCTTGGAGATGGAAAAACCGGGATTCTGCTGTCTGATCTTGTGGTTAATTATACAGGAGAGGGTTTTCTTTTTGACACGCTGATTGTTGAAAGCGGTATTGGTGAACTCGGTACAAAGGGCTTTCGTATGTTTCACAGAATTACAACTCGACAAAACCGGCCCATCGCATTGGCTGAAACCGGGATTGTTGCTTTTAATTTACAAGCGAGGAAAGTCGTCCGGATTCCCGAATCATTTATTCACAGAATTTTGGATTTGTGATACAGGGACATTCGATCATCTGATTCCCGGTTTTCATCCAGCTTTGTTCCGATCCGATGGTGCGAAACTCGAGGGATATGTTTTTAACGTAAAAATTATTTCAATTTGCAGGCGGGAAATTTAAAAAATGG
>JAQBBE010000037.1:0-6872 GCA_032126435.1 Desulfobacterales bacterium | reverse complement strand
ACCCAAAATTTGGGGACAAGGAAGAGTGAAATACCCTTGCTCCCTTCAGGAGCGCCTTCGATACGGGCCAAAACAGGATGAACGATATTTTCGGACAGATCGTGTTCTCCTCCGGAGATGAAGATCTTGTTCCCGGTAATGGAATATGTCCCGTCATCATTCTTGACCGCAGAAGTTGTGAGAGCCCCCACATCCGATCCTGCTTCAGGTTCCGTAAGCAGCATCGTACCGGTCCATTCACCGGTGTACATCTTTTCGAGAAAGAGCTGTTTCTGTTTTTCGGTCCCAAAGGCTTCAACAAGTTTTCCTGCACCGTGGGTCAGCGCCGAATATATCATTAATGAATAGTTCGCACCCACGAGATAGTCACTGACCGCCAACGCAACGGTCGTCGGCATTCCCTGCCCCCCCCACTCGGGGTCTTCAGTCATGGCACCCCATTCACCTTCCTTTAAGAGTTCGTAAGCTCTGTGAAAAGACTCCGGGACCGTCACCTTCCCGTTGTTAAACTTACATCCTTCCCGGTCACCCAATATTTGGGTGGGAAGAATTTCTTTAATCGCAAGGTTGCGAGCTTCGGATACAATCATATCGACCGTTTTTCTATTAAACTCAGCAAACATTTCATGTTGACTCAGATTTTCAACCTGCAACTGCTCGTGAAGGACAAAATCCACGTCCCTTCTATCTGCAATATATTGTGCCATTTTTCCAATCTCTCCTTTTTGGTTTTTATGTCAACTCGATCTGCAATAGGAAAATAACGCTGTAAAACACCGCCGGCCTCTTTATACGCCGATTCCCTTTATAAAAAGGTCTACCAGTGGATCTGCCATGGTAACAAGGTCGTATTTTCCATCCGAATGGATCCAGGTATTAATGACCTCATCAACGGCACCCAGAATAAAACGCTTAACAAGACTCAGATATAAATCTCTCCGGATTACCCCTTCTTCCTGGCCCTGTTCGACAATTTCTGAAACGATATCAAGATACATCTTGGACATCTCTTTTATCTGCGCTTCGACACGGCGGCTGTTCTGATGGGTTTCAGCCCGATAAACCATTGCCATATTCCTGTCATTCTGAAATTCCTCGAGATGTCGACGAACAAGATTGCGAAGTTTATCAACGGCATTGTCGGCTCCGTCAACTTCCGCTCTGAAGCGAGCAAAAACCTGTTTGGTTTTATAGCTGAAAAACTGAACCAGGATATCATCTTTGTTTTTGAAATAAAGATAAATAGTACCGTCAGCGACCCCTGCTTCCCTGGCGATCTGCGAAACTGTTGATTGAAAAAAGCCTTGCTCCGCAAATACTTTGACCGCTGCTTCAAGGATGCGATCATATTTGTCATTTATTTTTTCTTTGGTATGAATAACGGACCTCCCCAACCAGAATATTTCATGGAAAATAAAAAATATTTATGAATGAATGCTCATTCATTATCAACGGCACTGAAAAATGTCAAGAAAAAATAAAAAGAATTCTTCGAATGAAAAACTGGCAGATATCAAATAAAATATGAGAGTTACGAATGAAAAACCTGTGAGTTGCGGGTGTCTTGGGTCTTGAAAATTTTATTCAACCGAATGAGTCAACATTCATTTTCTTTGAACTCAATGAGCATATTAGATCTCTATGGTTGAAATAAATTTTCTGCTTTCTTCAAGGAAACGAGAAACAGAAATACGAATCGGTTTTTGATCTTTTTATTTTATAATACGTTATTCTATTCCATCAAGATTTTGGAAAATGTATCTGGGTTCTCTTTAGAAAATATTCCGTTGACAATAAAATGATTTCCGCGAATTGAATTTGGATGAATTTTTCCAAAATGGATGTTTTGAATTTTATCTAAAAAAACGATATCCGTTTTAAACCAGGTTCTCTGGCAAATATTCCTCTCGCACAGGTGAAAAGACTTCGACGGCCACCGAATCCATGAGAATTTCCGCACCATGCTCAACATCACCGGGGATACACCAACTGTCTCCCGGCGCTGCTTCAAACATCTTATCGCCGATTGAAAGTCGAATTCGACCGGATACCAGGTAACCCGTTTGCTCGTGGGGATGACGATGCCTGGGCAATTTGCTCCCCATCTCCAGCCTGAATTCGGTGAAAAGGGTCCTGTCACCATATACTAAAGTCTTAAGTTTTACCCCTTCCAGGACCTGTTTGTAACCGCTGTTGACACGCTTGTAGAACATCAGGATCTCCTCTTTTGAAAAAAGTACGCCCGTTCACATCTTGCCTTCATTTCGCCAAAAAAAGGGCGCGTTCGCCGAGATTGCCGTATCGATGATAATTGGAACAGATACTTTGTTCCTGAAAATACTGCAACAGTTCTATTCTTCCTTCCATCGAAACCTTTGTTCGGGAAATATAAAAGCCCGTTTCTGCTGCGATCTGGAATACTTCATCCGGAACCCGATCCGGCGCAGCATAACGGATACGCTGGATCTCGGGTATCATCGCCATAAGATCCTTGTCGGGTTGATCGGTCATCGGTGCATCACCGACAAATCGTTTACCGTGTTTTCCGTAGAGAAACGCTGTAACCGAGTTGTTCAAGCCCGGGGGAAGACTGATCCAAAGTTCACACCCTGATATCTTTACCGCGGCGATTCTTGCCAGAACATCAAACAGACTGTCGTCCGGATGAATACGGATGGCCACCGTACCCACCGGCAGATATCGGAAGGTGTTGTCCTGACCCCTCAAACGGAAGTAATCTTTTTCTCGGGAGAATTCCTGCTCCCAATGATATAGATAATTTTTTACGGCCCGAATGGTCCGGGTCAGATCGGTCTTAAATTCACCCAACTGGCCCCAATCCAGTTTCACCTTCCATTCCTGGACCAGCCGTAATAAGCGATGATCCTTCTGAATCACCCCTGCCGAGGGAAATCCAACATCCTCAAAATTCATAAATTGAAAGACATAGTTCGGACCGCCGGCCTTGATACCCGCCCCAAGCGCTGATTTGCCCATACCGCCAAAAGGCTGGCGCAGAACAATGGCACCGGTGGTTTCTCGATTGATGTACAAATTCCCTGCTTTTATGCGGTCTTTCCAGTATTCCTGCTCCCGACGGTCCAGGCCCTCCAGCCCCGAAGTCAACCCGTAACCGGTCTGGTTGACCATCTCAATGGCATGATCCAAATTTTCGGCGCATATGACACCGAGGAGTGGGCCGAAAAACTCCGTGACGTGCGTATAGCTTCCCTGCCGAACCCCCCATTTGATGCCGGGTGTCCACAGGAAGGGATTGCCCAGAACATTTTCCGGTTTTAACGCCCAGGATTCACCGGTCTCCAATTGGGTCATCGCTCGTTTCAAATCCCCTGCCGGCGGCTGGATCAGGGGTCCCATTCTGTTTTCAAAATCCCAGCAAGCACCTACGGCAAAGCTGCGGGCGGCATCGACCAGTTGTCTTTTAAACGATTCGTCCTCATACACTTCCCGCTCCAGGATCAGCAATGACGTGGCCGAACATTTCTGGCCGCAGTTGCTAAATGCCGAGTGAAGCACATGTTTGACGGCCTGGCTTCTATCGGCCATGGCGGTAACGACGGTCGCGTTTTTGCCGCCGGTTTCCGCCGTTAGAAAAACCCCCGGTCTTTGTTTTAAAATGGTCATCCCGGTATCGGTCCCGCCGGTCATAATAATAAAATCCACATCCGGATGTTCGGCGAGTTTTGCACCGGATGTCGAGCCGGAACACGGCAGAAACTGCAGAACATTTTTGGAGACGCCGCCGTTCCAAAAACACCGGCACAACTGCCATGCGGTCAGGACCGCCGCCGATGACGGTTTGAATATCACCGTGTTGCCGGCAGCCAGTGATGCCGCGATGCCGCCGCAGGGGATCGCGATGGGAAAATTCCACGGAGAAATGACCAGCCCCAATCCCTTGCCGAAGCATTGAACATTTTTCAGATCCGTAAAGGCCCTTGCGGAAAAAGGATAATATTCGGCAAAGTCCACGGCTTCCGATACTTCGGCGTCGGCTTCAATAAAAATCTTCCCGGTTTCGGCAGCCGCAGCACCGATCAGGTCCCCCCTGGCCTTGCGAATTTCCATGGCCACCTGCGAAAGGATATCATGGCGTTGGGCCATACTTTTTAAGCGCCACCCGTCCGGATCGTCCCTGCCCGTTGCCAGGGCCCGGTTCACATCCTCATCAACGGCCTCGGCATAGGCGGCCACACGGATTTTTTCCGGCAGCTGGGAACGATCCAAAGATTCTCTGATCGGCCGGTTCGCAAATATTTCCTTTCCGGCCACCACCAGGGGAATTTTTTCCAACGGATCCGACGAAGATTTTTTCCATCTTCTTCGAACGGCTTCGGCCCATCTGCGATTGGCAGCCAGAGACCAGTCTGTATCCGGTTCGTTGTTGAATTCGTTTTCGCGAAGCGTCCCTATTGTTTCGGGGAACGATTCCTGTTCCCGATTCTGGATTCGGTTCGGCGTCTTGCCGGCTCGATCTTTGTAATGATACGAATCAACAAACTGTTTTTTTAGAAATTCCCAAGCATTGGAATCTGTTTTGAGATTAAACGAATACCGCAGAAAATTTTCCGAATCGGTATTTTCATCCAGCCGGCGGATGAGATAGGCAATGGCATTGATGAACTGCGCTTTGGCAGCAACCGGAGCGTAAAGCATGATATCACCGGGCATTTCATGAATGGCCCGCCGAACATGATCGGCCATTCCCTCCAGCATTTCAAAGGAAAAATAATCGGTGACTCGATTTTGTCGGGCCATCTGATACGCATAGGCCAATTCAAACAAATTGTGGGATGCAATGCCCAAATGAACCGCATGGATATTCTCCGGCGCCATACCGAAATCGATCATCCGCTTGTAATTGGCATCCACAGACAGCTTGTTATCATATGGCGCCAGGGGCCAGTTCCGAATCGCCGACTCCAGCTTTTCCATCTCCATGTTGGCCCCTTTGACGATGCGGATTCGTATGGGGCTGCCGCCTTTTGCCACCCGTTGTTTGGCCCAGGCCGTAAGTTCTTGCTGCACGGAATACGAGTCCGATAAATAGGCCTGCAAAGCAATCCCGGCAGAATAATCTTTAAATGCATCTTGCTCCAGGGTCCTTTTAAACGCTGTAACGGTAATCTCCAGGTCCCGGTATTCTTCCATATCGAGGGTAACCAATTTCGGAACCATCGTCTTGTCGTTTCGGATATACACATTATCCCTGGCCGCCTTGTAAAGCCGGCTAAGACGGTCTTTCAGGATTTGGATCGTATGCTCAAACGCCAAGGGTTCGATTTGGGAGTAGATGGTGGAAATTTTGATGGAAATACATTCAATCTCGGGATTTTTCAAATCGTTAATGTATGTATCGAGACGAAGAAGCGTTTCAGTCTCCCCAAGGAGGGCTTCTCCCAGATGATTGATGTTCATCTGAACCCCTTGTTTTTTCCTTTTCTGCAAGTGTGCATGCAACTCGTCCGCTTCACCCGGAATAATGGCGCGGCTGCTGTCGTGACGCATTTTGTCGATCATTTTTGGGATTGAAATACTAGGGATATACCGACCCAAGCCGAGAAACATTTGTACCAGCAGCTTGTCCACAGATGAAAAAAAATCGGGCACACCATATTTTCTAAGCAGACTGTTGATCTGATCCGCAACACGCGCCGGGTTATGAGATCTAAAGCTTTGATCGATCATTTTTGTTAGAATCACTTTGTCCATGGGATGGGTCAGCAACCGCATCATTTGCTCGACGATCCCTTTTTCCTCTGAAGTCAACAACGCATTGGCACGATCCTGCCAGGCTTCTGCAAGCGCAATGGTTTCCTTTATAATGGTCTCTGGGTGTTGTACGTTCATAAAAGTTCATCTCCCATTTTTTTGGATGAATTGACCGGCGTTTTGTGCTATAGGGCTTTTTTGAATATCGCTCAAATAAGGAGTTAAATCAACAGGAGTCAAAGTGATATGATCGACATTTATGATTTTCTAGCCGACCACCAGATAGAATACGAACGCCATGATCATCCCCCGGTTTTTACGGTTGAGGACGTCAATCGACTGGTTCCGTCACTACCGGCGGCAAAGACAAAAAGTCTTTTTTTACGCGACACGAAAGGATTAAGACACTTTTTGATTATTGTCCGAGGTGAAAAACGGGTCGATTTAAAAGCACTCCCGGCAATTCTTAACTGCAGTAAATTGCGGTTTGGCTCTCCGGAACGCTTGAAAAAACATCTGGGTGTGGACCCCGGATCCGTCTCCATTTTTGCGGCCGTGAACGATATGGATCAAGCGGTGGAAATCATCATAGACACCGCTTTATGGGCGTCAGACGCTTTTCAGTTTCATCCCCTTGTCAACACCAGCACCCTGGTCATTTCACGGGATAATATCAAACGATTTCTGGATAAGACCGGGCATGAACCTCAAGTCCTCGACGTTCCCGGGTTGTAGCATGCAATGCACTTGATTTCGATGCAGTTCAAGGGTTATTGAGTAACATGCTATTTTTATTAATATTAATGGCTTATTAAAAAATAAGGTTTAGAAACCATATAACAGATAGAATCAAAAAAATCAATTTTTGTCACATTTTGTCACAAAAGGCAGGGTTAAATTTATCTCTGCCTTTTTCATTTTATTAGATTTGATTCGATAATGATGATTTAAAATATCTGCAACGGTATCGAATTTTAAATACTGGCAAACGCAGGTTTTGAAGAACATCAGGGTTTGGTTATAACTATTGCTAATCTCAGATCTGGTATTTGTTGTGATTATTCTCTTATCGGTGGTTCGGTTGTGGCTGTGATATGTTGGAGATATCGCAAGTTTTAAACGGATCGGAAAACCTGTGG
>JAQBBE010000036.1:0-10241 GCA_032126435.1 Desulfobacterales bacterium | reverse complement strand
CAGACCAAAGAAGCCAAGATTGTTACGGCCCTTTCGAATTCTTTCGGTTTCGGTGGAACGAATGCATCACTGGTTTTTCGAAAATACCGGTAAAGTTCTAAGGTTCTGGGTTCTGGGTTCTGGGTTCTGGGTTCGTTGCCGGCAACGGTTTTTTTTTGCTCACCCTTCACGAATAAACCGCCCACTACCTCAAGGATTCGATAAATTCACCCACAGCACCAACCCCTTCTTTATCCACTATCCGGATGGTCTCGGACCCAATGACGGCAATGTCGGCTTTCCCTTTTAAAAAATCGATATCCGCCCGCTCTTTTACCCCGAAACCGAGAGCCAGCGGAAGCTCGGTCGCGTTGCGGCATCGCACAAGATAATCTTCCAGTTGTCTGGAAAAATTCGTATCCACACCGGTAACCCCTTTTCTGGCCACACAATAGATAAACCCTCTTCCAAAGGCGCTAAGGTAGTTCATGCGTTCATCGGGTGTTGTGGGAGAAAATATCAAAATCGGAGAAAGACGGTGTTTGTTCATCGCCTCAAGGTAGTCCTTCCCTTCTTCAGGGGGAAGATCCGGGACAATGGCCCCCTGAAGACCGTTTTCGGCCATTACGTTGACAAAGCTCTCAACGCCGTATTTAAAAAGAATATTGTAGTAACTCATTAATAGAAAGGGAATCTCGAAGGTTTCAGCAACCGTTTTCGCAAAATCGACGCAATTTTTAACGGTTGCACCCTTGGCAAGCGCTTTTTGATTGGCATGCAGAATTACAGGACCGTCTGCAATCGGTTCTGAAAAAGGGATCTGCAGCTCCATCAGATCAACACCGGCACTGACCATGGACTCAATGATCTTGAAAGCATCCTCGAATGTTGGATATCCAAGAACGATATGGGTCATTAACAAGATCTCTTTCTGCTTCAGCCTGTTATTCAGATATGATTCAAGCATGATAGCCCTCCGCTTTCTCTTTGATAAATTCCTGCCACTTGGGATCGGCAAATGCATCGGCGATGGTAAAGATGTCTTTGTCTCCCCTCCCGGACTGGTTTATCAGAACAATGTCCTTCGGAGTCATGGTTGGAGCCTCTTTGAACGCCTGTGCAAAAGCGTGAGCTGATTCCAAAGCGGGGATCAATCCCTCTTTTTGAATCGTTAGAGATAGGGCATCCACAACCTCCCGATCGGTTGCGGCTTCAAATCGAATTCGGCCGGTTTCTGCGTGTTGGGCCAAAATCGGTGAAACCCCGACATAATCCAGCCCGGCTGCCACACTATGGGTCTCTCGCATCTGCCCGTCACTGTTCTGGAGAAAATATGTTTTATATCCTTGGGCTACGCCGATGCTCGCATCTTTGGAAGAAAGTCGGCAAGCGTGCCGGCCGGTCTCCAGTCCTTCTCCGCCGGCCTCGACACCCACAAGGTCAACCGGATCATCCAGAAAAGCTTTAAAGATCCCCAATGCATTGGACCCTCCGCCAACACAAGCATAAATTCGGGCAGGGAGCCCACCCGCTTGGTCAAGGATCTGTTTCCGGGCCTCCTGTCCGATAATCGATTGGAAATAAGAGACCATTTCCGGGAAAGGATGGGGGCCGCACGCCGTTCCCAGTACATAATGTGTGGTATCCATGTGTGTCGCCCAGTCCCGAAAAGATTCATTGATTGCATCTTTTAAAATTCGGGTTCCTTCCGTTACGGTGATGACTTCAGCACCCAATCGCTCCATCCAGAATACATTGGGACGCTGCCGCTGAACATCCACCTCTCCCATATAGATGGTACATTTGAATCCAAACCGTGCGGCCATGGTGGCAGTGGCCACACCGTGCTGTCCGGCACCGGTCTCTGCTATGACCCGCGTCTTTCCCATCCGTTTCACCAAAAGGCCCTGACCAATAACGTTATTGGCCTTGTGGGCGCCGGTATGGTTAAGGTCTTCTCTTTTAACATAAATGCGCGCGCCGCCGAAATGCCGCGTCAGGTTTTGGGCAAACGTAATCGGCGTCGGACGGCAGGAATAGGTGGACATAATGTCGACATACTCCTCCCAGAAGCCGGGATCGTTTTTTGCCGTTTGAAATGTTTCCACAAGTTCATCGAATGTGGCAACAAGAATCTCGGGAAGATAAGCCCCCCCGAATTTTTTATAATACCCTCTATCTTTCATCATCCATTCCTCCCAATGTCTGTGAAAAAACGAACTGATCTGTTCGGCAATAAAGCTCTGAATAAATGGCGTTTTTTGCCTGATCAAAGTGCAAAAATCGCTTAACCGTAAGAACCGGTGTATCTGCTGTAACCTCCAAATTTTGTGCCTTTTTTCCTGTTAAGTAGGCGATTCTGAAGTTCTGGACACCCCCTTTGGGTTGCATGTAATATTGCTCATCCACAATTTGTGCCAAAGATCTTTGGGACAGGTCCAGATGGTCTATTCCTGTAAAAATTGTTTCATGCAGATAAATATCCTCGATTAGGACCGGTATTTTATCAACTTTGCT
Organism: Desulfobacterales bacterium; assembly: GCA_032126435.1. Lineage (GTDB taxonomy): Bacteria > Desulfobacterota > Desulfobacteria > Desulfobacterales > UBA11574 > JAAXQD01. The sequence goes on along the minus strand of JAQBBE010000036.1, from coordinate 7,745 downwards.
CAGCCTGGAAAAAAAATAGGCTTTCTGATTGGAAAAAGGATTTTCCGGATCATATCCGATGGATTTCAGTCGGATCTTTTTCAGGATATGGGTGGTCACCGACATCCCTTTTTTATGAAACGCCCAAGTAGTTCCGGCCAAAGAAAAAAGATCGAGCTCTTTCTGCGGTTCACATACAAAGGTTCCTGAGCCGCGCTTTCGCATCAGCAGATCTTTTCGAACGAGAAGATCCGTAGCCTGTCTGGCAGTCGGCCTTCCGATACCGTATCTGGAGGCAAGGCTGTTTTCCGAAGGAATCCTTGAACCGGCTGGATATTCTCCAGATCGTATTTTGGCCAGAATGATGTCCGCCAGCTGATGATATAAGGGAATCGGAGATTTTATATTCAGCATCCATGATGCTTAATATTTATTGGTAAAGTTGTCAAGACATATTTTCCCAATACATCCGGGTTGAGCAATCACGAAAAGAATCTCTAAAATCTGATGTCCCTTGAAAAGGTTTTATTCGAATGAATTCCCACGAAAATAGCCCGGCACCAAAGATTTCTTTGCGCAAAAGTTTGTGTGCGAAACTTGAACAATAACCTTCTATGTTCGTTCATTTTTTTCTCATAAAGGCTTATATGGGCCTCCGGTTAATTTATTGACATATCGCTCATTTTTAGATAAATTATAAAATTTAAAGATTTTCTATGATACTTTAAATCATTGCATTTTTTTCTTTTGAATATTCAGGGTCGGAAACCTCACGTATGAAACCGTTGACCGCTCAAACTTTTTTACGGTCCAGAATTAAAAGATTGCTGGGGAAATCTCCCGATAATTACAGTATGGCCATCGGCGCGGTTTTAAGGAAAAGAGGCATCATTACCGAAAAACAACTCCAGGAGGCTCTCAAGGTACAAAAAGAGAAACTCTATACACTGGGCAAGGCCGTTCGCCTGGGGCAGATCATCGTTGAACTCGGTTATGCACCAGAAGAGAAATTGGTCGAGGCGGTAAGCCAAGAATATCAAATTTCAGTTAAAACACTCTCTGATGACATAAAAGGGCTTGTCAAAAAAAAGCGTGAAAGCTTTGTTGAAGGCCTTCCTCCAACACGCATTCCCATCTGGTTTCAGGTTTTTGCTGCAATCATGGTGATTATCATCACCACTATTTCGGTGATGAGCTTTTTCATTCTGAGCCATCAGAAGGAAAGGTTTTACAAGCAAACCGTTAAAATCGGTATGGTCAGTATTAACTATTTTTCCAGCAATGCGTCGATCCCCCTTCTTGAAGACAATATTTTAAGACTTAATTCATTGATAAAAGATGCAACCCATGTTGAAGGGCTTCTGTATGCGATTGTTGTTGACCACAATCAAACCATAAGGGCACATACAGACATAAACAAGATAGGAAAGACCTTTGAGATGTTTCCCAAAATCGAAGATGTCAAAAGAGAAGGAGACCTTACTTATTTTAATTACTTCTCGACATCGGGCGAGCATGTTTTAAATTTGACCCGTCCCATTCTATTCAAAGAAAAAAAATTGGGTGAAATACATGTGGGAGTTTCCATCGATTTTATCGAAAGACTCATCCTTAAAGAGCGATGGACAATTATTGTGATCACCATTTTTATTCTCCTTTTTGGAAGTGCAATTGCGCTCTGGCTTGGATTCCGATTTTCCCGACCTATTTCAAATCTTGTCCTGGCAACCCAGGAAATCGGTTCAGGGAATTACCAACACAAAATTATCCTGGCCAGAAATGACGAACTTGGAAACCTGGCCACGGCATTCAATCGGATGGGTGATGAGCTTTGGAAAAACGCTTTGATGCAGAAATCTTTTGGCAAGTATATCGGTTCTGAAGTTCTTGAAATGATAATGGCCGATCCTGAAAGCGACTGGCTTAAAGGTCATAGGAATGAGGCTACCATTGTATTTGTCGATATCAGAGGATTCTCATCCTTCTCGGAGATCAATGAGCCCGAAGAAATCGTGGAAAAACTCAATGAATATTTTGAAATTGCAACACAGAGCATACAAGATCACGGCGGCTATGTGGACAAGTTCATCGGTGATGCGGTTCTTGGAGTTTTTGGGGTTCCGATTTATCACGAAGATCACGCGGAACGAGCTGTTAGGTCAGCAGCGCATATGCAAAAAGAGTTCCTGAAAAAACAAGAAAATGGAAATGTTCTCCTTCAAGCCGTTGGGATCGGGATAAATTCCGGCGTCGTCGTCTCAGGGAACATCGGTTCCCAGGATAGAATGGAATATACGGTCATCGGGGACAGCGTAAACCTCGCTGCACATCTATACAGGCTGGCCAATCCCGGTGAAATTATTATCAGTAAAAGTGTTTATTCAAAAATAAAAGAGATGGTTCAGGTAGACCCGCTCCCTTCACAACATATAAAGGGCAAAACAGAACCGGTGGAGACATTCAAGCTGATTCGCATAAAGGAGAAGCATCATGCCGAAATCGGCAAATAGGAAAAAACCAATCTTATTTAAGTTTTTCCTGCTCACTTTTTTATTTCTTGCAGCTTGTGCCGCTGGTACACCGAAGCACCGGAACGCTCCCAAAGCGTTTATTGATGACAATTTTATTCTGGTGAAGACCACCGACGAAGACACGCTTTCTTCCCTTGCCGCCGACCACTTAAACGACCCGAAAAAAGGTTGGCTGATCGCCGAATTCAATAACGTTAAAACTCTGACCTCCGGTCAGACGTTGATTATTCCCGTGTCACCCCTTTACAACCGCGGCCTTAAAACCGATGGTTTTCAGACGGTTCCTGTACTGGTCTATCATAGTTTTTCTAAAAACATGTCGGGGAAGTCGTCCGTTGCCGAAGCCGAATTTGAAGCCCAAATGAAATATCTGAAGGAAAACGGATTTCACGTCATATCACTCGATCAATTATTAGACTTTATCGATGACAAGGAACGGATACCCGAAAAATCGGTTGCCATTACATTTGACGATGCATGGGGATCTATTTACGACATCGCTTTTCCCATATTGAAAAAATATGGTTTTCCTGCCACGTTTTTTATTTACACGGATTTTATCGGCGGTGGGAAAGCCATGTCCTGGGAACAAATACAAACGCTTTCAGAACACGGGTTTGATATCCAATGTCAAACCAAAACTCACCGGAACTTGACGGCCAGAAAAAAGAATGAATCGTTTGAAGAATATTTCAAAGCCCTTGAAATGGAGATCGATTATCCCAACACGTTGATCGGGAAGAAACTGAAAAAGAAATGCAAATATCTCGCATATCCTTACGGACAAACAAACGACCTCATCATTGCTATTTTAAAAAAACAGGGTTATAGGGCTGCATTCACCGTTGAAGGGGGATCGAATCCATTTTTCGTTGATAAATATCGGATCCATCGCTCAATAATACACGGCAAACATGATATTGAAAGTTTTAAAAAGAACTTGTCCGTTTTTCAGAAGAACGAATTGAAATGAAACATACTTTAAACCTTTTCAGCCTGATCATTGTTCTGTGCTTTGTTACAGGGTGTGCCGTTCCGCTTAAAGCTCTCAGAGACTATAACGACAAATTTTCGAAGAAGACTTCGGATAAAACCTCTCAAAGCAAAGCGGCCTTCTCACCTTCTTATTACATGGAAAAAGCAACGGCGTATGAGAAAAACGATGAATTACAAACTGCGCTTTTTTATTTTAAAATTGCCGGCGCATTAAGTCCTGACGACCGGGATATTTCCGATAAAATATCCGATTTAGAATCGACGGTTGTTCACAAATCCCTCGAGCATCTCCAAGAAGGGGTGAATTTTTTCAAAAACAAACAATTCAAAAAAGCCCGATATCACTTTCTAACGGCGCTCAGATACGACCCCGACAATAAAGAAGCACTCAATTATCTGCAAAACAGACTCATCCCTAAAGAATATATTGCCTATCGAGTTTCGGAAAACGATACCTTAAATTCCATATCCCAAAAATTTTACAACAACCCGGAAAAAGCTTTTCTGATTGTCTATTTTAATGATTTTAAACCCGACACAGACCCTTTACCCGGAACCCTTCTCAAACTCCCCATCCTGGAATCAAAGTTTATCCAACCCACTCTAAACATTCCCAAGGAACTGCTAAAGGCAGAAAACTTATTGAAAGAAAGACACTACAAAGCGGTTGCAAGTATCACCGAAAGGATCTTACAGAATGATCCGACGAACCCAACTGCCGTTGATTTAAAAAATTCCGCCTACTATCAGGTGGGACTGCAGTTATGCCGGGAAAAAAAGTATGGCGAAGCCATCGACATGTTCAAAAAAATAACCCCCGAATCTGAAGTCGTTAATAAATCCATTCAAGACGTCATTGAAAAAGAATTTTCAGAAGCGGAAAATTTTTTGAAAGAAAAAAAATATACAGCGGCAATCGCCGTTGCAGAAAATATTTTGAGCCATGACAAATCGAACAAAGCGGCCAGAGATATTATGAATACCGCCGTGTGTCAAAATGGAAAGAGCTTGCTCATTCGCAAAAAATATGCCGAAGCATTAAACGTGCTTAACAGCGCAGACTCTGGATATGAATGTGTCGGGGAAACCATATCTTCAGTAAAAAATGCAATGAAAAAACAAGCTGAAATTCAATACCTTCAAGGCGTCAAATATTTTCTGAACGAGGAGCTACAAAGTGCCATAAAGGAATGGGAAACGACCTTGACCCTGGATCCCGAGCATATAAAGGCTAAAAAAGACATTAAAAACGCCAAAAGCTTGTTGGAGAAATTGAAAAAGGTCAAATAGCTTATTGGGCGGCGACGCGTAAAAAGAGACCCGGATGCAACACATGGCAACATTTTCATACTAATGGGAGATTCAATTTATGGGCACCGACAATATCGTTTTTTTGGAAAACCTCGAATGGTTCGACAATACCGGCAAAGAACTTGTTCACCGTCTCCCCCAAAAAGGTTCCGGAGAGATCAAATACGGCGCCCAGATGACGGTCAGGGAAAGCCAGGCCGGTGTATTTTTTTATCAAGGAAAAGCACTGGATGCATTTGGGCCGGGCCGGCATACCCTCAAGACAGCCAACATTCCAATTTTGACCAAAATTCTCAGCCTGCCCTGGGGGCTCACCAGCCCCCTCAGAGCAGAGGTCTATTTTGTAAATTTAAAGGTGTTTACAAACCTTAAATGGGGTACCCGTGATCCGGTGGCTTTCAAGGATTCCGAACTGGGGCTGATACGGCTCAGAGCCTTCGGTGTTTTTAACCTTCAGGTGATGCAGCCGGTTTTATTTATCAACAACCTCGTGGGCACCCAGGGTATGTTCACCACCCAGGAAATTGATGAATACCTGAACCGGGTCATTGTATCCAGATTCAACGATTACATGGGAGAGACCATCGACTCGATCCTGAACCTTCCGGCCAAATACGAAGAACTTTCCCAAGGTATGGTCCAACGTCTCCAAAAGGATTTCAGCCACTTCGGTCTTGGACTGACCCACCTGTACATCAATGCCATTACGCCCCCACCCGAAGTTCAACAGGCCATTGACGACCGAAGCCGAATGGGCGTTTTCCAAGATATGAACAAACTGATGCAGATGAAAGCGGCCATGGCCATGGAAAAAGCTTCGGAAGCGGACGGTGCTGCCGGTTCGGGGATGGGTATGGGTCTCGGACTGATGATGCCGGCCATGTTTTCTCAGTACTTTGCAGGCGCGCAACCTGAACCTCGCAAACCCGATATCCAACACGACGTTTCATGCCCGGATTGCCGCCATTCGATCCCCCCGGAAGCTAAGTTCTGCCCGTTCTGCGGGCACCAGCAACTGGTTTTCAGACAATGCGCAAAATGCAGCAAAAATCTTACACCCAGCGCGAAATTCTGTTCCCGCTGTGGTCATCCTGTGGAAGAAAAGCCTAAACCCAAGGTTTGTTCAAAATGCGATAGCGAAAATTTAACCGAATCCACCTTCTGTAATCAGTGTGGAGAGTTGCTTTAAGGTGCCGATCAATTCCATCTTCAAAACTAATATAATGATACGGTTTTTACAAATAAATGCCTCGACTACGCATTGAATACCAGTGCCCTCAGTGCGGGGCTCCGGCGGTCCTGGAGGAAACGGACCGACTTTTAGCTTGCGAATACTGCCGTGTACGATCATACCTGCTTCCTAAAGATGTTTTTCGCTATATGCTGCCCAGTTCCGCTCCGAAAAATAAGAGACTGGTGTTCTTCCCGTACTGGCGGTTTAAAGGAATGCTTTTTTCTTGTCTGGAAAGCGGCATAAAACACAGATTTATTGATGTCAGCCATCAGGCGGTAGAGTCCCCTTATTTCCCTATCTCCGTTGGGTTGCGCAGTCAGGCCTTGAGGCTCAGTTTCGTTACACCGGAAACTCCGGGTTATTTCTTGAAGCCGACCCTGCCGTTTAAAAACATGGTGGAGATTTTTTCCCAGCAATTCAGCAGATCCTTGCCAGATCCTGTTTTTCACCAATCCCATATCGGTGAAACAATCAGCATTATCTATTCTCCTTTTTATGCAAACGACAAAATCTACGATGCGATCTTAAACAGGCCGGTTGGCTCAATACTACCGGCTGATTTTGATACAATGCTTCTTCCAGGGGGGCGTCCGGACTGGCGAATTCAATTTACGCCGGCCCTTTGCCCGGCTTGCGGGTGGGATTTACACGGCCAACGCAACGCTTTGGTGGTGACCTGTAAAAACTGCAACTCGGCGTGGAGACCGGACGGGAACAAACTCAAAAGTTTGAAATTTGCATTCATCCCAACAAAAGAAGAAAACGTTCTTTATCTGCCTTTCTGGCGTATAAAACCGGACATTTCCGGGATAGAACTCCATACCTATGCAGATCTGGTAAAGATCGCCAATCTGCCGAAAGCGGTTCAGAAAGACTGGCATCATATTGAATTTTATTTCTGGTCTCTGGCGTTTAAGGTTAACCCCCAGGTTTTTTTACGCCTTTCGCGCAATTTAACCCTATCACAGCATCACGACAAACTGGTCAGAAAACTCCCGGACGGCCGACTTTATCCGGTAACGTTATCGGTCAAGGAAGCCATTCAAAGCCTTACCATCAGCCTCGCCAGTTTCGTAAAACCTCAAAAAGAGGTTGTGCACATTCTCCGTGATTTGACAATTGAACCCAAAAGTTATTTGCTGGTTTACATACCGTTCATGGAAAAACATCTTGAGTACATCCAACCTGAACTGAATTTAACCCTAAACAAAAATCAGCTTGCATTGGCCTCGAATCTTTAATGTCAAAAGCCGTCGATACCGATTCTCTTATCTCAGCTCCAGTTCATAACCGGCCGCAGTCAATCGGGCGGCGATTTCATCAACCTGCGCCGGACCGCGCGTTTCGAGCTCCAAATCGACCCGTGTGTCATAAATCGCCAACCCCCTTATATTCCGATCGTGATAGACATGAAGAACATTTGCTTTTAGACTCGATATCAACGCCAGCAATTTTGCCAATGAGCCGGGGGTGTCGTCGAGGCGCACCCAAAAGCGCATTATCCGGCCGTTTTTTAACAGACCCTGGCCGAGCATACGACCCAACAGAGAGCTGTCCACATTGCCTCCGCTAATCAAAAGAACGACCCTGCTTCCCTGGGGAACAGTGACTGAGCCATTCAAAAGTGCGCCCAGAGAAACCGCACCCGCACCTTCCGCAAGAATTTTTTTTCTTTCAAGAAGTAACAGGATCGC
>JAQBBE010000035.1:0-5471 GCA_032126435.1 Desulfobacterales bacterium | reverse complement strand
GAAACCATCCGGAGTTTAGGAATCAAACTTGGCGGGCAAACAATCAACACGAAAGGAGGAGAAAAATGTTTAAAGAATTTAAAGAATTTGCCATGAAGGGGAATGTCGTTGACATGGCGGTTGGAATCATAATTGGTGCTGCTTTTGGTACCATCGTAAAATCACTTGTTGATGATGTTATTATGCCGCCGATCGGTTTGCTACTTGGCAACGTCGATTTTTCAAACCTTTTCCTCGTTATCAAACAGGGGGCTGTTGCCGGCACATTTGCCACTGTAGCTGAGGCTCAGAAGGCCGGTGCTGTCACAATCAATTACGGCATGTTTTTTAACACGGTAATCAGCTTTTTAATCGTTGCTTTTGCCGTTTTTATGCTTATTCGCGGTATGAATAAGCTCAAAAGAGAAGAGGAGGCACCTCCGGAGGAACCGACGACCAAAGAGTGTCCCAAATGTTTCTCGGCCATATCAATCAATGCATCACGTTGTGCGTTTTGCACGTCCGAGTTGTAGACAGCCCGGAGAGATTAATGACACCCTAACCCTCTCCCCAAAGAGAGGAAATAACCAAGTTTAAACAATCATAGCGTGGAGGTGATTATCATGCACACAAATTCCCTGAAACTTTTAACGCATCGATTTATAATTATTGTTGGCATGTTTTTTATCACGATTTTTTTAATATTCGGCGAAGCAGAATCCGGGAGTAATTGGTTAGATAAAGGCAAAGATCTCCTTAAGACTTACGGGGGAAGCAGCAAACAATCTGGTATCACGGTTGAGGAAATCGGGGCTGGGCTTAAAGATGCGCTTCGTGTCGGCTCGGAGAATGTGGTTGCCCAGTTAGGCCGTGTGGACGGATTCAATACAGATTCCGCCGTTCATATACCGTTGCCGAAACAATTAGACACCGTAAAATCCGTGCTGGATAAAGTGGGCATGTCCAGTCAGCTCAAAGACCTTGAGCTGAAACTCAATCGGGCTGCGGAAGTAGCCACTCCAAAGGCAAAAAAACTTTTCTCACAGGCTATCACTGAAATGAGTTTTGATGATGTAAAGAAGCTATATGAAGGCCCCGAAGATGCTGCTACCCAATATTTTCGAAGTAAAATGTCCCCCTCTCTTGCAAAAGAAATGGAACCCGTTGTTAATAACAGTCTTTCCGAAGTGGGGGCTGTTCAGGCTTATGATAACGTTATGAAAGAATATCGATCCGTTCCTTTTGTCCCGGACGTGAAAGCCGACTTGACAAATCATGTGGTTGAGAAAGGGATGGACGGAATCTTCTATTACATGGCCAAGGAAGAAGCTGCTATCCGCACGAATCCCGCCAAGCGAACGACTGATTTGTTGAAACGTGTATTCGGGGCGAATTAGGGCATATTAAAGATATGGTTTAAAGCTTAATTCTAATGAATCTAATACCTAAATTGAGCGATTTTTGATTAAAATAGAAACAAACTTATCCTTATGAGTCACGACGAATAAGTTAACATGATTACAATCGATGGCAGTCAGAAATCAGGTTCCGGAACGATAGTAAGAGATGCCGTTCTTTTTTCAGTCTTAACAGGAGAGGAACTTTTTCTCACAAATATCAGGGCCAATAGCCACAAGGCCGGCTTGAGGGCACAACACCTGCGGGGGATTGAAGCATCCGCTCACATCTGCCAGGGTGAACTGTCGGAAGCGACAATCGGCTCAAAAGAAATCCGATTTAAGCCCGGTAAAGGAATTCGTGGCGGCACATTCAAGTGGGATATCGGAACGGCGGGTTCTACATCCATGCTGGCCCTCAGCGTGATACCCTTAGCACTCTTCGCCGATAAACCTTCCCGTTATGAGATCACGGGCGGACTTTTTCAGGACTTCGCTCCATCAATTTATCACGTCAAATACGTCTTGTTAAGGATTTTGGAAACAATGGGTATCAATGTCGATATAAAAATTATCCGGCCAGGTTATGTTCCCATGGGAAATGGTCAGATCGAAGTGAAGATCTTTCCCGTAAGAGAGATCATCAAACCGCTGGTACTGGTTGACCGGGGAAAAATGACCGGCATAAAAGGCATTGCTCTTTCTTCACTGCTCCAAAAGAGAAAAGTCTCCGATAGGATGGCAAAAGAATGTCAAAGACGTTTAAAATCCAAGAGATATGTTCCAGATATTGAAATTCTTTATGATAATAAAAACAATCCGGTTTATCCAAGGACATCCATTCAGACCGGAGCGTCCCTGGCAATTTGGGCCGAAACAGATACCGGTTGCCTCATCGGATCTGATATGGCCGGTGCACCGGGGAGACCCGCCGAATACATCGGGAAAAAAGTGGCCGATCACCTGATCGAAGTCCTTGAAACTGAAGCAACGGTTGATGAACACGTAGCCGATCAGCTCATACCGTTCTGTGGGCTGGCCGACGGGTGGAGTTCGTATATAATACCCAAAATGACTGACCATATTGAAACTCGACTGTGGCTGATCGAAAAGATGCTCGGCGCGAAAACAGAAGTGAAAGATAATAGACTCCGTGTTAAAGGAATAGGGTACCGACGGTAACATATCGCTATTTTTGTTAAATTAAATGGATCAGATGTGAAATCTCGCCAGTATGGCGGGGCAACGCAGAAATGAAAGAGGGCAAGTCTATTTTTGACCCTTATTAATATTGTTCAGCTTTTTATTGGATTGTTATTTTGTAAAAAAATTGAACTCTTTGAATCGATTTCTCGTAATTCTGAAGGTGAAACATGTCCACAAAACTTGATGTAATTAACGATAACAAAATTTATGTTTGGCAGAATAATAAGAACCGCCGAGAGAGATTTATAGATGGGACCATGATTAAGGATTATGATCGAAGACAGAAAGATGATCCCAATTATAACGGCCCTGAAAGACGTAGCGGTGAGGATAGAAGAAGCGTAAAAGATGAGAAAATAATTATGCTGGTTACAGACAACCTCGATGATGAAAGGTTGATACTTGGTGCTTTCCAAAAAGATGATATTGTCAACAAAGTGGTGGTTGCAAGGGATGGGGCCGAAGCACTTGACTATTTGTTTGGCTCTGGGATTTATGCGGACCGTGACGCGAGAAAAATTCCTCACCTTATTTTGTTGGATTTGAATCTTCAAAAAATTGATGGTTTGGAAGTATTAAGGCGTTTGCACAATGATGAACGGACGAATCTGGTTCCTATGGTTGCTTTTACTTCATCCGAGGATGATCTGGATTTAACTGATTATTACCAGTTTGGGGTCAATAGCTTTATACGTAAACCAGCGGACTCTGCTCAATTTGATCAAATTATTCGTCAATTGGCTCAGTACTGGCAGGTTTTGAACGAATCCCCTTCGCGGGAAAAAGAATTTAGGAATAAACCCATCCGCGTATTGATCGTTGAGGACTCTGATGATAACGCCTTGCTGCTTGTTCGCCAATTGAAGAAAGATGGCTATAGACCGATTTACGATCAGGTTGACACGGCTGAAGTCATGCGCAAAGCCCTCGAAAAACAAACATGGGATGTTATCCTATGCGATAATTCCATGCCCGGCTTTAGTGCGTTTGATGCGTTGGATATATACAAGGAGAATAGACTCGATTTGCCATTCATCATTGTGACAGGTGCGATTGCGTATAAAAATGCAACTGCGATTATAGATGCGGGTGCACATGATTACATATTGAAAAACAATCTTTCGGAACTTACCCTTGCTATTGATCGTGCATTTTCTAAGTTGAAAAATCGGCAGGAACAATAGCGCCTAAAGGCAAGGGCAATCTTTGCCTTGTCTCTTCCTCTATGAATCCATTTTTTATCTATCTAAAATTTTTAAAAGTTCGGTCGAATCATCACACTTATTGAATGGGAAGCTGACCGAGCTTCAAAATGATATTTGATAGGAAATAGTTAGTTTAAAGGCTTCTATTCGGTTTTGCTATCCAAAAGTACAAAGTTTTTTTAAATTGTGAAATAAATTTCATAATTATCGGCAAGCATCAATTACAATATTTAACTGGACAATATTATTGTGTGAGATAACACTTTAATATTCCTGAAAATAAGTTTATTAGAAAGGTTTTGGTACGATTTTTGCTGTTATTAGCTTTAAACCTCTTTGTAATCAGTGGGTATTTGGAAATTAAGTATCGCCCTGCAACAGAAAAGGCCTAAAGATCCTTGATAGGGGGAGATATGAGACGCGATTTGAAAACTTATGTTTGGCAGAAAGATATAGAACGTCGGAAGAAAGACAGACGCAAGAAAGTTGTAAATGGGATAATAATTGAGGATTATGATCGCAGAAAAGAGGGAAAAGAGAATAGTCTCTATAATGGCCCGGAAAGACGTAATGGCGAGAATAGAAGAAGTGGAAAAAATAGAAGGCTGAAATAATTTAATTTGTCTTGTTTTACTCCCTCTGCGATGGGTTCTTCTTTCTAATATCTATTACATTATAATGCAATGAAATCTTCCTTACCCAAAATTAATCATAACTTCAGACCGTTAATGGTTTCTGAATTTGGTCCAAAATTTTTTTATGACCTGCCGTCGGCCATCAGTCCTTCTGCAAAGTATATTTTCTTTCTACACGGAAAGATTGCAGAAAAGCATGGCCCAAATGGCAGACACCCTTGCTTCGGAATTTACGATTATCATGGTATTGTGAAATCCTTTGAAAATCGGGGTTTCACGGTAATCAGCGAGATTAGACCCAAAGGAACCAAGCTGGATAAATATGCGGGAAAGATAGCAAGGCAGATTAAAACCCTTTTAAGTAATGGCATTTCTCCGGAACAAATCACTGTTGCTGGATTTTCTAAAGGCGCCACTATAAGCCTTCTTATTTCGTCCAAACTGAAAAATCCAGGAGTAAACTTTGTGGTGATGGCCGTTTGTGGTCATAATGGAGCGCATGTTCGGAAACACCATAATAAACTCATAGGCCAGTCACTTCAATTCATGCAAGGGCAATTCCTTTCTATTTATGATGTCTCTGACCAGACATGTAATGTCTGTCAGAGGATTTTTAAAAATGTCTCAGCTAAAGTTACATTCAAGGAGATTAAATTAAAGAATGGTTTGGGTCACAGTCTGTTTTATCGGCCGAGAAGAGACTGGATTGAACCTGTGGCGGAATGGATCAATCAAAAACATTAGCTATGGATCAAAAAATAGCATATAATATCTCATTAACAAGAAGCTTTATGGGGAATTATGTTTTTAGAATATTCAAGATTATTAGGAATGGGGGTTGAGCCTGAATTCTCCTTTGAGTTCATTTCACGAATACTTCTTGTTTTGCTGACTGTCGTCACTATGGTCATTATCGGGTACAAAATAAAAGAAGGATGGGGTGCAGTTATAGCATTTTTGATTTGTGCATTTTTTTTCCTATACCTAAACGGTCTGCTTTGGGATCTTTTTAGGTATTTCATTTAATGCTTCAACTGTCCTGAACGAAA
>JAQBBE010000034.1:0-19789 GCA_032126435.1 Desulfobacterales bacterium | reverse complement strand
CGTCTCCAAACGATTTCCTAAAATGGATCAACCCCCAGCTGTTTGCAGCAATCCCCTTAGGAATCGCCGTCATCGATTCGGATTACAATGTGGTTTATGCCAACAAAGCTTTCGAGCAGTTGTTCGGCACATGGAAAAACCGGAAATGTTACAGCGTTTACAAAAGCAAAGATGAAATGTGTTCCTACTGTGAAAGCGCAATGACATTTAAAGACGGCGTTTCTCGCGTAAACGAAGAAGTGGGATATGACAAAAATAAAAGACATATTAATTATTTACAGCACACAGCTCCCATCGTGGACGAAAATGGAAACTTTCCCTATATCGTTCATATTTTCACCAACATCACCAAAGCAACTCAGATTCGAGATGAGCATCAGATTCTCTATGACCAAGTTCCGTGCAACATTCTATTAATTGATAAGAACTTCCGTATCGTAAAGGCGAATAAACGACTCCGGGATTCCCTGGGCAACCCGGAGGGTAAACACTGTTTCGAAGCCCTCAAAGGCCTGAGACACAAATGTTCCGAATGTACCGCCCGACAAACGTTTGCAGACGGTCAAATTCACACCGGATATCATGTTTGGAAAACCAAAACAGGAAAAACCCTCCATTTACATGTTATCACCGTACCGCTGAAACGGGCAGACGGCAGTTTTGATCTTGTTATGGAGATGGCCGTTGATGTTACCCAAACGCTGAAGCTTCAAGATGATTTAAAATTTGCGCATACGTATCTGCAAACCATCATTTCAACGTCCATGGACGGCATCTTCGCGGTAAACGAGAAGGGAAAAGTGACAATTTTCAACCCGGCAGCCCGCAAATTTTTTAAAATAAAGGACGATCAGATCGTTTCCAGAGAAGAACTTGCTGCCATGCTCCCCAAAGGTTTTTGGGCAAAAGTGTCCGAGCAGCCCGGACATGTTTATCTCCCGGAAACCGAGGTCAAAACAAATGACGGCGAAACTTTTCCCGTGCGCCTGATCGGCAATAAGCTTATGGCGGATGACGGTTCCATCGGCATGGCCTTTTCAGCTCAGGACCTGAGCGAAATCAAACAGCTTGAAAGCGAAAAGCTTGAAGCCGAACGCCTCGCAGCTGTTGGCCATACGGTTGCCGGATTGGCCCACGGTATTAAAAATCTTATTACTGCCTTAGAAGGCGGTATGTATATGTTGAACTCGGGCTTGAACAAAGAGAGCATCGAGCGTGTCCAGAAAGGAATGGAAATGCTGGTGCGGAATATCCAACGGATTTCGATATTTGTAAAAGCGTTTTTAAGCTTCTCCAAAGGTCGTGAAATTCAGGCCAAAATGAGCAATCCGGCAGACATCGCAGAAGAAGTTGTCGAGTTATACTCGGTTAAAGCCGAAGAACTGGGCATCATACTCAAAAACGAAAAAATAGGCGATATCCCCCCAGCTCCCATTGACTATGAAAGCATGCATGAATGTCTGACAAACCTTGTGGGCAACGCCATCGATGCCTGCCAAATGAGTAACGGAACCGCGTGTCATGTAACGGTTAGAGCTTTTGAAGAGAACGGCACGATTGTATATGAAGTGGCTGACAACGGATGTGGCATGGACTATGAAGTAAAGAAAAAGGTTTTTACGACTTTTTTTACTACAAAGGGTTTGGGGGGCTCTGGTCTTGGATTACTGATGGCCAAGAAAATTGTTCACGAGCACGGCGGATCCATCGATTTGAAATCTGAATCCGGAAAAGGGACAACTTTCCGCATCAGACTTCCACGAAGGCGTCTACCTAAAGTCATTGAAAAAGAAGCATAAGGGCCTGGGGCACTAAATTAAAAGTGGTGATGCGCGAAAATAAAAAAATTCTAATTGTTGATGACGAGCAGGATATTTTAACCTATTTTGAAGCCGTATTTCAAGATAACGGCTTTGATACCGTATCGGCTGAAGATGGTATTGAGGGTTTCGAACTGGCCAAATCAGAAAAACCTGACCTGATTGTCCTCGATATCACCATGCCGAAACAATCCGGATTAAAAACATATCGTCAATATAAAGGGCACCCTGCGCTCAAAAACATCCCGGTTATCATCGTTACTGCTGTCGACGACTCGTTCAAAGTATTGCTGGATGAACTCGAGGAACTTGAACTTCCGAAAGGTATTTTTAGCAAGCCGATCGATCCACAGGCGCTATTGAAAGTGGTTAGGGGAATATTGATGGTCTCGTAAACAGTCCGTTTTGCTCGCTCAGTGACCATTTGGGGGCGTTTAAAGCGGTGCTGCTAAATTTCAAGAACTCGTCGCAAGCTCCTCAAACAGCTTGAAATTTTTAACGCATCACCGCTTGAAACACTGGATCCCCAAATGATCAGATATCGCTCACAAAAGACTTTTTACTAGTTCATCAAACTTGATAGTATCGGAATTTCTTTTTTTTTGAGCAGAAAAATCCCCCGAACGCCTCGGACGCGAGGACGTTGCGGGCAGGTGTCGGATAACATCGCAACGCGATGCAATAACTTGTCAAATTTTTACATACATGGTACGGATATAATCTCCGCATAACGACGATAACCATCATATAGGAGTACCGCAATGGGTTCAAAGGGAAAAATTCTAGTTATAGATGACGGACATTTCGACTTAACCGCCTACAAATGGGATGATCAACTATTCTCGGATATCCTTGCCAAAGATAACCCAATTGAAACCGATCAGGCCATGGACATCAGCCGATTTTTGAGAAAAGAAATCGCCAATATGGACAATCATACCATCACCATGCCGATTATCGATAAAATGATCCAGACAAAATTGGTTGAATACGGTTTAACTCAAACTTCGCCCATTCGGCTGGATAAGTCCATTTTTGTAAAAAATGGACTTCATCTTTCTAACAATGCTAACAATGTTTTGAACAGAAGGTATCTTAAGAAAGACAGCAACGGCAAAGTTATTGAGACGCCGGAAAAGATGTTTAGCAGGGTGGCGCAACATATTGCAAAAGCGGAGAAAAAGTATGGCGGTGACGCTGATGTGAAAAAGATGGAAGATATTTTCTATAATATGATGACCGAACTGAAATTTTTACCCAATTCACCGACGCTGATGAATTCGGGACGAAGACTGGGCCAACTGGCAGCCTGTTTTGTCCTTCCCGTAGAAGACAGCATGGAAGGTATTTTCGATTCATTGAAAAATGCCGCAATCATACATAAATCAGGCGGAGGTACGGGGTTTTCATTTTCCCGCTTGCGTCCAAAAGACAGCAGAGTGGGAACCACCGGCGGTATCGCCTCGGGGCCGGTGTCGTTTATGAAAATTTTTAATACGGCGACTGAGCAGGTCAAACAGGGTGGGACTCGCAGAGGGGCAAACATGGCGATTCTTAGGGTCGACCATCCGGATATTATGGAATTTATTTACAGTAAAAAAAACCATAAAGAATTGAACAATTTTAATATCTCTGTTGGGGTTACGGATGCTTTCATGGAAGCTGTAAAGAATGAGGAAAATTATTATCTGATAAACCCCCATGACAAGAAAAAGAATGAAGAGTTAAATGCCGCCCAAGTCTACCATGCTTTGGTAAAACAGGCCTGGGAAAACGGAGATCCTGGAATTATTTTTTTGGACAGACTCAACAGAGATAATCCGACCCCTGCTTTGGGGGAGATTGAAAGTACAAATCCTTGCGGAGAACAACCCCTGCTCCCAATGGAATCCTGCAATCTTGGATCCATCAATCTGGCAAAGTTTATAACCTATAACAACGAAGTGCCGGCGATCGATTTCGATAGCTTAAAAGAGATTGTTAGACTGAGTGTCCGCTTTTTAGACAACACCATCGATATGTCCAAATATCCCTTGCCGGAAATTGAAAAAATGGTGCAAGGCAATCGCAAAATCGGTCTTGGAGTTATGGGGTTTGCAGATCTGCTTTTTCAGTTGAAAATCCCCTATAATTCGGAGAGGGCGCTTGAGATCGCTGAAGAAGTGATGGGTTTCATTCAAAAAGAATCTCATGAAGCTTCAAAATGTCTGGCCGAGGAGAGAGGGGTTTTCCCCAATTTCGATAAAAGCATTTTCCAAAACAAAAAAGGCTGTACCTATCGAAATGCTGCGACCACCACCATTGCGCCGACCGGCACATTAAGTATCATAGCAGATTGCTCCTCCGGGGTCGAACCGCTGTTCGCATTGAGTTTTGTCAGAAACGTTATGGACAATGACAAGCTCATGGAGGTGAATCCTTACTTTGAGAATGAAGCAAAAAAAAGAGACTTTTATAGTTCTGAGTTGATGGATACCATCGCCATGGATGGCGGCATTCAGCATTTAAAGGAAATACCCACAGATGTTCGCGAGGTCTTTGTCACCGCACATGATATTGCTCCCGAATGGCATATCCGTATGCAGGCTGCTTTTCAAAATTACACGGATAATGCTGTTTCAAAGACCGTCAACCTATCCCGCGATGCCACCGTAGACGATGTACAAAAAATTTATGATCTGGCTTACGAGTTGGGTTGTAAAGGCGTCACCATTTACAGAGACGGGAGCAAGGAAAATCAGGTCCTTTCTTACACCGGAAAGGATACGCCTTTCGCCTCCTTGGCTGCTACGGTCAAAGAACGGCCTGAAACACTGGAGGGGTTTACCTCCAGAATGAAAACAGGCATGGGCCAGCTCTACGTCACGGTCACTGAATATGAAGGGCAGCCCTTTGAAGTGTTTGCAACCATCGGCAAATCAGGAAGATCCACCACCGCCAAAACAGAAGCCATCGGCAGGCTCGTTTCGCTAGCTTTAAGATCCGGGGTAAAGGTAGAAAATATCGTAGAGCAGCTGAAAGGTATCGGTGGAGAACATCCTGTATTTCAAGATGGCGGTCTGGTTTTATCGATCCCGGATGCGATTGGCAGAATTCTTGAGAAAAGGTATTTGAAAGACGGCTCCTACAAGAAAAGCAGATACGGTAACAGCCTACTTGGAGAAATCTGCCCGGAATGCAGCCACACAGTCAGCTTTGAAGAGGGCTGTATGATCTGCCATTTCTGCGGCTTTACAAAATGCTCTTAGCCCGGTTTATGTCTTTCAGGTTTTACACTCGACAATTCCGAATGAGCCAAAACATTCAATTTCACACGTAAAAGACTTTTTGCGAGTTCATCAAGACCCGGTGCGATGATGCGTATCGAACAAAATCCTGTATTTAGAAAATCTTTCATCCCTTGGTATGACTCTGAAACCGCATGTATCCTTGTTATCATTTTCATGATCGTCGTTTTTTTATTTGGCTTTGCAGGGATTTCGGTGGCACATGAAAATGTGAAATATCAAGAGGAAAATTGGGTTGCAGTTCTTCTTGTTGTAATGAGCGGATGGGTCCTGCTTACCACCACAGTCCGGCTGATGAAAAGATATATCCGCCGATCTTCAAAATAACCGTCCCGAATTTCTCACAAGGTCGTTCCCGAACGAAAACCAAGCTGGAAGCCATGTACCAATGGAGTGCGTGCCAATGAAGGGAGTTTGCTCGATGTCGAATAATTAATGAACTCCTCAGTAGGCGGCCTGGCGGAGATTTTGGCGGAAAAGACAGTTTCCCATAAGGAGCCAATCAGCTGACAAATAAATACAGTTTATTGCTCACAAGGATTATCCCCACAATAATTAACAGGATCCCTGCGATGGCATTGACGTATTTCAACGCCTTTGATGCCTTTTTAATAAAAATCAACAGGAAATTGATAAAAATTGACAGGACAATAAAAGGTAGGGCCAATCCGGCTGAATAGACGGCAAGGAGCAAAATTCCCTGCCATACGGTCTCCTGGCTGCCGGCAATAATAAGGATTGATCCTAGCAATGGCCCGATACAGGGACTCCATCCGGCGCCGAAGGCCATTCCGATGATAAGCGTTCCGAAAAAATGTATGGGCTTCTTTTCCATAGTAATTCGCTTTTCAAAATCGAGGCCGGGTATTCGGATTATACCGGTTAAATGAATCCCCAGAAGAATAATAAAAACACCGCCGATGATCCGTATCGATTTTTTATACTCGTACATCAAGCTGCCGAGGAAAGAGGCTGAAGCACCCATAAGGATGAAGATCAGGGAAAATCCAAGAACGAATAAAAAAGTTGAAATAAACACTTTTTTTCTGATTTCTGAATTGCAATCTCGGGTCAGCTCTTCCAGGGAGAAGCCCGTAATAAATGTAAAATATGCCGGAATCAGCGGCAGCACGCACGGTGATAAAAAAGAGAGAAGCCCTGCGATAAATGCCGCGGGAAATGATATGGTTTCAGTGAACATAATTTATAAATACAATTTGTGTGAAAGTAATTTGTTAGCCTTTTGGAGATAGTGTCGCTTCAAGTATAATTACCCTCCTGCAATCAGGGGAATCAGAAACACCTCTGAATTATCCGGAATGAGCGTCTTCTCAAAATAAGGCCTGGATACGTGTTTGTCGTTGATGCGTACCACCGCATAGTGGTGGGAATCGTTTAGATCGCGAAACAGATCCGCAACGGTCATTCCCTCATACCAGGGCCGCTGCTTTCCGTTAACCCTGAACATCATTCAATTCCATGTGCCTTGAGTAATTTCAGAACATCCGGGAAATCGATACCCAGTCGAGTTACGGTTTCAAGGGTCGGAATTCCATTGTCGGTCCATCCTCGGCGTTTATATACGGCATCTTTGAGTTTTTCATAAAGTTCCTCGCGAAATTTTCGGAGCAGCCGAATTTTTTCTTCCGTATCCATTCCTGTGATATCGACTTGATGTTTCTCCACAAGCTCTTTGTCGTAACGCTCGCGCCGTGATTCATATTCAACCGGTTTTACCGGCCCCACCGCTCGATAGGGAATGTCGTCATGATCCCGCTGCCCAAAACCCATTTTGAGGTTGAAAATGCGCTGGAAATTGTAAACCGCTTCACTCATCCGAATAATTCCGTCGGGTGTTGTCTTTTTTCCAGTAACAGCGGTGTAATATTCAGCATACCACTCTACGTGTTTCATAACCTTTGCAGGCTCTGGGGTGTCTTTGTTATCTTCAGGTACAATATCGTTCCAGGGAAGTTTACACAGTCCACATAAACTGAACCATGTTCTAAACATTGGGAACCAGTGGAGCGCTTCTGCCTTTTGCTCAAAGGTCGGCATAAAATTGTGCACCATATCGAGAAAGATCAACCAAGCTTCATCATGCTGCGGCCCCTTGAGGGCAAGGCCGTAACCACCCTGTTGGGCTAGGGATTCTTTGGTCATATATTCTGAGAATTCCAAACCCTTCGCTTCCATTCCGATATCCTGCATGATGTGAGGATCCGCTTTATAGTCTCTGGCAAAAATCGACTTCATTTTGCGGACGCCTTGCCCCACGATTAAACCAAAACCGTCGCCTTCAGCCATTTGGTGAACCATCTCAAGCGCCGCCGGCCGGTTGCCGAATGAAAGATTGATTCCCCGGGTATGGGTTTCGTCGATCAGGCCCATCTCAAAGCATTCCATGGCAAATGCGATGCTCGTGCCCACTGAAATCGTGTCAAGGCCATAGGCGTCGCAATAAAAATTCATCTCAACAATCGTATGGGGATCAAATATTCCCAGATTTGATCCGCATCCGGCGATGGTCTCGTATTCAGGGCCGTCTACAAAAACTTTGGTCCCTTTGTAGGGTCCGGTCAGCGGAACAAAGTCTTTGACACCATGGGAGCAGGCAACCGTGCACCCCATCCAGCATCCATCATAACCCGTGTCAAATATGCGTCTGAACACCTCTTGGCCGACATTGTCTGCTTCCGGATGCTTTCCATACTGAAAATTATGGGTGGGCAGCAAATCAAAGTCATTCATAATCGTGACAAGGTGGGTGGTGCCGATGGTTGCCATTTCGTTCTGCTTGGGATCGAGTTCAACAATCTCTTTGGAGTGTTTTCTCGCAACCCCTTTTAATGCATTCTCATCTGCGGGATTATTTGTGTCGACTTTAACGGTATTCCATCGGGCCACAATGGCTTTAATCCGTTTGTCGGCAAAGACACTGCCGATCCCGCCACGTCCGGCTTGCTTGTATCGGGCCCGCTTTCGTTTCAAATCATACCAGGTAAAGTTGAGACATCCCATCCGGGTATTTTTTGCACCCGGACCTGTGGAAACAACAGAAATATGTCGGGGTTTTCCCTGTGCAAAGTGCTCTGTTAATATGGTTGAAAGGTCATAAGAGTTGTCCGGCAACCCCGATGTTTCTAAAATTTCCACCTTTTCATCGATGCCATCAATTAGAATTACGATATCCTTTTCGGTTTTCCCTTTGACTTCTAAGGCATCAAACCCGGAAAATTTAAGGTAAGGCCCGAAATATCCTCCGACATTGGAGTCTATTACAGAACCTGTTAAAGGGGAAATAGTGGTCACAATACTTTTGCCGGAGCCCGGATATAGGAGGGTTCCGCCCATAGGCCCCGATGCGATGCATATTGCATTATCCGGATCCGTCCACTTTGTCGTGCTTTTCACCGCATGCCAGAGCAGCCAGAGATCAAATCCCTTACCGCCGATGAATACTTCTTTCATTTTTTCGTCAACAGGCTTAACGGAAATGTCCGGAACAGAGATATCTATAAAAAGGGTTTGGTTGGCATAGCCTTTTTCTATAATAGGTCTGTCATAATAGAAAGTTTTTATGGTTTCCATTTTATATTCCATGATCATATCAGCCCTTTATAATTTATTGACAACCGTTATTTTTAAAATTTCGGGTTACAATTTCACCCAGTTCCTTGGATCGCTGGGTAGCGACCTCAACGGCATCGATAAGGGTGGTTCGGAGTCCCCCTTTTTCCAGAGAATGAATTCCGGCAATTGCGGTTCCCCCGGGAGAGGTTACCATATCTTTTAATCTGCCCGGATGTTCTTTGGTCTCCATCAACAATTTTGCAGCACCCAGAACTGTCTGGGTTGAAAGAAACAGGGCGTCTTCCCGTGCCAATCCTACCTTTACGCCGGCGTCAGCCAATGCATCGACAATCAGAAAAATGTAGGCAGGCCCGCTGCCGCTTAAACCGGTGACGGCGTCCATGAGGTTATTTTCTTTGAGGAAGATGCTTTTGCCCATGGAATTGAAGATCGCCATTGAAAGTTCGATGTCCTCTTCGGTGGCATTATCTCCTGCCGCAATAACCGAGGCACTTTCTTTAACAAATGCTGCAATGTTGGGCATGACGCGAATAAGGCGCAATTCTTTTTTTAGACACGACGCTATGGCAGCCAGAGGAACACCGGCGGCAATAGAAATGATAAGCTTGGACATGTCCAGGCAAGATGTTGTTTCCTTCAATACCGAGGCAATGATCTGGGGCTTGACCGCGTAGATAACAATATCCGAAATTTCAACTGCTTCGATGTTGTTTGTCAGTGTGATCACACCGTATTTTTCTTTGACGGATTCAAGCTTCTCTTTCCGAACATCTGTGCAAATGATATTCTTGGGATTGGATGATTCCGAAGCAATGAGCCCGCTCACAAGGGCTTCTCCCATATTCCCTGTTCCGATAATAGCAATTTTTTTGTCTTTTAACATGAATTTAATTCCCCCTTAACTATTTATAATTATTCAACCTATATTATTCTTGGCATACGGTTTGCGGTGTATTGAAACAGCGGGTTCAATTCGAAAACAGGTGCTTCCGCGGGCGGCAGATCGGTGTTTGAGCCGCCTGGGACAGAATCGAATGAACCCCATAAATCTTCAAAGGGTAAATATGTTACCCTGTCTTTTATCGTCTGAATATTTAGTGTGTCAACGATTTTGCCTGAAATATCTTGACTTATTGTTAATATCTAATTAAATTTTTAAGAAATATTATCCGTTTTTCAAGGAACTACAGTCTTTTTAATTCATTAATCAAAAAAACGAAAGATCGTTCTCAATATGTTTATCATCGGCAATTTATTAATGGCTGTCGCAGTTATTCTTCGTTATGTTCTCACGTTTTATATGTGGATCGTTATCGCGCGGGCGGTACTTTCGTGGGTGAATCCAGACCCTTATAATCCCATCGTACGGTTTATTCATAATGTGACCGAACCGGTTCTATACCGAATCCGCGAAAAAATCCCCGTTAACTTTGGCGGTATCGATTTTTCTCCGATTATTGTTATACTTGGCGTGATATTTCTGCAAAATTTTGTCGTCAACAGCCTTTTGAGATTGTCCGCAAATTTTATGTAATCAAAGAAAACAGGTGATACATCATGAAAATTACACCCCTTGATATTCAGCAACGGCAGTTTAAAACACGGTTCAGAGGCTTTGATGTCCGGGAGGTGGACACATTCCTCGAACAAATGGCGGATGTCCTCGAATCGTTACAAAGTGAAGATCAGCGCTTGCGTAAAGAAATTAAACGGCTTCAACTCGAGGGTCAGGGATATCGGGAGCGCGAGGAGAGTTTTAAGCGTGCGATGCTGAATTCCCAGAAAGTTTTGGAACAGATGAAGCAAAACGCCAGGAAATCGGCGGAATTGGTTGTTGCCGAGGCAGAGGTTACGGCGGAAAAAATCCTTAATAGGGCGCAAAACCGCCTGGCACAGCTTCATGAAGATATTATTGAATTAAAACGGCAACGCATGCAGATCGAAGTCCAGATTCGCTCAGTTATTGAAAGCCATGCCAAACTCCTTGAAATCGGAAAAGAAGACACCAGAATCAGGGAGGAGGAAGATGGCAAACTAAAGCTGTTCAGACAATCTGAATAAACGGATAGAACGATATGGCAAAAATTGATGCGTTTTTTAAATTGATGGATGAGCAAGGTGCCTCAGATCTTCACCTTGTATCCGGCCTGCCGCCTGCACTCCGAATAAGGGGTGAAATGGAGCGGATTAAATATAAGGTGATGGAAAATGATGCACTGAAAGCCATGCTCTATGAAATTGCGCCGGAACACAAGATCAAGGAGTTTGAGGAGACAGGCGATATCGATTTCGGATATGAAATACCCGGGATTGCCAGGTATCGATCAAATTTCTTTATGCAGAAAAATGGTGTCGGTGCGGTTTTCAGACAAATTCCTGAAAAGATAATGACCGCCGAACAGCTGGGTCTTCCCAATGTAATATCCAAACTGGCCTCACTCCCCAGAGGTCTGGTTCTGGTAACCGGACCGACCGGAAGCGGCAAATCGACTACCTTGGCCGCAATCATCGATGTTGCAAACCGTACCCGAAAGGATCATATCATTACCATTGAAGACCCCATCGAATTTGTTCACAAGAGCCAAAGTTGCATTGTAAACCACCGGGAAGTTGGAATGCATACCCGGTCATTCGGCGCGGCGTTAAGGGGTGCTTTGCGAGAGGACCCGGACATCATTCTCGTGGGTGAAATGAGGGATCTTGAAACCATATCGCTTGCCATAGAGGCCGCGTCAACCGGTCACCTTGTTTTTGGCACTTTGCATACCATGAGCGCATCAAAAACCATAGATCGTATCATTGAGGTGTTCCCTTCAAGTGAACAGGCTCAGATCCGTTCGACACTGGCCGACGGAATTCGGGCGGTTATCGCGCAGGTCTTGATAAAAAGAGTCGATACAAAAGGGCTCTGCGCCGCCCTTGAGATATTGATTGCAACTCCAGCGGCCCGAAATCTTATCCGCGAAGGTAAAA
Source organism: Desulfobacterales bacterium (assembly GCA_032126435.1). Lineage (GTDB taxonomy): Bacteria > Desulfobacterota > Desulfobacteria > Desulfobacterales > UBA11574 > JAAXQD01. Next base: position 8,115 of record JAQBBE010000034.1, on the reverse strand, counting down.
CCCACCAGATTCCTTCGGTAATTCAGACCGGGAGAAAATACGGCATGCAGCTTTTGGATGATGCCATTATGGAACTCCTTGACAAAGGATGGATCGGGTCTGAGGACGCTTATGCCAAAGCCAATGACAAGGGAAGATTCAGACCTTTTTTAAAGAATCCGCCCGTTGACTTCACCGAAGCATGACAATCTTATGAGGATATATTGTGAAAAAACAGGAGATTGATCATATTTTGGCAAAAATGCTGGATGCCTACGACAATGTTTCAGATCTGAATATTACCGTTGGAAAACCATTCCAGGTTGAGACTTCCGGCGAACTTGCCTCGGTGGATATGGACCCACCGTTTCATGAAATCACCCCTTTTCAGGCTGAAATTTTCGCCTTCAATCTTATCAACCAGAACCGACGGCTCACCGAGAACCTCTTGCTTGAGGGGTCATGTGATTCTTCCTATGAACTTCCTGGCAAGGCTCGCTTCAGGATCAACATTTTTTCTCAGCGAGGGAATTATTCCATTGTCTTGCGGAAACTTGCAACCAAGATTCCTTCCTGCCAGGAACTGGGCATCCCCGATTCCTTTTTAGAAATGGGTGAGGAGAAGAACGGCTTCATCCTGATCACAGGTGCCACGGGCTGCGGAAAATCGACCTCTCTGGCTGCCATCCTCAACGAGATTAATGATGCCAGATCGGTTCATGTCGTGACGCTTGAAGATCCGGTGGAGTTTGATCATCCGCATAAAAAAGCCACGTTCAATCAGCGGGAGATGGGAGAGGATTTCGACACATTTTCCAGCGGCCTAAGAGCAGCCCTGCGACAGGCTCCCAAAGTGATTCTAGTGGGAGAGATGCGCGACCGGGTAACGTTGGATATTGCGCTCAGTGCTGCCGAGACCGGCCATCTGGTTCTAAGCACCCTCCACACGGTGGATGCCGGACAGACAATTAACCGTATCCTCGGGATGTTCCCTCCGGAAGAAGAAAGTCAAATACGTACCCGGCTTGCTGACATGGTTCGCTGGATCGTATGCCAGAGGCTGCTTCCCAAGGTTGGCGGAGGACGGATTGCGGCCTTTGAGATCATGCGCACCAACCTTCGTGTCAAAGACACAATCCTGCACGGAGAATCCGAAGGTAAAACTTTTTATGAGATCATCCAGGCCGGAAAAGCATTCGGAATGACCACCTTTGACGATGATATCGTAGGATTGTACGAACAGGGTCTCATCACCCAAGAGACCGCCATGGGCTACAGCTCTCGAAAAGGTGAAGTGGGCCGCGGCATCGACGCGGTTAAGGGCGCCCGGGGAGAGGCTACGACGGATATTGAGGACCTGAAGGTCGACCATGAATACGGTAAGCCTTGGAGAAAATAATCTAAAAGGCTGTAACCTCTGTCAATTGCCGCCCCATAAAGGAAAAATAATGGATGTTGTGTGTCAAAAGTGTCTGGCAAAGTTTAAAATTCCGGACAAAAAGGTCCCAAAGGAACAGTCCTTTTCGTTAACCTGCCCCCAGTGTGAAAACAAAGTGTTTGTCGATTCCCGAGATGGTACACGATCTTCATCCGATAGGATGACCGCTTCATTTTCCAACACCGATGTGGAAAAGGCAATCATCGATGAAGTCGACGCCGGTACCTATGATGCTTCGGATAAACCGTTTGATTTTGTTGAAGAGGGTGTGGAGACAGCCCTTTTGTGCGAACCCGACTCGGCTGTTCGAGCGAAAGTCATAACCGCATTGTATAACATGGGATATCATACCACGGCACCCCAGCTTCCCAAAGACGCTCTCAAACAAATGCGATTTCACGTTTTCGATATGGTCGTTCTCAACGAACGCTTTGGCACCCAGGATCCAAACATGAACAACGTTCTCAAGTATCTGGATCGCATCAATATGTCCATACGTCGGAACATCTTTGTGGCCCTCGTCACCACCCGATTCAGGACCATGGACAACATGGCGGCCTTTCATAAAAGTGTTAACCTGATTATCAACCTTAAGAATATAAACGAAATAGAAAAAATCCTGAGACGCGGGAAAACCGATTTTGAAAACTTCTACCGTGTCTACAAGCAGTCCCTTATTAAAACCGGCAGAATCTAATCGGTGAAATATCCGGGATAATCCGAATCGCTCATGACAAACTATACCTGTGCCGACTATCGGATCGAAATGATCCTCCTGAGTCTCAGGCAGCGTCTGCAGCGCGAAGATCTGAGCGAAGAAGAAAGAAACGATATCATTTTACAGATGAAAAAACTCGAAGCAGCAATGGAGCTTGATTAAATAAGACGGTTTCGTAAAAAGTCCGTTTTGCTCGCTCAGTGACCATTTGGGGGCGTTTGAAGCGGTGCTGCTAAATTTCAAGAACTCGTCGCAAGCTCCTCAAACAGCTTGAAATTTTTTACGCATCATCGTTTGAAACGCTGGATCCCCAAATGATCAGATATCGCTCACAAAAGACTTTTTACGAGTTCATCAAATAAAGCTTTCTGCAAAACAGCATTGAAAGTTTTAAAACGGCGTCTACATACTATTGCTGATGATCCGCAACCCTTCCAAGGTTAAGGCCGGCTCAACAACCTCGATCGTCTCAGATACCTGATACATAAGGTCTGCCAGACCGCCTGTGGCGATGACACGGGGATTCGTGCCCATTTCCATCTTCATCCGCTTTACCATCCCGTCCACCAGGCCTGCATATCCAAAAATAATTCCAGCCTTGATACTGCTCGCGGTATCTTTGCCAATCACACTTTCAGGTGGAACAAAAATTTCAACCCGGGGAAGTCTGGAAGCTTTTATGAAAAGTGCTTCAGCAGAAATCATGATTCCGGGGCTGATTGCACCCCCAAGATATTCCCCTTTCTCAGAAATAGCATCAAACGTTGTTGCTGTGCCAAAATCTATCACGATGAGGCTGGTTTGGAATTTATGAAATGCTGCAACCGCGTTGACGATCCTGTCTGCGCCCACTTCTGATGGATTTTTATATCGGATTGGCAATTTTGGAGCGGACCTGGCATCCACCCAATGCGGTGGATGGCCCAGATATTTTCGACAGAACGAATCCAGGATGGTTACCATGGGTGGAACGACGCAGGAAATAATGGTCTTGTCGATATCGCTGGAATCGATATTGCTGCCTGCAAATAGGTTGGTAGCAAGTACGTTAAACTCATCTTCCGTTGTTCGTCTTTCCGTACGGATCCGCCAGTTTTGAATCAGATGACTGCCATCGTAAACACCGATGACAGCATTTGTGTTGCCGACATCAATGACAAGGAGCATATTATAAATTCCTATGATGTATTCTGTGCATTTTTTATGGCGTCAATAATTTTTACAGTGATACGTGTATTGGCGACATCGTGGACCCTGACGATATGGGCACCGTTTAAGACGGCGGCGGCAACAGAAGCCTGGCTGCCGGTCTCTATGATGGCCGATTGGGGATCGATATCTTCAACCGATGGATCTTTAAGGATGTTTCGTAAAAAGGCCTTTCTCGAAGTTCCGATCATTATTGGAACATCCAGGGTTTTAAATTCCTTCAAGTGCTTAATTAATAAAAGATTATGCTCCAAGGTTTTTCCGAAACCGATTCCTGGATCGATGATGACTTTTGATCTTGAAATCCCTTGATTTTCAGCGCGATCCACTGCATTTTCAAGAAACGCTTTGATTTCTGTGATAGGGTCAACATATGTGGGTTCAATCTGCATCATTTTTGGGGTTCCAAGCATATGCATCAAAATTAAAGGAACCCCGTATTCTACCGCGACATCCGCCATTTTCGAATCAAGGCGAAGTGACGATATGTCGTTTATCATTGAGGCCCCGGCGTTAATGGCTTGCCTGGCCACGTTGGCTTTGTTTGTGTCGATGGAAATTGGAATCGATATACGGTTTGCGAGCCGTTCGATGACGGGGACAACTCGCCGGATTTCTTCTTCTTCAGATACCTGATCTGAAAATGGTCGTGTGGACTCCCCGCCGATGTCGAGGATGTCGGCGCCATCTTCAAAAAGCTTCTGGCCCTGATATACTGCATCCTCGAATGAAAAAAAAATCCCCCCGTCTGAGAATGAATCCGGCGTTACATTCAATACCCCCATAATACACGTGCGGTGACCGAGAACCAGACGGTGCTTATCCCATTTAAGGTGATATGTTTTCATTAAAAATTATGTCAATTTTCAATTCGATCGCTAATCCCTCGGCCCCGGTGAATCGGAATCTTTGCTTTGCTCCGGCAAGACTTCGACGAGTTCCGTCGAGTCGCTGCCGGGTCAAGGAACGCTGGGCATCAAAAAGGTGTATGCCATGAATCCAAACAGGGTGTGAAGCTTGGGTTAAGACACCGCCGGATCGCTTTCGGTTTCTTCTTTGGGTTCTGTTTGATCTGATTCAACTTCTGTTTGAGTCTCTTTAACCGTTTTTTCGTCTTTTAAAGTCTTTGACGAAAATTTAAATCCCGGTCTCATAGAGAGTATGAGTTCATCAAGCTCACGTCCCAAAACCGTCTCTTTTTCAAGCAGAAGGTCGGCTAAGGCATGAAGAATATCTAAATTTTCTTCCAGAATGTTCTTTGCACGATTGTAGGCTTCTTCGACCAGCTTGTTTATTTCTTCATCAATTTTTCTGGCTGTTTCTTCAGAATAATCCCTGTGCTGCGCAATCTCCCGGCCAAGAAAAATATGCTCTTCCTCTTTGGCATATGACAGCGGGCCGATCACATTACTCATACCCCAGTTGCGTATCATCTTCTGTGCAACATCGGTTGCCTGTTTAATGTCGTTGGCAGCGCCCGTACTGATGCGCTTAAAGACGACTTCTTCGGCCACCCGCCCGCCAAAAGCAACGGACAATTCGTTCTCAAGCTGATCTTTATATTTAAAATCGCTCTCTTCCGGCAAAAACCATGTGATACCGGCGGCCCGGCCCCGGGGAATAATGGTAATTTTGTTGACGGCATCAGTTCCGGGCAGAAAACGGGCAACAAGGGAATGTCCGCCTTCGTGGTATGCCGTGGTCTTTCTGTCTTCCTCTCTGACGACCTTAGACTTTCGTTCCAGTCCCATGTAAACTTTATCTTTGGCATCCTCCAGGTCGGTCATATCAATTTTTTCTTTGTTTCTCTTGGCGCCCAAAAGGGCCGCTTCGTTCACGAGGTTCTCCAAGTCTGCACCTGAGAAACCGGGGGTTCCCTTTGCCAGTATGAGAGGATTGACATCCGGCGCAACCGGTGTTTTTTTCATGTGAACTTTAAGGATTTTTTCACGGCCGAGAATATCCGGCAGGGGCACAACCACCTGACGATCAAACCGGCCGGGACGTAAAAGCGCAGGGTCAAGTACATCAGGACGGTTTGTCGCGGATATAAGGATCACACCCTCATTCGATTCAAACCCGTCCATTTCTACCAGAAGTTGATTTAACGTCTGTTCTCTCTCATCATGACCTCCTCCGAGTCCGGCACCCCTGTGCCTTCCAACAGCATCGATTTCATCAATGAAAATTATGCAGGGGGCGTTCTTTTTCCCCTGGACAAATAGATCTCTGACACGCGATGCCCCAACACCGACAAACATTTCTACGAAATCTGAACCGCTGATATGAAAGAATGGAACATCGGCTTCACCTGCAATGGCACGGGCAAGGAGGGTTTTGCCTGTGCCGGGTGATCCCATCAGAAGCACACCTTTTGGTATCCTTCCGCCAAGCCGGGTAAACTTCTTAGGTTCTCTTAAAAAATCGATAATTTCTCCAAGTTCTTCTTTGGCTTCATCGATGCCGGCAACATCCTCAAAAGTGACCTTTTTCGATTGATCAGTTTGCAAACGGGCCCGACTTTTGCCGAAAGACATCGCTTTCCCGCCTCCAGATTGCATTTGACGCATAAAAAATATCCATACGCCGATAAGTACAATCATCGGGAACCATGAAATCAGTATTGACATATACCATGGGGAGTCGCTTTCAGGTTTAGCGTTAATGGAAACACCTTTTTCCCGGAGGATTTTAATAAGATCGCTGTCCTGGGGTGCATATATTTTGAAGCGAGTGTGGTTTACGTCCGTAACAAAGAGCTGTTGTCCCTGTATAACGACATCAGAAACGCGCTCATTATCAACCATGGCAAGAAATTCAGTATAGCTGATATTGGTTTCTGCCATGTGCTGTTGATTGAAAAGGTTATAAAGCATGATCATCATCAGCGTGATGACTATCCATAAAGTCAGATTTTTATAGAAAGGATTCAAAAGACTTAACCCCCTTGAAAGACAATTAATGATACGTTAATATTAATCATCATTATTGATTAGGCAAGAAAAAGTTCCACTTTCAGTACATTTCTGGTTGAAGGCGTCATTTTAACAGATTCATCTGCTCTATGGCCGACAACCCAAATTATTTTCTTTCGGCTCAGCAGAATGGGGCATTTTATCCGTTCATTTCTCGGGACTTTTTTATCAATAAAGAACTTTTTCAACTTTTGCGTTCCGTCCATACCCATTGGCCTAAAAACGTCTCCCGGCCGGTAGTTCCTCAGAACCATCGGAAAACTTAAGGTGTCTTTATCAAAAAAACCGGTGTATTGTCCAGCACAACAATCATCGGGCATGGTTTCGGTGCTCATTTCAGTAAATTCTAAATGCGCGCCGATTTCTTTGATAAATATAGATTCGGGTTTTGCTATTTTGTATTCAAAAACAAACGGTTTGGGATGGCCGGATTTCACATCAAGATTACGTAATGCGCTTTTTTCTCGGGAAATCAATAGAACGTCTCCGCTTCGTCGGATTCTGATACGATCCGGAAGATCGAGTCTCCCATAAGTCGGTCCTTTTTTCAAAAGGTGTAGCACAGCGTCTATGTTGACAAAACTAATTCGCCGTAAATTCCCCTTTATTTTTGAGATTGCTTTTCGTAATATTCGTCGTTGTGCTGCTGTATGCAATCGATCAAGAATTGAGACAGAGACCGTGATCCGATCATCCTGAACGTCTAACACGCTTTTTTCAAAAAGCGGGTGAATTATATCTTCAATCCACGCTTCTTCAGAAAGCATAATCGATGAAAGCCGGTTTAGTGTTTCAGAAATCTTCGGATTATAAGCGGTTTTTAACAACGGAATTAATTTGTGGCGCACTCTGTTCCTTAAATATTTCGTATCCCTGTTGGATGCGTCAGAAACGCATTCCAATCTATTTTGATTTAAAAAATCGATGATTTCGGATCGGCTTAATTTTATCAACGGCCGGATAATCTTCCCGTCTCTTACTGGCGGTATACCTGAAAGGCCCAGCGGACCGCTTCCTCGGAAAAGATTCATCAAAACAAGTTCTGCATTATCGTCAGAATGATGTCCAAGTGCAATTTTATTGTATCGGTTTGTTTCCGCGACTCTGTTTAAAAAGGTGTATCGAACGCGCCGGGCTGCTTCTTCCAGTGAAAGCCTGTTTTTAATCTGATATTCATGAACATCCTCTTTATGAATATGGCAAGGCAGGCCCAACCGGTCTGAAAGGGTTTCAACAAACGCAGCTTCCTTGTCTGAGTCGTTCCGGCGGAGGCAGTGATTTAGATGGGCAATACCAAGTTTAAGGGAAAAACGGGCGGCCAATGCACGCAGCACATGGAGAAGGGCGACTGAATCAGGTCCTCCGGATACACCAACGACAACGGAATCTTTTTCTTTTAGCATTCCATAGGCTGCAACGGTCTCCTCAACAATTCGCAATAACTTGTTATTCAAATCTTTGTGCAATGCCGGCATGATCCTGTGACTATTAATTACTTGGGTTTTGAAAAAATTGTATAGATTTCAAGAGCTTTAATTATGATACGCTGATTCTTCCATGTCAATAAAAAACACCGGCAGGGCAAACGCTTTTGAATCCCAATAGAGAGAGAACGCTCCACGACGGCGTATATCTCTTTCCAACCGAATGAAACTTGTGCTTTAGCACCCGTAAGCCCGAACCGTGCCTGAGTTATTTAGAATAATTTATTGCTAAATTAACCCATTGAGTTATTTAAGTTATAATTTTCTTCGGTTCGCGATAACGCGTGCTAAAGCCCTTCAAACAGTCATTCG
>JAQBBE010000033.1:0-9180 GCA_032126435.1 Desulfobacterales bacterium | reverse complement strand
AGCGTCAAGAAAGAACGGCGCAATAGCGATTTTTCATATTTTGAACGGGTTGCGGCCGTTATTAGTGTTTAACTTATGCGGCCGTTATTATCAAGAAAAAGATGGCCTTGTTTGGCGGTTTGGTTTTTATGAAATGTATATTTCGGCAAGATTCGCAACGTGGAATAAGAACGGGTGTCGTATAACAGGGATATTCTTTGTATTCTTTGAACTTATATAGAAATGGTGTAATTCTGAATAAACGTATCCAACCGATTCGATTGGTCGTGACTTAATTCGGGAAATTGAACACCCAGATGCCTCATTTTAAAATCACTGAAAAGGAACTTATTCTCTACATGGATATCTGAAATCTTGTTGCAGGGGATGTCTTTCAGATAAAAACCATGGCCGCTTAAAAATATGTCCAGCAGAAGGGCTCCATGCATTTGTTCCCCACCGTTGATGAACATAAAGGCAAGCCCCCCCTTGCCGATGTTTTTTATTTGACCCAGCTTTGAAGCGCCGTTCTTAAGCAGCGCATATCCGCCCTCCTTCACCGGGAACCGTTCATGGGACCTTCTTTCAAAGATCATTTCAGCATTTTCCATGCCTTCTCCTTATCGGTTAATATAAACCAACTTATAAACATGAATATGAAACCGTGAATATTCGGTCAAGATCGGACTCGGAAAAAGTCTTCCACAAAGCACATCGAGTCCCGCCCATGGGAGTGCGAAGGGTGTTCCCACGAATGTTTATCTTTTAAAATTCTTCAAGACGTCACAAGCGAAAAAATATGGCTGTTGACAGAAATTATTAATTGTTTACAATAAGGTATATTGTGTGTCAATAAAAAAATACCGCAATATATGGGAAATTTTGCCCGCGAACAGGACCGGACCCATAGGATTCAGTAAAAAGTTATCTAAACTTTAAAAAAATCAGATTGATAAATTGGCCTAAATATTGCACATATCGATCGGCGTAACAACTTTTTGGCCGTATGTCTCACACGCTTGTTTGCGATCAATTAGGGTGTCACTATAAATTGCCCTCATTACACGTTGTAACCGACTGAAATTATGTTTTATATAAAAACAGCCGAAATTCTTCATAAAAAATTCGGGATAGAAAGACTTTTATGACGTCGTTATTTCAGAAATGCGTTCAGCAAAAGATGAGTGAACTGAATACAAAACGGTTAAACATCAGACAATCGAAACCTGAAACGGAGCGAAACAGATGAACACATGTCTATTTTGCGGCTTGACACATCGTGTCGGATTTATTTCAACCCGTTTTGCAGGGACAGACGGCGTTTCCCTGGAAACGGCTAAATGGGCGGACGTCTTTCAAAAGGAAGGATTTTCATGTTTCTACTTCGGCGGTGAGTTGGATCGTCCTCCGGAATGCTCATATCTGGTAGAAGCGGCGCATTTCACCCATCCGGATATCAAAGATATTTACAATAACTGCTTTGGCATTCACAAACGAGATCGGCGAATTACACAAAAAATTCATACGGTTAAAGAAGGATTAAAGGACGAACTTTACGCATTCATCGAAAAATTCGGCATCGATCTTTTGGTTCCGGAAAATTCCCTGACCATACCGTTAAATATTCCCCTCGGTCTTGCCATTACTGAGGTTATATCCGAAACGGGAATACCGACAATCGCTCACCATCACGATTTTTTCTGGGAGCGACAGCAGTTTCTGACAAACTCGGTCTGGGAGTATTTAAACATGGCCTTTCCGCCGCATCTTCCATCCATACAGCATGTGACCATAAACTCTTCCGGAGACAATCAGCTGAGCCTCAGAACCGGTATTTCCGCGACCATTATTCCCAATGTCATGGACTTTGAGAATCCGCCGCCTCCGGTGGATGATTATGCATCAGACGTACGAAAAGCGCTCGGTGTGGAAGATGATGAACTCCTGATTCTCCAGCCGACCCGGGTCGTAAAGCGCAAAGGGATCGAACATGCCATAGAGCTCGTCCACCGGCTGGGGAAAAAAGCCAAGCTGGTCATTTCACACGCTTCCGGGGATGAAGGTTATGATTATGAACAACGTGTCAAAGAATATTCAAGGCTTTTAAATGTTAACACGGTGTTTGTTTCGGATATTATCAATGAGCGGAGAGGGCGTACCCGGACAGGGAAAAAAATTTACACACTGAACGACATTTATCCCCATGCCGATCTGGTCACGTATCCCTCGACTTTTGAAGGGTTCGGCAATGCCTTTTTAGAAGCCGTCTACTTTAAAAAACCCATCGTCGTAAACAAATATTCAATCTATATATTTGACATCGAGCCAAAAGGGTTTCTTGCGGTGGAAATCGACGGGTTTGTGTCAGAAGATACTGTTCGCATGGCCAGGACGGTTCTTGAAAACCCTGAATTTTGTAAAAAAATGGTCGATACGAACTACGAAATTGCCAAACGCTGTTTCTCTTACTCGGTTCTCCGACAAAAACTCCGGAACCTCATTTATGACCGCGTTGCCTGCAATCCCAAAAATATGAGAAGTTAAGGCTTGCCAACATGTCAATATTGCTTTAAATCGTTAAAAAAACTTTTCTGTGGAACTTTAAAACATGAACCCTATACAAAATAAGCTCACATATGGACTTAAAACCGGCACCCAAAAAGGATGGCACGGATTTGTCTGGATGCTCAAAATAATCGTGCCCATATCCTTTCTGACGGTCCTTCTTGAATACAGCGGCTGGATAAACAAAATAAATTTTATCCTTGAACCCTGCATGAACCTTCTGAGTCTTTCCCCCATCGCCGCCCTTCCACTGATTGTCGGAATGCTTACAGGCATTTACGGCGGCATCGCTGCCATGGCGGTACTCCCCTTAACCACCAATGAAATGACATTGATCGCTATTTTTCTTCTCATTTCACACAATCTTATCCAGGAAGGAATTATTCAAAGCCAGTCCGGACTGAAACCCTTTAAAGCGACCCTCTTTCGCCTGGCAGCTTCCGTTGTAACGGTAATGATCGTCTCCAGATTTCTCGGGCCTGAACCCGCACTGGTTGTGGCAAAAGGAACTCCTGTGGCAGTTCAACCGGCGTTTATACCCCTGATGAAAAACTGGTTAATAGCGACCTTATATCTCAGTCTAAAGATATTTGTGATTATCATGGTCATCATGATTCTTCTTGAAATGATGAAAATTTTCAATTTGATTCCTCATATCGTTAAAGTTTTGAGCCCACTTTTAAAGACCATGGGACTCGATCAACGGGCAGGCATTTTATGGCTGACCGCAATCGCCTTTGGACTCGCCTACGGTGGCGCAGTGATTGTAGAAGAAGCTAAAGAGGCGTATATTACAAAGGAACAACTTGAAAAGCTTCATCTTTCCATCGGAATCAATCATTCCATGATTGAGGATCCGGCACTCTTTTTATCGCTGGGGCTCAGTGCCTTCTGGCTCTGGGTACCCAGACTTATCGTGGCCATCATCGCCGTGCGCCTGTTCGATTTATACTATAAAATCCGGTCGATGCATAGACCGCCCCATACTGTCCCTGTTCAAAAAAAATAAATATTGATGCTCGATTACCAGACTGTCATTGTTCATGAAGGCCCATAACCCGGAGTTAAATCCCCAATGACGGAAATATATCCCATCGGCGGAGGAAAAGGCGGAGTTGGAAAGAGTTTTATTGCGGCCAGTCTCGGCGCATTAATCGCCAAATGGGGCCATAACGTCGTGGTGATCGATTTGGATCTGGGCGCTTCAAACCTCCATACCCTTTTGGGAATGAAAAGTCCGAAACTCGGTTTGAATCACTATATAGATAAAACGGTGAGAGGACTTGAAAGTGTGGCCGTTCCCACCATGATCCCGAATCTTTTTTTTATCAGCTCGTTCCATTGTTCCATGGAAATCGCAAATCTGTTGCATGCGCATAAATTAAAAATAATCAGCGCGATTCAAAAACTTCCTTTCGACTATATTTTGCTCGACCTGGGGACGGGGACAAACTTCAACACCCTCGATTTTTTCTTAACTTCCAAGGAAGGGATTCTGATAGGTACCCCCGAACCCACATCCATCGAAAATTTTTTCCGTTTTATTAACGCCGTCTATTTTAGAATATTAAAACAGACGTTAAAGCGTTCCGAATTTCATTCGGCGGTCAAGGATGCTGTCACCGAGATGTCCAGCGCAACTGCGGGCACCCATGATATCCTAAAAATCGTCTCAAAATATCATCCGGAAAAAGTCATTGATCTGAAAAACAAATTAAGTGATTTTAAATTCAAGCTGATTTTAAATCAGTTCCGAAAAAATATGGATTCAACCCTTGGTAATAAAATCGAGACCGTATGTAACCGGCATTTTTATTCTAATTTTCAGTTCGTTGGAAATATCCGCTATGATGGACAAATTCATGATGCAGTGTATTCGAAAACACTATATGTTCATAAATATCCCCACACGCAATCTTCCAGCGATCTGGAAAAAATCGCGGAAAAGATTACCGGAAATCGAAGGCCGACATCATTGCCAAAAGAAATATCATGAAATATTTTGACGGATTAAATTACTACGAAATTTTAAAAATTCCGGAAAATTCGTCTTTTTTGGAGATTAAACAGGCCTATAGGGATGCAGTGTCGATTTATAGCGAAGATTCTCTGGTAACCTATTCTTTGTTTTCAACGGATGAACGGGAAAAAATATTAAAAATCATCGAAGCGGCTTTTTTAACCCTCATCGATGGAAATCAGAGAGCCGCCTACGATAGAATACTGGTGGACTCAGGACAATCCGACACGACGTTTATCTCCGGTCAAAGTCAAAAAAAATCTGACCCCGTATTTCACCCCGGCAAAGCAGCAAACGATGATCAATTAGCAGCCGACGCGACAAAAAATATCCAGGCGGACGAAGAGAAACAACTTTCAGACGAAATTCTTTCTAAATCGTCTGTTTCTGGAAAGGATTTAAAAAAACTGAGAGAAGCGCTGGGCGTTGAAATTCACGAAATCCATTCCCTCACGAGAATAAGTGTTTCGGTTTTAAACGCCATTGAAGAAAATCGGCTGGAGAGTCTCCCCCCTGACACATATTTAAGAAATTTTTTAAAACTCTATGCGGAAGTTCTGCAAATAGATCCTCTGAAAATTGTAGACGGTTACTTTAAACATATTTCTAGGGTTCAAAACACGGATTAGATCCGAAACACACATCTTTTGACACCTGCTTTGACAATATTTGTCACCCCGTTGTCACCCCCACACCGCTATCACTTGCTTAACCCGATGGTTTTATGGAACTATTTCCATTCGCGCCCATCTGGTACACATCTTGCTTAAGAATTGACAGCCTCTGAATACATTTTTCCGAGTTCATCAAAATTGATCAATGGAGAATCGATATGAATTTCAAGATCCTGGAAAAAGCGTTGTTTTTTTTAATGGTGTCTTTGTGTCTATTTTTTCTGACCTCCTGCAGAACCACCGGCGGCGGCGTCAGTTACGAATGGGACAATGGTACCGGATACGACCATCCCTATGAAGTAAAAAAGACCAACGGCGGGCCGCCGCCGCATGCACCGGCCCATGGATATCGTGCAAAACACCACTATCGCTACTACCCTTCCTGCAGCGTGTATTATGATACGTATCGAAATTTATATTTTTATCTGAAGGGTGACAACTGGAGAATGGACGTATCGCTGCCTCAAGGCCTTCATGTGGAGCAGAGTGGGTATGTGAGCATCGAGATGGATTCCGATAAGCCCTACACGCATTATAAAGAGCACAAGCGCAAATATCCTCCGGGGCAGACCAAAAAATGGGGAAAGAAAAAACATAAACGGGATGACGGATAAATCCCAACAAAGGAGTCAACGACCACCCGAAAATTCATCATAAAATTTCATGGGACAGGCGCAGGGCAACCGGCAAGGCTGTAAAATGCCTTCAAGACATCCTCAGAAGATGTCCTGCTCAAGCATTCCATTTTTCCGCACCCGTCCCGGTCTGTTCCAAAACAGGGACTGCAATCCAGCTCCGGCCGAACGATGGCCACATTACGACCCACCGGTCGCCATCTTTGGGGATCAGAAGGCCCGAAAACAGCCACTGTGGGAAGACCCAGAAATGCCGAAAGATGGCTGATACCCGAATCGTTTCCGATAAAACCGCCGCTTGCTTTGAGTCGCAAGGCAATCTCCGTGAGATTGTCCATCCGATATACTTTACCGCTGTATTCGTCCTGCTGGAAAAACTGCCGTGTCAAAATTTCGGCCAGATCATATTCTGCAGGACCGAGAATAAACTCCGGCCGCTGGCCCCTTGCCCGGAGTGATCGAGCGATTCTGACAAAATTGGAAACCGGCCAGCATTTTTTCCGGCTCCCTGATCCGGGATGAATCAAAATTCTTGATCTGTCAAAGTTCGGATCTCTTCGATCAGGATGCACGGCTGAAGATGAAATGAAACCGGTATCTACATCCGTTTTTTCAAGAAACCCGCATCTGACAAGATTGGATAAAGCATGTTCGGTGACATGAATCTTTTGATCAATATCCGGTTGCGGCTGGATGCGACACACCGCTTTATCCGTAATTGAAAATAGGACGTTTTGAAGATCACGGGCGCGTGAAAAAAGGACAATTTTATCATATCCGAGCAGAATGTTTTTAACAACCGGATCGACTCGGCTCGAGTAAAGGGTCGCAAAGGCCGCAGCCTCAATGGGGAAATGATGATCTACGATATCAAGAAACCGGGCAAGTTGACCGATCTTGTTCTCACAGAGCATTTCCAATCGGCCATATTTTTTTTTCAGTTTTAAAAGGGCGGGAAACGTCGCGACAACATCACCCAATGCACCGTGGTGGATGACCAGAAGATTATGTTTTCCCATAAACTAGTTGAATTTCTTCATGAAAATTTCGGATCAGCGGGTTGCCGTAAAGTTGGGCCCTGCCATCAATAGACTGTTTGAAACTGTGGACTGTATTCTTTCCATTTTGCTCCCAAAAACAAAGTTCCGAATTACGCCGTGCCCGAAGGCACCCAGAACCACGAGGGCATCATGGGGCACATCATAAAGGTTTTCTTCAAAGACTTTGTTTTCAAAAAAATGCCAGTCGTTGACAAAACGGTCCATTTCTTCCTCGAGATTTTCATCCTTGACAACCTGTCGGTACGATTCCGGAGAGCTATTTTCCACCTGCGTAAAAACATCCAGCGGCATGCCGGAAATTCTGCTGATATGAAATCCCAGCCTGAGTGCATTGACCGCATTGGCTGAACCGCCGAAGAATACCGCGATACTTTTCCACGCTTTAAACACAGGGCTTGTGATGAGAACCGGAAATCGAGCGGACCTTACAATACGTCTGACCCTGGGGCCGATGTATCCCAGACCGATCTTTGAAGTTAAATCACTGACACTTCGGGGGCAGCACATGTAATCAAAAGTTGTCGGTATATCAGGAAGGGTTGAAGCGGTGTAATGTTTCGGTTCCAGAAATCTAACATTCAACTCTCCCTGCTCGACCAATTCGGTGGCGTGCGCGATGGCAGTATCCGGGGCGGTGAGATATGAGCTGTCAAGGTCTATCTGAACCACATCGTTTTCAAAATACATCAAAAATTTGGTGGACTTTGGAACGTAGATCACCGGAGAAGCACCAACTTTTTTACAAAAATAGACCGATTGCAGGAGCGTTTCTCTTCCCATGGGAGTATTTCGAAAAATATGTAGCAGTTGACGATCCATTTGCCTCTCCTTTCTGTCATTTCTTTAGCTTGAGCTCACTTTATAACCGGCGAACAAACGTCTGTCGCAATCAATGGCTGGTCTGAACCATAAGCTCCTTTCGATATTGATCCAGGATTGTCGCCTTTGAAATCAGACCGACAAACCTGTTGTTCATGACGA
The DNA here is from genome assembly GCA_032126435.1 of Desulfobacterales bacterium. GTDB lineage: Bacteria > Desulfobacterota > Desulfobacteria > Desulfobacterales > UBA11574 > JAAXQD01. Next base: position 1,265 of record JAQBBE010000033.1, on the reverse strand, counting down.
CCGGCATGGAAAACAGGCCTTTAATATCCATTTTGCGAAGCACTTCTAACAAATCGTCGTCAGGATGAACCACCTCAACATGGGTATTCATAATCTGTCCCAAAAAAACGGCATCATACATTACCGGATTAAAAAGGTAGGGTCGAATATCATCCAAATGGATGATTCCCAGAAAATTGCCGGTCTTATCATCCTCCACCGGGAAATAGTTCCGGTGGGATTTTTGAACGATATGAACAAAATCCCGAAGCAGCATATTGTGTTTTACGATAATGCAGTCCCTTTCAATAAGCTCCGGAACGTTCAGGTCTGATAGAACCCGGGCGTCGGTACCGGGCCTTAATAGATGCCCGTGCTCAACAAGATCCTTGAGATAATAGGATGCCGGTTCAATGTAATGGCACAGCGTTGTCGTAACAGCAGACACGAGGATCAGGGGTAGAATGACTTCATATCCCCCTGTAATTTCGATAATAAGAAAAATTCCGGTCAAAGGCGCCTGGAGCATTCCGCTGATAAGCCCTGCCATTCCCAACAAAGCATAGTAGCCTTCGTTGGCCCATAACGCCGAAGGCCAGAGCAACGAAAGAAAATGATGATACGTCACCCCCACAAGGCTTCCGATAACCAGACAGGGGGCGAATATTCCACCGGACCCTCCCCAACCCAGGGTCAAAGCGGTGGCCGCAATCTTGGCAAATGAAGCCAGTGCCACAAACACAAGCCCCTGGGAGAACCGTCCTTCAATCAGGGCTTCCACCGCATGATATCCTTCACCCAGGACAACCGGGAGAAAAAGGCCGATGATCCCCACCGCACATCCGCCGATGGCGGCCCGCAGCCATAGCGGGCCTGAAAGCTTGTGTGATAGGGTATGCATGGACCTGAGCATTCGGGTAAGCAGAATAGTTGCCGCTGCCGACAGTGCGGCTAAACCGAGACAGGCAAAGACATTCAGCAGATCGATTTTGAACAGGTAATGGCTGAAAGGGATCTGGTTCCCCTGAAGAAGACGACTGCTTTCGGTCCCTGCCACCGCAGCAATGGCAATGGGGACAAGATTTACGGATTTCCATTCTCCGACACTCACTTCAATGGCAAAGACCATTCCGGCAATCGGGGCATTGAAGATGGAGGATATTGCGCCGGCGGCACCGCAACCGACCAAGGTCACCCGCTGTCGATCGTTTAACGAAAAATATTTGGCGATGTTTGAACCAATGGCCGCTCCGCTGATAACAACAGGCGCTTCAGGACCGGCCGAC
>JAQBBE010000032.1:0-13063 GCA_032126435.1 Desulfobacterales bacterium | reverse complement strand
ATATACCAAAATATCGGATGCTTCCAGGGCTTGCCGGGTAACATCCCGGTTGATGTATACGCCTTTGGCACCGGTATCAAAGTCCGGTGTGTCCATGAGAACCAGATTCCTGGGAACCGCATCGTTTAATACATAGAGCGGAGGACCCGACAGGGTGAGGTCCTGCGGGTTTTCAAGTCGGGCGGGCCGATGCCCGAAGGGTTCAAACAGGGCGGGAAGAATCTCCGGCCGGCGGAGGATGTCTTCGTGGGCGGACACGAGAACACGGCGATTGAGCCCCGCGCTGCCGCCCACCGGTGAAAGCCGGTCACCCACAATGGAGTTGAACAGCGTCGACTTTCCTGAAGAGCCGCCGCCGCAGATGGTGGCCATTATGGGAAAATCCGGTGAGAGCCGGACCAGCAGCTTCTGGTCGATAATATGGGCCCATGTGTCCGTCTCCTTGCCGCGGTCGAGTCCCAGCAAGTCGACTATCCGTGGAATATCGTCTCTCAATTTTCTCAGAGCGTCATTCAGGTTATGGGTATAAAGATTTTTCATAATAGCCGTTACACTGATAACACATTTTTCCCCTCAAAAAAAAGAAATTCCAATGTAATCAAGTTAATTATCCGGTTCATCCATCCCGCGACGCCACCCCCGCAGTCCCCAGATCAAAGACACAAGGCCCAAACCGCTCACACCGGCAGAAACAATGGCGGTCAAAAGGATCCCGCCGGTTAACCAGACCACCCCGCCGGTCAGCGCGCCGACCACCCGCCCGGTGCCGGCCGCCGCAAGAAAGGCCGAAAGCATTGTCGCCCGAGATCCGGGAAGCAGCTCCGTACAGAGTGACAACGCCGAGACAATGGTAAATTCAAAGGTTATAAAAATAAGAAACAGCCCCCCCAGCGCCTGGGGGAGGGTCTGATCCAGCAGGGGTAAAACCCCATAACTGGCCATACACAGGGACAGCCCCAAGATTATGGAGCGTTTCAGCCCCAGGCGGTCGGAAACAGCCGCGGTCAAGCCCTCCCCTGACAACTCCGCAGCCCCGATGATACCGGTGCCCAGGCCCAGAGCCACGAGGCTCAGATCAAAAGACTTTTCCAGCCATGCACCGTAAACGACGAAAAGATTATCATTGGCTGCGCTGACAAAAAAAGAAAAACCAACGGCCCCCATTGCAGCACGTTCCTGCCCCAACCGTCGCCAGGAATTCCATAAACCGGAAGCAGCTTGATGCTTGATGCGCTTTTTCCCGTCTTTGGGTATCAGAATGCTCAACGCCAACATACCGATCACGCCGACGCCGCCCATGGCGAAAAAAGGGGCTCGCCAGCCCAAATACTCCATGAGGATGCCGATCAGCGGAATTCCCACCAGTGTACTGCCTGCCCAGCTGAACTCGAGTACGCCGATGATCAAGCCTCTCCGGTGAAAGGGGACCCTTTCGCTGACATACGCCTGTAACGCCGGGTCAAAAACACTTTTTCCAAGACCGGCGATAAATAGCGACACCAGAACAACACCGTAGAACGGGAAAAAACCCCCGGCGAACATTCCTGCCACCAGCATACCCAGTCCGACCAGCATCATCAAACGATACCCTAAATGGTCGGCAAAAGGACCAAAGAACATGCCGAGCAGCGCCGTGGACTGACTCGCTGCGATGACGGACGTAATGGCGGTCAGCGGCACTCCCAGCCCACGGCTCAGCGCCGGCGCAAACGGATAGGCAAACCGCCGTGCAGAATTGAGGGCCAGTCGGCATAACGTTGCTACGCAGACTTTCCAGACCAGACCGGAACTGTCCCGGCCCGGAGTCGAAGTGTTTGATTGACGGGACACAAATGAACTCCGCTGCAAAATTGATGCGTCGACCCTGACGCTGTTTAAACAACAGGTCGATTTTTCATGATTTTTTCAATACCCCCCTTGCTGTTTATGCATCGTTAGGCTGTTATGCAACAGAAATTTTTCAAAATATTGGGATGAAGCTCCCCGCTGACCCCGTCCCAAGGGGACGGGGTATTAAAAAAATTGTTCCATGGACAAAAATAGCTTTACTGTCTTGAAAGAAAGACATAAGTTGACAAATTACGTTTAACTCAAAGCTTTGGGACCATTGGGAGCACAGGATGGAAATTAGAGTGGAATGCTATGCCGGGTATCGGGGAGAAGAAACCCCCCGGAGAATCTTTATGGGAAACAGAAAAATAGAGGTCAAGGACGTTCAGGATCGATGGTTGTCGCCCAACCACCGATACTTCAAGGTTCATGGAGATGACAATGCCGTTTACATTCTTCGCCATGACCCGGAAACAGGGGCCTGGGACCTTTCCTTCTACCAACGGGCGGAAGCCGCTTCCGATTCGACATCCGAATAACCCTCATCCCGCTATCTCCCTTACAGCATTATCGAAAATGGACAGGCAGGTATCGATCTCTCCGGCAGTTACCGTCAGGGGGGGAGAAAACCGGATGGTGTTTTCACCGCACCCTAATAGCAGCAGCCCTTTGTGAAAAGCGTTTTGAATAATTTCGTTCCGCCACGTTCTGGCAGGTTCTTTGGTTTCACGGTCTTTGACGAACTCCACCCCCACCATCAGCCCTTTGCCCCGGACATCACCCATGCATTCGTACGATTGTTGCAGTTCTCGGAGTCCTGCCATAAGATAGTCCCCCTGATCGGCAGCATTTTTCATAAGTCCTTCTTCAAGCAGTTCAATAGTCGCCAGCGCCGCTTGGCATGAAACAGGATTGCCGCCGAAGGTGGACGCATGAGAGCCGGCTTCCCAATCCATAATCTCAGTCCCTGCGATCAATGCCCCCAAAGGCATGCCCGAAGCGATCCCTTTGGCCAGAGCAATGATGTCCGGATCGACGTCAAAATGTTCCATTGCGAACATTTTTCCCGTACGCCCCATGCCCGACTGAACTTCGTCGGCCACATAAAGGATGCCGTATTTTTTCGCTATATTATTCATTTTCTTATGAAATTCAGGCGGCGGCACGATATACCCCCCTTCTCCCTGGATCGGTTCCACGAAAATGGCGGCAACCTCTTCGGGGGGTATGGTTGTTCGGAAAAGGGTATCTTCAACCCATTGGACACATCCCAGTTCGCACTCGGGATACCGGAGATTATAGGGGCACCGATAGCAATAGGCATATGGAATATGCGTGATTCCCGGAACCAACGGGTTGTAGTGTTTTTTCTGGATGATCCTACTGGCCGTAAGGGACAGTGCCCCCATTGTCCGCCCATGAAAAGCCCCGTAAAAGGCCAGATTCAATTCACGCCGCGTATGCCATCGGGCCAGTTTGAATGCGGCCTCAACCGCTTCTGCGCCTGAATTCCCAAAAAAAACCTTTTTCCCGCCTTTTCCCGGAGTTAGGCTCGAAAGCTTTTTTGCAAGGGCAATCTGGGCTCTATAGTAAAAATCGGTCCCGGACATGTGCAACAGGCGGTCGGCCTGCTCTTTGACAGCCTTGACCACCCGGGGATGACAATGCCCCGTGGCGCAAACAGCGATGCCGGCGGTAAAATCCAGAAATATATTGCCGTCCACGTCGTGAACCCAAAGGCCCTTGGCTTTTTCAACCACCAGAGGATAATAACGCGTATAGGAAGGAGAGACGTAAGTCCGATCCTGATCGATCAGTTTGCGTGCTTTTGGGCCGGGCAGGGGCTTGTGGATCAGCGGTAATTTTATCATAATACCTCCAGAAAAATGTGCTGGCGCCCCAGCTTCAAGGCGTCATCGGGTCTTTTGAATACACCCAGCGCCATGGAGAACTTTTGAAATATCCGGTTAACCACGTCATTGGTTTTAAGAATGTGTGTGCTAACCTTTCGGACACACTGAGAGAACCGGACACGGCGTCTGACGTGCGACCCGATCCGTCGTGGATCCCACAAACAGTTTCTCCACAAGACCTTGCCCCCGCACACCCAGAACAATCAAAGCGACTTCATTTGCCTTAGCATAGCGGATCAGTTCCTCATGCGGCTGACCCTCCAAAAGCGCAGTTTGCGGGATGCACCAGTTACAGGCTTCTTGGGGAACCATTTTTTTAAGTCTGTCTTTTATCCGGATCTGCAGATCATCTTCAAGATCTTTTTCATATTCTACAGGCGTTTTGAGCCAGTCCACATATACAGACGGCTCTTTCACGTGGACCAGGTGCAGTTCGGATTGAAACTCCTGAGCCAGGCTGAGTCCGTGTTGAAATGCCAGAATAGAATCCTCAGAGAAATCACAACCCACCAGAATTTTTGGGAAGTGTATCGTTTGATCCGAAAGGATGTTTAAATTATGCTCCGGACCGCGAACGATCAGCAAGGGACAGTGAAGCGTGCGCATGAGACGTTCGGTTACAGAACCGAGAACCAGTCGTTTGAGACCGGATCTGCCGTGCGTGGCTGAAATGGCCAGGTCCGCACCCTTTTCCTCCGCCAGACGGGATATTTCATCGGCGGCATGACCGATGGTAACCAGAGGCTCCCATTCAATCTGGGCCTCGCCGATTAACTGTTTGAGCTGCTTATGCGCGTTACCAATGGCCATCTCCTGCTGATCCATAAAAAATATGGGGCCATCTCCGTATGTGATGCTGGTGGGGAAGTCGACCACGTGGCAGACATAAAGCTTGGCTCTGAACTCCCGGGCCAGAGCAATACCCCAAGAGATAGCATGGTTGGAAAAGTCTGAAATATCGGTGGCACAAAAAATTTTGTTTATTTCAACTCTCATGGCACAACCCTCCTTTCTTTAGCCCTTATTCTCATGAAGAATGTTGACAAATTTACACCCCAAATGAGCGAACGTCGCGGATGCCTCCCCGGTGAAGTCGATTCCCACGAACTTGCACCCCAAGCACTTGCCAAATGTATTAACCGGAATTGAAGCTCTCTGCAGCCCCGTTGAAAGGGGCGAGCGGTTGCAGTTCAATCCCTCACAGCGAGATCATTATAATCAATATAGGATAAAGCCGTTCTCATGTCAAAAGGAACTCGCCCGGATTTGCGGCCTTTTTCTTTTTTTGACACGGTTGTTGGGGGACAGCGCCTTGACACGATACATCAAAGCGGCAATGGGGTCATTCATTTCAGCCTCATATGATTAAAATGATCCCGATGTAAGGCTAAACCCGCGGGAATCTACCGGGTGAGGATGCGATCGAGGATCAACCCGTGAAAACTGTCCGCTTCCGGCGAATCGAAAAGCCATCCGAGATGCACCAAACACCGGAAGCAAACGGCAATTCGCCAGCGATAGCCTGCAAACCAGCTAAACTCATCCGAAGAAGGACCGACATAACCGCACCCTTTGACAGTTCTAAAACACCCAATCTCAGAAACAATTCCATGGGGATTGGCAAAGGTATGCCGGTGCGACCCCTGGATGGTGATGCGCTCAGCAGGATGTGTTATGATATTAAGGCATTGACGGCAGCGGACATACGCTTCGGGGTCCAATACGTCCGCTTCAGTTTCGTCTTCAACAAAACTTTCGATCATTTCAATGTTTTGTTTTTCAGGCGGAACACGAAAAAGATAAGACAAAGACAGACTCGACGATATCATTCTTTACCTTCTTTAAACCGGACATGTTTGGCAGATAAGAATGTTTTTTTAGAGGCCGTTCTCACGGCGTATCCAGTTTAGGGTAACATGGTTTCCGGACAAATTTCAACATGGAGTTGAACTTTATGCACCACGACCGGAATCTTTCTTTATGGAACGTCCAATTAAATGATCTGTCCATAAAGTCCTTGAAAACACTTCAATTCTATATTATTGTTCATTTGAAATTGACAAACTCGTAGAAAGTCTTTTGTGAGCGATATCTGATCCTTTGTTTTGGATGTTCTGCATGAGAATTTCGGGTTAAAATGGCGGCCCGAAATACAACATCTTCAACGGGAAAAAGACGGGGACAATTTAAGCGATGAACACACCGACAATTGTTGCAGCGCTGCTGACGTTCTGGCTGGTCATGGGACTGGGTTTTCTTTCTAAATACGTAAATGTGCGCAAAAAAGGAGCGAGTCGGTACGAAGCCTGGACTTCATATGAAGGACTGTTGTTTATCTTAAGCATCGTTGTCCCCTTGGCAATTATAATTCACAAATCCTTATCCCCTTGATTTTATAACCGAAGATAAAAACCCGATTGCGTGAATTCACTCCATTGGGGTATCGTCGATTCCAGAGTCGGGCAATTCAAGGACTTCAGTTGTCGCTTCTGCCGGGAGTTCTTCCACCGCACGCAACTTACGCTCCATGGCTCGGGTTCGCACCTCGGTCTGGGTTATCGTACTTGAGGCCGTTTTCAACTGCCGCTTTACCTTGCCCAGGACATCCCCGAATCTTCCAAATTCCGTCTTTACAGCTGCCAGAACCTTCCAAACCTCACTGGACCGCTTCTCTATGGCCAATGTACGAAAACCGACCCGCAGACTGTTCAAAATTGCCGACAGGGTCGTGGGTCCGGCAATCACAACTCGGTAATCCTGCTGAATCTTCTCTACCTGGCCCGGTTGCCGAAGGACCTCTGCGTAAAGGCCTTCGGTTGGGAGAAACATGATTGCAAAATCGGTGGTTTTTGGCGGGTCGATATACTTATCGCGGATTTCTTTGGCTGAGTTGTGTATGGAACGGATGAGGGCTGCAGTCGCTTTCTGCACGCCCTCTGCGTCGGCAGCATCCGCGGACTCCGCCAGTCTCAAGTAGTCTTCCTGGGGAAACTTTGAGTCGATGGGCATCCAGACACAAGATTCAGGATCATCGTCACCCCCGGGAAGACGGATGGCGTATTCGACGCTCTCCTGGGACCCGTCTTTGATATTCACATTTTTTCCGTATTGATCCGGTGTCAAGACTTGCTCCAAAAGCGCACTGAGCTGGACTTCGCCCCAGGTTCCACGCGCTTTCACATTCGTGAGCATCCGTTTTAGATCACCCACCCCTGTGGCAAGATTCTGCATCTCACCCAGCCCATGCTGAACAGCCTCAAGGCGCTCGCTGACAAGCTTGAAGGATTCGCCGAGCCGCTTTTCGAGGGTACTTTGCAATTTTTCATCAACGGTCTCCCGCATCTGATCGAGTTTCTTTTCATTGCTCTCCTGAAGGTGCTTTAATTGTGCATCGATGGTGCTTCGAAGGGTCTCGAGCCCCGACGTATTCGACGCCGTCAGTTCCTGGATTCGCTGGGCAATGGATCCCAGTTGATCACTTTGTGACCGACGCATTTCACCGATGGTCTTTACCAACGTATCCATCGAAAACTTCTGACCTGCAGAGACTTCCTCCCTGAGATTCCTCGCTGCTTGAGCAGATTCTTCACGACCGAAACGCAGCTCCTCTCGAATTGCCGGTTCCACACCGGAACTCCCGTTCGATTTCAACTTTATGAGGGCCCAGATCAGCAGCAGTGCACTGGCGGCCAGCAAAACGAAACGGGTCCATATGAAGATATCCGTCACGATTTAGAATTCCCTTTATCGTAATTTACCACTTATAGAGGAGAGGCTTGAATATTTTTGGGGAGTTTGTTCAAAATTTCATATATCTTCTATCAATGAAATATATTTTTAAGAGCAATTTCTCCATTTTGTTTACCCCTTGGGAAAAATGAAGCAGAAACGTTAGCAACGGCGTCCTAGTCGCTCTGGATCATATTTATTAAGCTTTTTAACGCCGTCCTCAGCGCCTGACTTTCTATTTTGAACGCTACACCCACACCATCCGGGTGGATCCGAACAATTTCACCCTTGATCTTAATGGGTTTTTGATAATCCGGAGACATGAAGGTCATCAAAGTTTCTTGACCTTTCGAAAATGTTTCAGTGGTTTTGATGAATACACCCCGCTCGCTGATGTCTTGAATAAAGTCCCGATAATATCGATCCGCCACGTTATAATCGACCATCGTTGAGAAACCTTTTCGACGACACGATCTCCGTTCCTTGTTTTGTCTTTCTTCGAGTTCCTTTAAAAGCTGCCGCATCTCTGATTCGGACATTCTATCGATTATTTCAAAAAGAAAGGCACGGACTTCATTTTTCCCGAGTTCAATATCCTTGTTTCCCATGGTGAAAATCCTCCGAATCCGGTATTAAAGCACCTGCCGGTTATGAACAGGACGTTGACAATTATTTATTTCAGGGGTCGGGGTGTTTTTATTGGTCAAATCGCTCCATGGATAATGCTTTTTTTCAAACCGTGTAACCTCCCCAACCCCTTATTTATTTAACAATTTTTAATTTATGCGTTTCTTTTAATTTTTCCCACAGCTTTCCTATAATCACAAAGGCCGCCTCGCCTTCGTTGAGATCATCGTTTCCCGAAACGGCGATACAGGATTTGATCAAGTCTCTATTCGCTCCTTTTTGAAACAACCGATTCCGAATAAAAATTCTGAACGTCATACCGAAGGGTTCCATATCCTCTCTTTTCAGGTTCGCTAATTTTACCCTGTCTTGCAGCGACATTTCTGAAATTATTTTTTCGACGGCTTCGTTCACTGTTTTGGGTATGCCAAAAGGTTTGCCGGATGATCCTCCTCCTAAATCATGGACAACATGAGAACCCGAAGCGGCATTCATTAGGCTCAATAATATTGCACTTTCAACGATAAACGTTGTGTGATTCCCTACATCAGGATTTACGGTTGCACCGGATCCGGTCACGTACAGGGCATCGATGTGCCTCAATTGAATCCAATCATGAACAAGGGAAGCGGCCTCAATAAAATTTGTTAGATCAAGATCGATACCGAGCAGTTGATGTCTGTGCTTCAAGGTCATTTTCCGGGCAAAATCCAGATTGCCGGTCGGCTTTCCGCATGAAAGTATCAGGGTGCCTTTCGAGTCGATCACATTCTGTTCAATACATTCAGAATACTTGTCGGTGTCCATTTCTTGAAGTCTGTACTTTGGTGGAAGCACGCCGGTTTCAGTCAATTTTCTTTTTGGAATCCACCCACCATGTAGGACACCCAATTTTATGGCTGCATCGAGCGCCGCCTGCTCTGCTTCGGTTTGTCCGCTGGATATGATTTTCTTAAGCATATTCTCGTTTTTTAAATGGATGGCTCAACGCTTTCTCCAACTCCATTGTAAATTTCGGATTTATGGGGAAGATATCTCGTCCGGCAGTTTACGATTTTCGCGCCATAACGTATCAATATTAAAATTTTTTCTTGAAATCAATCAAAAAAGCCCGGGAATCGAGTGGGGCCTGGAATATTAGGGGTGCAAAAGTGGCAATACCGTTTGAGGATGCGCTTTCGAGGAAAGGGAAAACCCCTGGAAAGGGTTGCGTTTTCCAGGGGTTTCACAGAGGATTGAAAGGAGAATGGAATGGCAACATTCCATACGTACCGCTCATTTTATATTTGCACAATGTGACATGTCAAGAAGTTTATTTAAAAAATAAATTATATTCAATGTCTGAAAATTGTTTATGGGCTGTGCCAAACGAAAAGGGCTTAGCAACAGGATGTTTGCTAAACCCTCTTATAGTCTGGTGCCGGAGGTCGGAATCGAACCGACATGGAGTTGCCTCCGCGGGATTTTGAGTCCCGTGCGTCTACCACTTTCACCACTCCGGCATAAATCACCTTTTACCCAACCTTTATACCGGTTGTCAATAAAATAGAATCGGCCGGAATTTTATCGCCATCCTAAGTTGAGCGATTGTTGAGTTTGCCGAAGATGCAAGGCATGAGACATGCAGCCGTAGTATGCTACTGCAATTGTCTCATAACGCAGCAGATTCGGTAAACTCGGCAAGCCCGAAGGGTTTCAAATTGTGACAATCTTGTTTGGATTCCTATCTACCGAGTCGATGATGGTGTTTAATGTTTTCTAACAATATAACATCCCAAAGATATTAAATTTATAATACACTGGCGCAATTTGAAACGCTCAATTTAGGTCCATCCAATGGGGAATCTAAAGGGCACTCTTTTCGAAAGATCCGGGCTAATCCGAATTTCTCAACAACTCTGCGTATATTTCTATGGGATGTTTGATCCGTATTTTCTCGCCGGACTTGGACAGCATATCCGAAATTTGGAGCATACAGGCCGGACATCCGGTGGCAACCATCGAACATCCGGATGCTCGGATATGGTCCATTTTTACGTTCCCGATACGGGCCGAAAGATCATAATACTCCAGATTAAAGCTACCCCCCAGCCCGCAGCATCTGTCGGATTCAGACATTTCTATGAGCCGATAGGCCGGATTGGCATTAATGAGAGATCTGGGTTCGGCAGATACGCCCAGCGATTTTTTGAGATGACATGGATCATGATAGGTTACATCCACGGGATCGGTTCCATCGGCGACTTCAAGTTTTTCCAGTCCCACCCTCGATACCAGGAACTGATGGATATCAAGGGTTTTTTGAGCAATGGCCGCCACTCTGCTTTTAACAAAACCGGAATTTTTATCCGCCATCATCGGCCATATTTTCTTTATCGTCGACGTACAGGTGGCACAGGATGTTATCAGATAGTCAAATTTTTCGGTATCGAATATTTCCAGATTATGGCGGACAAGACGGTTAAAGGTCACCGTGTCTCCTGAGGAGATTGCCGGTATCCCGCAGCAACCCTGCCCTTTGGGCATAAAAATTCCAACACCGTGATGTTGGAGAACGTCGACAACATCTTGGGCGATATGGGGAAAACTTTTATCCAAAAGGCACCCCACGTAAAAAGCCACTTTAATGCCGGAACGGCCTTTGTTGGTATTCAAAGATGGAATACGACGGTGAAAAGGGATCTTGGCCAGCGGCGTAAAATGCCGGTTCCCTATCAAAGGAGAAACAAACCGGGCACAGGAGGTGCCGATCAGTTCATTTGCCGGTCTTGTGAAAATTTTCTGAAATTTTGATCCCCACGCCGCCATCCGGTCAAAAATTTCAGGGTGGGACAGCATCCCCCTTAAAATCAATTTTTTGGCCGGTGACAGCCCCATGAAACCGGTAAGAATCGCTCGGGCCTTGATAAAAATTTCCAGGACGCTCACACCGCTGGGACAATTGGCGGCGCATGATCCGCAAAGAAGACACCTGCTAAGACGTTCGTACACGCCTTTGGGATCATTGAACATTTCCTGCAAAAGCCCGTCGAGGAGCGCCAGCTTACCCCGGGCGACGTCTGGTTCAAGGCCGGTTTCCGAAAACAGAGGACAGACCGCCTGGCACATGCCGCACCGCATACAAAGCCCCAGTTTTTGTTCCAGTTCCCGCATAAGTTCTGTGAGCATTTTCATGCCGGGCATTGGGCGTCTCCATGGTCGAACATTTTTTCATTTTCAATGTCCATAGGGAATTCCTAATTTTTTATAAAATATCCGCTCTATTCCTCTATCGCTACCCCCTTAAATGTCAACAATAAAAAGATAAAAGGCACCCGGAAAATTCTTTGGTTACGGTTCGTATCTCGGGAAAAACTCCCGGTGGTCGGGATATTCCCCTATTAAAATGAACCCTTCATCTTATGGACATATTTTGATTAAAAATCGATAATGACGGTCTCCGCGGCCCTGTAGGGCCGGGATGTAGAGTCGGGATCCAGTCCCCGGTTAAGCAGAAAGGACAGACCGGTTTCCACGGGGTAAACCCTAACGTTGCTTCAACAAGCTTGTGGGGAATGCGCTTGTCCGGTTGAATCCCCGAAATTCAACCGGGCGAGCTGTTGCAGTTCAAGAAGGGCGCGGGAGGCTGAATTTCTTGCGCTTGTCCGAGGGGTGGTTCTTCAGATATGGAGGACCATCCTTTTGTCATCTTGCCGTACCGGTTTCTATGGCATCTTCACAGATCCGCCATACCAGATCATGTCGAATAAAAGGAGTTGAAAACGTCTCGATCGATTCAAACCCGGTTATTTATGCAACTACAGAGCAAACACACTGTTTGCCGGGTTTCCACTCGTTTAGCGTTACAGATATGTCACACACAACATTTAACCCAAGGAGGAGAACATGAGCAATAGCGTTTACAAGATCATCGAGCTGGTTGGAACGAGTGATGTTTCCTGGGAGAAAGCTGCTCAAAATGCGGTGCTAAAAGCAAGCGAGACGCTGAGAGATTTGAGAATCGCAGAAATATCAAAACTCGACATGACCATTAAAGATGGAAAAATCGAATCCTATCGTGCCAGAGTGACGCTTTCTTTCAAATATAAAGATTCCTGATTTGCCGGAACACACGTTCTCTGAAAATTGTGTAATTCCGACAGCGACGGCATTTTCCGGAGTCAAACGTATGATGCCTTTTGGAGGGTTATAGAAAAAAGGATGTTCGGCAAGATGCTGCGGATGGTCCGGATAAAATTCGGCCGGCAGCTGACTGAAAAGGGGTGCCGATTCTTGCACCCCTTTTTATGAACCCATAACCACGCTTCTGCGGGCGGCATCGCCTCCCGCCGTGCCGAATGATTCGACGTTGTTTTGAACCCCAATAAAAATCCGGATCGATTTTTTTGTCGATTCCCAAACATTTACCTCCGGGGTCCTCCGGCGAGTTTCGGACAGCACGCAACAACGTTTGAATATCAAGGTAAGATTGTGTTACAAAACCATTGAACTGTGCAGCAGCGGGCGCCGGCCCGTCGCCGTCGGGACGGGTTGCCAAGGCGCTTAAAACATGGCAAACTTCTTTCAGTAAGGGCTTTTTCATTTAAAGACAACCGGAGATTATTTTATGGCCAATAAGCCGACCTATAAGGAATTGGTACAAAAGGTAAAAAAGTTGGAACAAGAAGCGATCTCCCGGGAGCAGGCTGAAGAAGCGTTCCGGAAGAGCGAAGAAAAATACAGATTGCTGGTAAAGAACCTTCCAAGTATCGTGTACCAAGGGCACGATGACTGGTCGGTTGAATTCTTTGATTCAAAAATTGAACTACTGACAGGATATTCGGTCGATGAATTTAATCTCGGGAGACTTAAGTGGAAAGATCTTATTTTAAATGAAGATGTTGTAAATGCCAAAGAGATTTTTATCCGGGCACTCAAATCAGACAGGTCCTATGTCAGGGAATACCGAATCGAATCCAAGGCCG
>JAQBBE010000031.1:0-4750 GCA_032126435.1 Desulfobacterales bacterium | reverse complement strand
TGAAAGGTCAAACCGGTATTCCCTAAGGCAAAAAAAGGCAGAATTAAAAGTGCAACCCATGGATGCAGGGCGTGCATCAACCGCTGAAGGGGTGTTTCCACATCATGACAGGCCATTTCCAGCGCTTGAACGGCATCCATGTGTTCCTGATTCAAAAGGATTGAATAACCACAACTTTGTTCCTCACATTCAAACTTTTCCGTTATTTTCCTTACGTTTTGCAAAAAATTATCGGTATCATACCGTCCCCGGGCCGGTACAAAAAGAGAAACGATCACACCGGCGATGGTGGGATGAACGCCGGATCCCAGAACAAAAAACCAGACGGCAAGTCCCAGAATGGCATATATGAGTGTCTGTCGAATCCAGAAAAAGTTTGCAACGGCAAGTCCGAAAATCAACAACAGGCAGATGATAAGATAAGACCAGACGATTTCCTTGGTATAGAAGATTGCGATAATGACGACCGCACCCAGGTCGTCGGCAATGGCGAAGGCTGCCAGAAAGATCCTCAGGCCCACCGGCAGTCTGCGGCCGAATACGGCCACAGCCCCTAAAGCAAAGGCGATATCCGTTGCAACGGGAACTCCCCATCCGCTTATGGTGGGTAATCCGACATTAAGTGCAGCATAAATAAGGCCGGGTACAATCATCCCTCCCAAGGCGGCAATCACCGGCAGCAAAGCCTTTTTGGGGGTCGCGAGTTCTCCTACGAGAATTTCGCGTTTGATCTCGAGACCCACCGTAAAAAAGAACAAAGACATGAAACCGTCATTGATCCAGTGAACGAGTGTTTTGCTGATATGAAAATGTCCGAAGGCAAAGGAAACTTCGGTATGCCAAAACCTGTGATAGGTTTCCCCGATGGTGGAATTGGTCCAAATCAGCGCCATGATCGTTGCGGCAATGAGCAATATACTGCTGGCAACTTCTTTTCTGAAAAATCGCTGGAAGGGTCTAAAAATTTGGTCGGCAACCAGTTCCCGGGTGGATGCCATGTACTTGTTACGGTTTAAAGGCATTATTTCTTTTTCTCTTTAGGCTGAATCGGCGATGTATTCACGTCGAGAGAAATGCACCCAAAATTGTTAATCTTTTTAGTTGCCTTAAAGAAATGTTTACTGTCCTGCTCTTTTGCTGTGGAAGGTGATACTTAAATTTGATTATTCGGTTTTATGCTTCACGTTGTCACATATCATGTCAACGGCCTTTTTAACCGATATTTTCCCCATATCTATAATTAGATCATAAAGGTGAGCAGCATTCCAGTCCTCGTTAAAGTATTGTTTGATATAAGCCTTTAAATCACCTTCTTCTCTGTCAATAAAATTTTTTGCAGCTTTGTGACTCAGATTTTCAGCCTTCATAAGCTTCTTTATTTTTAGTTCATTGTCTTTTATCAAACGGACATGAAGCGTATCCGGTTTTTCTTTTAAGAGGCACTGGCTTCCCCATCCAAGAATGATGACGTTACCGGCCTCATATACATTTTCAACCAACTTTTTGGTGACCTCATAGTAGTTCTTGTCGTCCAAGCAGCCATGTTCACGATCAACCACCTTCTGCACAATAGAGCAAGTGTAGCGATCGACAAAACGAAGAATTCGTGACTGGGAAGCTTTGCGAAACGCTGCCGCTTCACTTTCAGATATATGGAGTTCTTTAGCAATATCAGCGACTAAATTTTTGCCGATGTATTCGTAACCCAGTTTTTCCGCTACCCGCGATGCGATCTTTTCACCTTCAGTGTCAAATTCTTTGCTAATGGTAATTACTGCCATGAAACCCTCCTTTTACCCCGTCAGTTCCCTGCGTCGATGCTTTTCTCAGAATTATTTTTTTGCATGAAAAATCTTTAACAGACTTGTAAACGTTTTGGCTTTAATCATGAACAACCCTCCATATCTTCAATGATCGGGCATTGTCAAGGGGTTGGAGGGTAAGTTCTTAATTAAGTTTGTCAAGAAGTTACACGGACTCCACGCTGATTATTTCCGGAATCTGCTTCTTAATATACCGCTCTATGCCCTGTTTGAGTGTCATCTGGGACATGGGACAACCGGCACAGGCACCTTTTAATCTGACTTTGACAATATTATTTTCCACAGCAACAAGTTCCACATCTCCACCATCTGCCTGAAGAGATGGTCTGACATCATTTAACGCTTTTTCAACTTTTTCTCTCATTAGATTTACGCTCCTTATTCTGTTGAATTCGAATTGCATCTGGGGTCGGGAAGTTTTTTGTCAAAACACACCATTATATATGTTTTTCGAGGACCGGCCGAATATCCCCGGGTGTTAATTGGACAGGAATCCTTCCTTTCAAAAGTTTCTCCTCATAGGTAGGTTTTTTTACCTGGAAAAAAATGCCGATGGGGATCCGCTCTCCCGCTCCGTAAGCCCATTCTCCGGCCTTGACAAACGCGGCCTTTCTATCTGAAACATCATGATCCTGTTGGGTGAATTCATATACCCTTTCGTTGTAATAATCATAGGTGTCGAAAAAACTGAAGCACGGTTGAAGCACATCGACAAAAGAGAAGCCTTTATGGTTTATGGCGGCTTCAAACAAGGTCAAAAGATGCTTTGGCTTTGCCGAATAGCCTCTGGCCACAAAAGTCGCTCCGGCGGAAATCATCAACTCAATGGGGTTCAACGGATCTTCGGGGCTGCCTCCTGGCGTCGACCGCCCTTTGAAGCCGGGCGGGCTGGTGGGTGTAAATTGACCGGTTGTGAGTCCGTATACCCTGTTGTTGTGGACAATGAAGGTCATGTCTATATTTCGCTTGGCACTGAAAATGAGATGTTCAATCCCTTCACCATAGGCATCTCCGTCACCGGCATGGCCGATCACCGTCAAATCCGGATTGGCCAGCTTGATTCCGGTCATCGGCGGAGGTACGCGGCCGTGAATGGAATAGAAACTGTTCACGTTCACATAGTCCACAATTTTAGCATGACACCCTATCCCAGAAACCAAGGCCACTTTATTAAGGTCGAGCCCTTGGTCTTTAAGATTGCCCAACACCTTTTTGATGGTGGTTAAAATGGCAAAATTACCACAGCCGGGGCACCATGTATTCTGGGCATAGGTTCCTAATTCTTTAATAGTTGTCATGAAAGCACCTCCTTTACGTTGTCGAGCAAAACATCTACGGTAAAGGGACGCCCGTCAAAACGTAAAATCATATCGTCAATGCAGAAACCATGACCGGCAACAAGTTTTGCGAGTTGTCCGGTGGCATTGACCTCCACGTCTATGATCTTATCGGCGCCGGAAAGGGCTTTTTTTAGCGCCTCTACCGGTAAAGGCTCCAATATCAGTGGTTGAACCACTTTAAGGTCAAGGGCTTCGGCCACTTCTATGCACGCCCCTTTGGTGGAGCCCCAACAGAGGAGCGCGGTTTTTGAATCAGGATTTCCATATACGTTTACCGTTTCATATTTTTCAAGCTCATCTTCCAAGGCTTTTCTTTTGCGCAGCCGTTTCCTCTGCATCCGGGAAATTGCCTCCGGTTCCTCAGTAGTAATACCGCTCTCATCATGTTCATAGGAAGTGGCTTTAACGATTGCCGATGGATTTCCAGGAAAGGCCAACGGTGAAATGCCGTTTTGAGTATCTATATATCTTTTGTATTCTCCCTGGTTGTTCCAAAGAAGTGGCTTTTCCGGTTTAACCTTGTCCAGATCGGCCTCGAAGCTGAATATGCTTTCGCTCAAATGTTTATCGGAAAGCACAAAGGCCGGAATCTGAAATTTCCATGCAAGGTTCATGGCCAGTCCGGTCGTGTAAAATGCCTCATCGGCATCGCCGGGTGCCAGCACCACCCTTAAAATTTCCCCATGCCCGGCATGGACAACAAAGGCCAGATCGCCTTGCATGGTGTATGTGGGAACACCGGTACTTGGCCCGGGTCTCTGAGATTCCACAATGACCATGGGAAGCTCACCCTGTCCGGCCAAGCTCAATGCTTCTGTCATCAACGCGAACCCTCCGCCGGAAGTGCCGACCATGGTCCTTGCCCCGGCATAGGCGGCTCCCAGTGCCATGAGTGCAACACCGATTTCACTTTCAGGGTGTACCGTAACCACCCCCAATTCGTTTTCGTGGGCTGCCAGATAATGGAGAATGGCCGATGCAGGGGTCATGGGATAGGCAATATACATGTTCAAACCGGCTTTGACGGCCCCAAGGGCAATGGCTTCATTGCCGGAAACCAGTGGAAGGGATTTCTGATCCAGTTTTGGCACAGACTTAGAAGGGTTTTTAATCCGGTCGTAAGCATGCTGAGCGATTTTGAGATTCAAGCCGACGTCCTTTTCTACGGCATCCATGATAACTTTTTCCAGAACAGACCATTCGATATTTAATGCGCCGGCCAGTGCTCCGATGGCTGCGGTATTCCTCATAATCGGCTTTCCGTCGAACTTTTTGACAATTTCCATAAAGTCGAATCCTATGCCTTCGGCATCCGATTTTTTGGAATCATAGAGGATTATCCCACCGGCATTGAGTCGATGTTTATGATTGTCAACGGCATCCTGATTTAAGGCAACAATGACGTCGACCGTCTCTTTGTGTGCAATAATGCGTTTTTCCGAGGCCCTGATGATGGAAAAATTGTGGCCGCCACGTATCAGAGAGGGATAATCATCATAGAAAAAAATCCGATAGCCGATTCGATTCAAAAGTCGGGCAATGAGGTGACCGGCCTGGCGGATGCCATCACCCGCTTTACCGCCAACA
>JAQBBE010000030.1:0-2612 GCA_032126435.1 Desulfobacterales bacterium | reverse complement strand
GAGCACGGTTATAAAGAAATACTCCCCCCTTTTATGGTAAACCGGGACAGTATGACCAACACCGGCCAGTTGCCGAAATTCGAGGCGGACCTTTTCAAACTGGAAGGGTGGGATTATTTCATGGTTCCGACGGCGGAAGTCCCCGTTACCAATATCCATAAAGGCGAAATCCTGGATGAAGAAATGTTGCCGATTCTCTACACGGCCTATACCCCGTGTTTTCGTTCAGAAGCAGGTTCCTATGGCAAGGATACCCGGGGCTTGATCCGGCAGCATCAGTTCAACAAGGTCGAGCTGGTGAAGTTCACCCGACCGGAGACGTCTTATGATGAGCTCGAAACACTCTTAAACAATGCCGAAAAGATTTTAAAATACCTCGGGCTTCCTTATCAGGTTATCAATCTGTGCACCGGCGACCTGGGTTTTTCTGCAGCAAAAACCTATGATATTGAAGTATGGATGCCTGCGCAAGGGGTTTACAGAGAAATTTCTTCATGCAGCAATTTTGAAAGCTTTCAGGCCAGGCGCGCCAACATTAGATTCAAAAGAAAAGGGAAAAAAGGGACAGAACTTGTCCATACCCTCAATGGATCCGGTCTTGCAGTGGGACGGACCTTTGCTGCAATACTTGAAAATTTTCAACAGGCTGACGGATCCGTGATTATTCCCGAAGCCCTAAGACCTTATATGGGGGGAATGGAAAAACTCGTGCCGTGAAACCAGAAAATTTTCCAAAAGAAATTCAACCCTTTATAATTCCCCAGCATGAGGGCGAACTGATTTATCGATGCCTGGGCTGTGGCCAAAGGTACGGAATTGATAAACTGCTCTATACGTGCCCGGATTGCGCACAGGTGCTTCTCATTTACGACCTCAATTTTGAGCGTTTAAAAAAGATTCCGGGAGAGATCTGGCGAAAAATTTTTGACTATCGCAAGATGCTTACCATTCCAGCGTTAAAGGGGATCTATCTTTATCATGAATTTATCGGGCCGGTGATACCCCTCGATTCGGTGATTTATCTGGGCGAAGGACACACACCGATTGTCGAGGCAAATGATTTTTTGCAACAGAAAGCCGGTGTCAGATTCTTCTTTAAGAATGACGGTCAAAATCCCAGCGCCTCCTTTAAGGACCGGGGGATGGCCAGCGCCATGAGCTATATCCATTTTTTGGTTCAAAAAGGATATGTTTCCGACGTGCTGGCCATATGTGCGTCTACCGGAGACACCTCCGCCGCTGCGGCCTTATATGCGTCCTATCTTCAACCCCATGTTAAGTCTGCCGTGCTCCTTCCCCACAAGAAGGTCACCCCCCAACAGCTGTCTCAGCCCCTGGGAAGCGGTGCTTGGGTGTTCGAGATTCCAGGTGTTTTTGACGATTGTATGAAGGTTGTTGAAGCACTGTCAGAAAATTATAATGTGGCACTTCTCAACTCTAAAAATGCCTGGCGGATACTTGGACAGGAGTCGTATTCATATGAAATTGCGCAATCCTTTGAATACGATATGGAAAATAAGGTGGTGGTTGTACCCATTGGTAACGCCGGCAATATTACCGCCGTGATCAGCGGGTTTTTAAAATTTTATGAGACCGGTATCATAACGTCTTTGCCGAAAATATTGGGCGTTCAGTCTCAACATGCCAACCCTGTTTACCGATATTTCCTCGAACCGGATGCTGCGAAACGAGAGTTTAGACCGGTGACCGTCAAGTCCAGTGTTGCTCAGGCTGCCATGATCGGCAATCCTGTTTCAATGCCGAGGGTGATTCATCTGGTGGATTCTTATAACCGGATGTCGGACAGGCAGAATGTATTTTTTGTGGAGGTTTCTGAGCAATCCATCATGGACTGGGAACTTTTGGCCAACCGGAACGGACATATTGCCTGTACCCACGGCGGAGAATCTCTTGCCGGCCTGGTGGAAGCCCGAAAGCAGAAAATTGTCGGGAACAATGATGTCGCCGTGGTCGATTCGACAGCGCATGCACTCAAGTTTTCAGGTTTTCAGGAGATGTATTTTGAAAATAGCTTTCCTGCAGAATTCGGAATTGTTCCGGACCCGGCACTTATGAATGCGCCTGTTTACATTCACCCAAAGGATCTCCCAAAGGTTCCTGCTCCGGGGAAACCATTGCAGGGTGCAGCGTTCGATTATTTTGTCGAACGGATATCCGAGGAGGTCGCAACGCGTTTGAGTCTTAAAAAGGTGCCGAAGGCATGAAGACCCAAGGAGTGTGTTTAACATCCGTCTGTTGCTCGACACTCATTTTAGCATGTCTGATGGTTCTCCGTCCCGCATATTGCGCTTTTGTATACAAAAACTACGTTGTCTGTTACGACAGGGGCTGGGACATACTCTGTGATCCGTATGTTGTAAAAAAAAATGATTGGATCTATAAACTTTTCAGACAAAAAGGGGAGATTTCACACAAGGATTACCCGGAATTTTTACGGATATTCAAACGATTGAATCCGCACGTTCATGACATCGACAGAATTCGTCCGGGGCAGCAGATCGTTATTCCGCTTAAGAAAGTCCGCCGGGACGCCTTTCCGGAGCAATCCTCGGGAGTTGTTACCATTCCATTTTTAGCCGATTCCCGCATGT
>JAQBBE010000029.1:0-3811 GCA_032126435.1 Desulfobacterales bacterium | reverse complement strand
ATAAAGATAAACCTTTTCATTTTCATTGATAGATACGGGGTCATTATTTCTGCACATCTGTCTTTTCGTTAAAACAAGCATCTTGTGTACTTCCTGCCAGACAGGATCTACAAGATTAACTGGATTTGTCTTTGGGCGTTCTCCCTTCCCAGAAGGAAGGAAGAAAACTCAATCCGCCTGCGGCGGAAAATAATAGTTTGATTGCCATCCAAGTAGTTTTTGTATATCATCATTGCTGTTTGGCTACGCTTGAGAGCATTTATTTTCCTCGGAGAGGAATAGAGTTTTTTGTCTTTCTTCAGGAAAGGCAAAAATATTATATCCTGATTATCCAGTTTATCCTGTCTGAAAAATATGTTCATTCTACAACGTCCTGGCCAATGGCGCGATAGAGCGTTGCCTTGGAAATTTTGAATGCGTACAACGAATTGTAATAATTCGTCATGGTTTTAGTGAGAAGCGTCTGTGCAATAAGCACATCGTTTTGCGTGGACACTTGTTCTTTATATCGTTCCTGGTTGATCCTGAGGTTTTCTTTGGCCTGTTCCACGGCTTTTTCAACCGCCAGGATCGCCCTTTCCGCTTCTAAAGTTCTCAGATAGGAATTTTTTACCTCCAATTGGATATTATCGACAATTTGTTTTTTTCGAAGCTCTGCCTGGGACAGCCGCGAGCGCTTTTCTTTTACGCCATAGGATGTTCGACCCCATTCCCAAAAATTCCATCTTGCCACAGCGGCGATATTCCATCCACTTGGATCATAGATCCCTTCGCCGCCGTCTGCATCCCATTCCGTTCCTCGTTCGAAATAACTCCCTTCCAGACCAATTGACGGGTAATAGTCTTTTTTTGCCAGCTGCAATTCCTTGCCCGCAATTTCAATTTCCAGATCGACAATCTTTTTTTCCAGCCGATTCTTATCCGCTTCGGAAAAACAATATTCAAGAGTTTCTTCAAAAGGAACGTAATCCAGAATGTCGACTATAAATACAGGGGTATCAATCGGTCTGCGAAGCAGCGTATTAAAATTCGATTCGGCATTGTTCATGTTATTTCTGGCTACGATGAGATCCTGCTTGGCATTGGCAAGTTCAACTTGTGCCTGCAGCAGATCGTTTAATGGGGTCATGCCGACCTGGTAAAAGTTGTCGGCCACTTCTTTTTGGGACGTGATCTGCACAACGGTCTCTTGAGCGACCTTAAACAGTTTTTGGGTCTGTAACAGCTGAAAGTATGCATTCTTTGCGTCTAAAATAATATTTTGACGGACCAGTCGTTCATTAGTTTCTGCCCGACTCAGGCCGAGCCCGGCGATATCGTACTGTCTTAGCAGTGCAAAACCGGTAAATATCGGTTGGCTGAATGAAGTAACAAATTCGTATTTTTCTTTTGGAACCGTTATAAAGCCACTGGTTTCTGTGGCTTCGTCAATCCGATCGTATCCGTAGGATGCGCTGAGTGTGGGGAAAAAGTTGGTCCGTTGGGCTTTTTTTACGGCCACGGCCGCCGCTGTTTCTTCTTTGGATGATTTCAGGTCGAGATTGGCTTTGATTGCACTTTCGATGGTTTGTTTGAGGGTAAGAATTTCAATAGGATCCTGGGCATAGGAAAAAGCCGCAAAAAACAACGCAAGAAATAGGGTCAAGCAAACGAGTCGTGTAAAAAAATATTTTCTTTTCATGTAAGTTCCCCTCCAAAAAATTTTACCCTTGCAAAAGTTGAAGATGCTGCAGATCCAAGACGCCGCCTTCCACTTCGTTAACGCTTTGTATCTAATCAGAACGTCGAAATCAACACTAATGTTTCAAAAACCGAGGATGTCCCAGGTTCGCGGCGTTAAGGGTAAAGCCGTAGTGAATTACTGCGAACCTTTAGCAACAAAGGAGATGGGAGAGTACCTTGGAACTCAGCCTATTTTGGAACTCGTGCAACTCGATCCGTTGAATGTTGAGGTCATTTTGCCTGTGGACATGTTTGGCTCCATAAAAATAGGCATGCAGGCTGAAGGGAAGCTATAGGCAACGTTGAATGACAGTTATCGTGCTAAGGTGACAATTGTAGACAGGGTAATTGACGCAGCAAGTGAGGAAAAATTCCAGACAAATAACCTGTATCCCAATTGTGCCAAAGCACAATCAGGGAGGGCTCAGGGTTCAGAATAACCGCTAAGCACGGCAACCATTTCTCACACACTTTTAACCGTTTTCCTGAATCGCCTCGTCAGGGGGCGCTGGCGAAGCAGAACATAGGTTGCACCCGCACCGCCGTCAAAAGACTGGGCGCTGGAAAAGGCGATGACCCATTTGCGCAACGGACCGCGGGTGAGCCATTCCACAACTTTTGTTTTTAAGACCGGCCTGTCAGGTGAGGAGAGGCCACGGCCGTGGACAATCAGAACGGCCCTTTTACCGGTTGCTATGGAATCTTTAATAAAATTTTCAAATGCATTTCGGGCATCTTCCACACCAAACCCGTGAAGATCGACATGGGCCTGTATGGAAAAGTCTCCACGGTGGAGCCGGGTGGAAATTCTGGGGTGAACGTTATGTCCTGTTCCCTCGATATATTCCGGTGTATCCTTGACGACAAAACCCTCTCCGGTTTTTACAAGAGTGTTTAACCGGTGTAGGGTTTCATTTTCGGAATCGACATCAGCATTAACCCTCGGCGTGGACACGAAAAGATGCGCCACCCGGTTTCCTCGACGCATCGGCTTAACGTCGGTCATGGCATCTAAAAAAAGCGCCATTTCATTTTCATTGTCAGGGCGATTGTAGATTTTACAATTAGATTTGAAACCGTTATGCTGTTTGAAGGTGGTTTTCGAATCGACTTCAATAGGTCCATCAGCAGAGAAAGACGCAGGCGTTAATGATTTTTTCTCAAGTAGTTCTTTCAGCTTCTCAAACGGCCTGAACGTTCCTGATGACTTGGAAGCTTTCATGTTGTTCCTCAACAGGCCTTTAGTAAGTTCTTTAAGTAATTGGCTTTAACCGGCTGATAAAATAATAGAAAACATCTAAGAAAAAACAGACTTCAACCCTTAAACCATTGATGAATCCGACTGTTTACGAATTCATGGATGGTGTTGGAGACTTTACAACTCCGGCGCTTCCGAAGGAATCAGACAGGCGAAAACCAGGGGATCTTCACCGGCGTTTCTCAGTTGATGCGCCTCATTGCCGGGAATAAAAATAACATGGCCTTTGGTTACGGGCTTCCATTCTCCTTCACATAATACGTCACCTTTGCCCGAATGAATGACGATTTCGTGCTCCCATTCATGGGAATGTTTTGGAGAATAACCGCCTTCAGACAGTTCAAAAAATCGCATACAAAAATTATCCGCACCATCAGCTTTGCCGATGACAACGCGTCCAGTAACGCCTTTCACACCGTCTGCGTCGAAATGCTTGGGTTCTGCATCAGAATAGTGTATGATTTTCATGCGCATCTCCTTATGCATAAATAAGGGATTCATCGAGCGAGAATGCTCGATTTAATATTGTCAGGCGTCGTATCAGACCCGACGAAACTTGCATTGGAACTCCATATACGGCTCTGACGCCATCTTCATTGTGTTTTGCACAAACAGGGTTACTGTATCAATCTGCACTGTTCAGGTCAATAAAAATGGATAACGGCTCGGTGGGGTTATGCAAATCGGATCGTTCAAATGGAAGAAACTGCTTTATGACGGCGCACAGGCGCTTGAAATCCACGTTGATTCGGATGCGGTGGAAAAATTTACAATCCATGCCATGGAACTTGCGAAATGGAACCGAAAGATGAATCTGACTGCAATTACCGA
>JAQBBE010000028.1:0-14162 GCA_032126435.1 Desulfobacterales bacterium | reverse complement strand
CGGTACAAATTCCGCCATCCCCATAAAGCCCATGTGCTTTGTTATCGCCGCCGTCAAGGTCGTCTTCCCGTGATCTATATGCCCTATCGTGCCCACATTAACATGCGGCTTGGTCCTCTCAAACTTTTGCTTCGCCATCTTTTTTCCTCCCTCTAAAACGGGTTAGCAATGAACACCTTCATATTTCTCATAGCCCCATGGGGCTAGATTTTTCCGTTATAGATGCTCAACCCAAATGAAAGTCATCCCAAATTTACCATCTGTAATGCGCAAACGCCTTGTTCGCATCGGCCATCTTATGGGTATCTTCTCGTTTTTTTACGGAAGCACCCCGCTTATTGGCTGCATCCAAAAGCTCCGCCGCCAGTTTATTAACCATTCCCTTTTCAGATCTTTTAGAAGCAAAACCGATAATCCAGCGAATCCCCAGAGCCGTTTTCCGCGACGGTCGAATTTCTGTTGGAACCTGATAGGTCGATCCCCCGACTCGGCGCGATTTAACCTCGATCATCGGCTTTACATTTTCAAGCGCCTGCTCAAAAATTTTTAAGGGGGGCTCTTTGGTCTTTTGTTCGATGATATTGAATGCATTGTACAGAATTGACTCGGCCGTACTCTTTTTCCCGTCCCTCATTATAGATTTTATGAATCTTGATACCAGTTTATTGTTATACTTGGAATCCGGCACAATGATCCGTTCGGGCACTTCTCTTCTTCTCGGCATAGGTTACACCATCGTTCTTATTTTGTTGTTTGTCTTCATGCTGCACGATCCAGGCATCCTGTATCGTGGATTGTGTATCATTGTTCTACTTGGGCTTTTTTGAGCCGTATTTTGATCTGCCCTGCTTCCGATCCTCAACCCCTAAGGTATCGAGTGTGCCTCTGACGATATGATACCTTACGCCCGGCAGGTCCTTAACACGTCCGCCACGAACCAGAACAACCGAGTGCTCTTGAAGATTATGGCCAATACCGGGTATATATGCGGTCACCTCCACACCGGTGGTCAACCTGACCCTGGCAACTTTCCGCAAAGCAGAATTGGGTTTCTTGGGCGTCGAAGTGTATACACGCGTACAGACACCTCTTTTCTGAGGCGCCCCTTTGAGTGCCGGAGTATTGGTCTTCTTCTGTATTCGCTTTCTTCCTTTTCTTACCAGTTGATTAATTGTCGGCATTTTTTTAATCAGATCCTTTTGTTTTAATAAGCGAGATTCTCTCGTTGGCAAAATTATTATTATTAAAGATTAAAGCTTAATTTGTCAAGCCTTTTATAGGATATTAATTATATTATTTGTCCCAATTAATCCCAAACGGGTCCCCGTTAAAAGCAACCGTCAGAACAACAGCGCCACGGCCTACGTTTCCCCTAGCTCGTTACAATCTCCACATCTCTATGTTGGGGAAGTCCGGTACCGGCAGGAATGATCCTTCCCATAATGACGTTTTCTTTGAGCCCCTGTAATGTATCCACTTTTCCGGCAATGGCGGCGTCGGCAAGGACTTTTGTCGTTTCCTGAAACGAGGCGGCTGAGATAAAACTTTCCGTGGAAAGAGACGCTTTGGTGATCCCCAGGATAAGCGGTTCTGCAACAGCGGGTTTCTTCCCCTTTTCGATGACTGCACGGTTAGTTTCCTCAAAAATTTTCCGGTCGACCTGTTCTTCAAGAATGAATTCGGTATCTCCGGCATCGAGAACCTTAACACGCTGCATCATCTGACGCACAATGACCTCGATGTGCTTGTCATTAATCCGGACACCTTGTAAACGATAAACTTCCTGCACCTCATCCACGAGATATCGTGCCAGTG
Organism: Desulfobacterales bacterium; assembly: GCA_032126435.1. Lineage (GTDB taxonomy): Bacteria > Desulfobacterota > Desulfobacteria > Desulfobacterales > UBA11574 > JAAXQD01. The sequence continues at coordinate 12,347 of JAQBBE010000028.1, read as the reverse complement.
CAATTTCTCCCTTAATATTCAATATGTCCTGGGGGATCGAGGACCCACTGATCAGCGCCTCACCCGCCCGGATATAGTCCCCTTCATATACGTTAATATGCTTGCCCCGTGAAATTAAATATTCTTTCTTTTCACCAACATCATCTATTGGGGTAACGGTGACTTTCTGTTTTCCTTTTTTGGTTGCCTTCGCTATTGAAACATACCCGTCGATTTGGCTCAGGACAGCGGTTTCTTTCGGCTTTCGAACTTCAAAAAGTTCAGCCACCCTTGGAAGACCGCCGGTAATATCTTTGGTCTTGGTAGTGGCTCGGGGCAGCTTCGCTATAACATCTCCAGCCTTAACATCATCCCCTTCTTCAACCAGCAAAATGGCATTTATGGGCAGTAAATAGCGTGCCTTGCCGGATGATCCCGGCAGGCCGCATGTTTTTCCATCTTTGTCCTTGATTGAAATCCTCGGACGTTCCTCAACACTTTTAGATTCGATGATCGTTCGACTCGATTTTCCGGTGACGGGATCGACTTTCTCCTGCATGGTTTTACCGGGGCTGATATCGCCGAATTTAACCGTTCCATCGACTTCCGATATAATCGGTGTTGCAAAGGGATCCCACGTTACGAGAAGGTCTCCGGCTTTGACACGAACACCGTCTTTGACCTCGATGTGAGCGCCGTAGATGACCGGAAAACGCTCTCTTTCGCGCCCGGAATCTCCCACGACGGCAATTTCACCCCCCCTGCGGTTCATCACAACAAATCGATTCTCATCTTTTTCCACCACATTGAGATTAATAAACTTAATCTTCCCGTCAGTCCTGGCTCTAATATCTGCCTGTTCAACTCTTCGGCTTGCAGTTCCACCGATGTGGAAGGTGCGCATGGTCAACTGGGTCCCGGGCTCTCCGATGGACTGGGCCGCAAGGATTCCCACAGCCTGACCGATTTCGATCTTGGTGCCGTGTGCGAGGTCTCGACCGTAGCACTTGGCACACACCCCTTTCCGACTCTTGCATGTCAGTACGGACCTTATTTTCACTTGAGTGAGCCCGACTTCTTCAATGGCTTTTACTGCGTTTTCGTCCAGATCTTCCCCGGCTTTGACAATCACTTCATCTGTAAACGGATCGACGATGTCCTCTACGGCGACCCGCCCTAAAATTCTTTCTTCGAGGCGCTGAATAACTTCTCCACCTTCCATGAGAGACTCGACCTCGACACCCAGCATCGTTCCGCAATCTTCATCAATAATAATACAGTCTTGGGCAACATCGGCGAGCCTTCGGGTAAGATATCCGGAGTTGGCGGTCTTAAGGGCCGTATCGGCGAGACCCTTTCTGGCGCCGTGAGTGGAAATGAAATATTGAAGCACGGAAAGGCCTTCCCGGAAATTGGCGCTAATGGGCGTTTCAATGATTTCACCCGATGGTTTTGCCATAAGGCCGCGCATCCCTGCAAGCTGACGCATCTGATCTTTACTCCCCCTGGCACCGGAATCCGCCATCATATAGATGGGGTTGAAGCTTTCCTCCACAACGGGATTTCCTTCCTCGTCCAGGACAGGATTACCATCGCTGTCGGTCACAGAGACCACACGCAAGGCTTTCATCATTTCATCCGCCACATCGTCGGTTGCCTTGGCCCAAATATCGATGACCTTGTTATATTTTTCACCTTGAGTGATAAGCCCCTCGGTATATTGCCCGCCGATCTTTTCAGCCTGCTTTTCTGCGTTTTTTAAAATATCCCATTTGGTCGACGGTATGATCATATCGTCAATGGAAATGGATATGCCGCCTTCGGTTGAGTACTCGTATCCGATGTTTTTTAACCGGTCGGAGAGGATGACCGTTGCTTTTGGACCCAGGTTTCGGTATGCATAATCCACCAGTTCAGTCAACGACCTTTTATCTCTGATATTGTTGATCATAGAAAACGGTATCTCAGGTCGCTTGTCGATCACCTGAAAAATGTGGTGGGCTTCATCGGCAAAAACAATGTCGCTGACATCTCCTTCTTCAAGGGCGAAAATTTTGTCCGCATTCTCATATGAAACACTGAATATACGCTTGAATTCGTCCTTTCTGCACAGACCGATGAGTCCTTCATTATCCCGGTCAAGTCCCTTGGAATGTTGAGCGACCATTTCGATAAAATCGACACCGGACTGTAAATTTTTAAAAACAGCCTTGGCCTTATCTTCCTCGAGAACCTCGATATGGCGGAGCATCATGATGTTATCTTTGGGAATGATTTCCCATAAAAGGATGCGCCCTACAGTCGTATCAAACCTTTTTCCGTCTATACGAACCGTAATTCTTGCATGAAGATCCACTGCTTTGGCATCGTATGCACATCGAACCTCTTCAGGATTTGCAAATATTTTTCCTTCGCCTTTTGCCCCGGTTACCCCTCGGGTCATGTAATAGATGCCGAGGACAATATCCTGACTGGGCACAATGATCGGGCTGCCATTTGCCGGAGAAAGGATGTTGTTGCTCGACAGCATCAAGGCCCTGGCCTCAATCTGAGCTTCTACGGAAAGCGGTATATGAACCGCCATCTGGTCACCGTCGAAGTCTGCATTAAACGCCGTACAAACCAATGGATGGAGCTGAATAGCCTTGCCCTCAATGAGAATCGGCTCAAATGCTTGAATGCCCAGCCTGTGAAGTGTGGGCGCACGGTTTAAAAAAACTGGATACTCTTTTACAACCTCATCCAATGTGTCCCAGACCTCCGGAACTTCTCGTTCCACCATCTTCTTGGCGCTTTTAACCGTGGAAACAAGCCCCTTTTGTTCGAGACGATAATAAAGGAACGGTTTGAACATCTCCAAGGCCATTTGCTTCGGCAACCCGCACTGGTGCAGCCTTAGATTCGGCCCGATGCTAATAACGGTTCGACCGGAATAATCGACCCGCTTGCCCAAAAGGTTTTGTCTGAAACGCCCCTGCTTGCCTTTCAAAGTATCGCTGAGGGACTTTAACGGCCGTTTATTGGTCCCCATAATCGCTCTGCCGTGCCGGCCGTTGTCAAAAAGAACGTCCATTGATTCCTGAAGCATCCGTTTCTCATTGCGGACAATAATGTCAGGCGCCTTTAATTCGATAAGGCGTTTTAAACGATTGTTTCGGTTAATGACCCTGCGATACAGATCATTGAGATCTGATGTTGCAAATCTCCCCCCTTCCAGCGGGACAAGGGGGCGCAAATCCGGCGGCAGGACAGGAATAACATCCATAACCATCCAGGTGGGATCGATTCCCGAGCGTCTGAATGCATCAATAATCCTGAGTCGTTTTGAGAGTTTCTGCCGTTTGGCCACAGACCCGGTGGAATTTATGTCAGCCTTCAATTCCTTGTATAATGTTTCCAGCTCGATCTTCTCCAGCAGTGCCTTAATGGCTTCGGCACCGATCCCCGCCTCGAATTTCGTCCCGTAAATCTCGCGGGCTTCTCGATACTTTTCTTCCGATAGAAGTTGATAGGCCCTAAGATCCGTGTCTTTTGGATCTATGACAATGTAACTGTCAAAGTAAATAACCTTTTCAAGATTTTTTAGCGTCAGGTCTATCAGATTGCCGATCTTGCTCGGAAGGCTTCTCAAAAACCATATATGGGAACAGGGTGTGGCAAGTGCGATGTGTGCCATCCGCTCCCGCCGGACCTTGGACTGAATCACCTCCACGCCACATTTTTCACAAATGACGCCCCGGTGTTTCATTCGCTTGTACTTGCCGCAGTTACACTCGTAGTCTTTTGTCGGTCCGAAAATTTTGGCACAGAAAAGACCGTCGCGTTCAGGCTTAAATGTTCGATAATTTATGGTTTCGGGCTTTTTAATCTCTCCATGCGACCATTTTAAAATCTCTTCGGGCGATGCCAGTGAAATCTTAACACCTGAAAAAAGCTTTGGATCAGTCGGTTTGGTGAAGAAATCGTATAAAGTTTCCATTTTTTTTCCTGTTTTTATGTTCCTTCAATTAGGGTTATATCTAAACCCAAACTCTTCAATTCTTTCGTAAGCACCTTGAACGACTCGGGGAGGCCCGGGTCGAGTGTATTCTGGCCTTTTACGATCTTTTCATACATACGGGTTCTTCCCGCCATATCGTCGGATTTTACGGTTAAAAATTCTTGCAGCGCATGCGCCGCCCCATAAGCCTCCATGGCCCAGACTTCCATCTCACCCAGACGCTGCCCGCCGAACTGGGCTTTTCCTCCCAGGGGCTGCTGGGTCACAAGTGAATAAGGACCGATAGATCTGGCATGGATCTTGTCGTCCACCAGATGATGAAGCTTCAGCACATACATGGTCCCGACGGTAATTTTTTCTTTAAAAGGTTCGCCGGTTCGGCCGTCATACAGCGTTGTCTGACCGGTCGAGCTCAGCCCCGCTTCGATGAGAAGAGACTTGATTTCAGCTTCCTTGGCCCCATCAAAAACCGGTGTGGCCATGTAAAAACCGTCTTTGTAATGTTTCGCAAATTCGAACAATTCTTCATCGTCAAAGCCGTCGACCTTCTCCTGAACAGATGGTTCTGTAAATATTCGTTTAATTTTCTTCCGAAGGGCTTCAAGCTTTTGTTCCTCCAACAGCTTGTTGATTTGATCCCCAAGACCTTTGGCAGCCCACCCCAAATGAATCTCCAGAACCTGGCCGACATTCATTCGGGAAGGCACGCCCAGTGGATTCAGGACCATATCCACCGGTGTGCCATCTTCAAAATAGGGCAAATCTTCCTGGGGAAGTATTCTCGATACGACACCTTTATTGCCGTGACGTCCGGCCATTTTATCGCCCACGGACAGTTTTCGTTTCATGGCTACATAGACCTTAACCATTTTAATGACGCCCGGCGGAAGATCATCCCCTTTTTCATACCGGCTGACGTGTCGTTCAAAAGAATCTCTGCAAATCTCACACTGATTCCGGTATTTTTCCAGAATATCATGAACCTGTTCGGTCAGTTGCGGACTTTTTAAGACAATTCCTTCGAGCTGAGCCAGCGGTGTTTTGGCCAGAGTGTCGGAATCTATCTTGCTCCCTTTCGGAATCAGAACCTTGTTGCCTTTTTTTAGGGTTGAATAGCATTTCTGCCCCACAAGAATTTTCTCAAACTGCGTGCGGACAACCTCTTTGATGACGGCGATTTTTTCATCTTTTTCTTTTTCAATGGCAGTGATCTCGCTATCCTCGATGAATCGGGAACGGCCATCCTTTTCAACACCACGCCTTGAAAATATTTTGGCATCAATGACAATCCCCTGAACGCCGGGGGGTACGCGTAAAGACGTATCCTTCACATCTCCGGCTTTTTCACCGAAAATCGCCCGTAAAAGTTTTTCTTCAGGAGAAAGCTGCGTTTCACCTTTGGGGGTAATCTTTCCCACCAGAATATCTCCCTGACCGACTTCAGCGCCAATTCGAATAATGCCGCTTTCATCAAGATTCTTTAAGGCTTCTTCTCCCACATTCGGAATGTCTCGGGTAATGTCCTCCTTGCCCAGTTTGGTATCCCGGGCAAGAACCTCAAATTCTTCAATATGGACAGATGTATAAACGCCGTCCCGGTGAAGCCTTTCCCCCACCAGAATCGAATCCTCAAAATTATATCCACCCCACGGCATAAATGCCACGGTAATGTTTTTACCCAAAGCGAGTTCCCCAAAGTGTGTCGCCGGCCCGTCTGCAATGATTTCCCCGGCCTTGACTTCTTGTCCTTTTCTGACGATGGCGCGTTGATTGAAACAGGTATTCTGGTTTGAACGGACGAATTTTGAAAGATTGTGAACCGTCACAGGCAGGTCGACACCTTTGTCACCGTCCAAATTTTTATTCCTTAGAACGATCCGGGAAGCATCCACGTCCACTACGGTGGCATCGTGCTGTGCAACAATCGTAACCCCCGAGTCTTTGGCAACCACGCCCTCAATCCCTGTACCCACAAGGGGTGCTTGATTTACGATCAGCGGAACTGCCTGACGCTGCATGTTCGACCCCATCAGTGCTCTGTTGGCGTCATCGTTTTCCAGAAACGGAATAAGGGACGCGGAAACACTGACAAGCTGGTTGGGAGAGATGTCCATCAGCTCGATATCTTCGGCCTTGACCATCATAAATTCTCCGGCGACTCTGGATGTTACCAACGGATTGACAAATTTTTTATTTTCATCGATCTGTGCATTGGCCTGAGCAATCGGGTGCTCCTTCTCTTCAAAAGCCGTGAGAAATTTGACCTCCTCCTGAACAGTGGAATTTTTGACAACGCTGTACGGCGTTTCAATAAATCCATATTCATTGACCCGGGCATACGTGCTCAGTGAGACAATAAGGCCGATGTTCGGACCTTCCGGCGTTTCTATGGGGCAGATTCGTCCATAATGGGAAGGATGGACGTCTCTGACCTCAAACCCGGCTCTTTCGCGGGTCAACCCCCCCGGACCCAGGGCACTCAGGCGCCGCTTGTGGGTCGTTTCTGAAAGGGGGTTTGTCTGATCCATGAATTGACTGAGCTGGCTGGTCCCGAAGAACTCTTTAACCACAGCGGAAACAGGCTTGGAATTAGCCAGATCATTCGGCATCAATGCATCGACCTCCTGCAGGCTCATCCGCTCTTTAATGGCACGTTCCATTCGAACCAATCCGATACGATACTGATTCTCCAGAAGTTCACCCACCGCACGCACCCGTCGATTCCCCAAATGATCGATATCGTCAATGGTCCCCTGGGCGTCTTTGAGTTCTATGAGGGTTTTAGCTGCAAGGAGAACGTCCTCTTTTCTGAGTGTTTTCAAGTCAATTGAAGAGTTAATGCCGAGACGGATGTTAATCTTCATTCGTCCCACACCCGAAAGGTCATAATAGGACGATTTGAAAAACATGTGGTCGACAAAGTCCTGGGCCACCTCCGGAGTTGCCGGATTCCCGGGCCTGAGTCTTCGATATATTTCAATGAGCCCTTCTTCTTTTGTTTCGACCTTGTCCAAAAGCAGGGTTTTGTGAATAGAGTCGCTGGTCGTTACGTCGTCGATGAACAGCAGTTCAAATTCAGAAATTCCGGCATCACGCAGCGCCTGATAAATGTCTTCGTTAAACGTCCCGTTGCATTTTACGATGGATTCTCCGCTGTCGGGATGAACAATTGTTCGGGCAAATACTTTATTGAAAATATCTTCGACGGTTATGGGGAGTAAGGTTATATTGGCCGATTTTAACCGCTTGATTGAGGCCTTCGTAAATATGCGTCCTTTGACCGCAATGGTTTCGCCGGTGTCGGGGTCTTTGACATCCCCGCCGGCACGCTGCCCCTTCAGCAAATCCTCGTCGAATTCTTTAAAAATCCGTTTGCCGCGAACAACATACTTTTCTGTGTTATAAAAATAAGCCAGAATGTCTTCAGAACTAAATCCAAACGCTTTGAAAAGGATTGTGATCGGAAGCTTGCGACGCCTGTCGATCCGAATATTGACGATATCTTTGTGATCGATCTCCATATCGATCCAGGATCCGCGAACAGGAATAATCCTGCACGTGTAGATAATTTTGCCGCTCGAATGGGTCTTCCCTTTGTCATGATCGAAAAACACCCCGGAAGACCTGTGGAGCTGACTGACCACGGCACGTTCGGTCCCATTGATGATAAAGGTCCCATTTTTTGTCATCAGAGGAATTGTACCGAAGTAAATTTCCTGCTCCTTGATATCACGGATATTGGTAATTCCGGTCTCTTTGTCGATATCGTATACAACCAGTCTCACGGTGATACGGAGCGGAACTTCGTAGGTCATTCCCCGATGAATGCATTCCTGGACACTGTTCTTTATCTCGCTGAATCTATAGGATACAAATTCGAGGGAAGCACTTCCGGTAAAATCTTTTATCGGAAACACCGACTTGAATACAGCCTGCAATCCAATGTCTCTCCGTTTTTCCGGAGGAACATCTTTTTGTAAAAGCCGGTCAAATGATTCCCGTTGCACTGCGATAAGGTCAGGGATGTCAACAATCTTTGGTATCTTCCCGAAATTCTTCCTCATCCGCTTATTTGCCAAAATCCTTTCCGACATGGGGTCTCCAATATATTAAATCGGGTTATGGGGTATGGGTATCGGCTATGGGGCATGGGGTATGGGCGATAGGACCCAATCCCCCTCCCCGGTTCACCATTACCCATATTGCCGATCACCCGTTGTCGATGATCTATCCTGGGTTACTTAATTTCAACCTGAGCACCAGCGTCCTCAAGTTGGCTTTTGATTTTTTCAGCCTCATCTTTAGAAACGCCTTCCTTGACAGGCTTGGGGACTTCATCCACCAGCGTTTTGGCGTCTTTTAAGCCCAGGCCGGTAATTGCCCGGACTTCCTTGATGACTTGTATCTTTTTGTCGCCAAATGTTGTCAGAATAACATCAAATTCGGTCTTTTCATCTTCCGCGGCGCCTCCGGCATCAACAGGAGCCCCACCCGCTACAACCATGGGCACGGCCGCCGAAACTCCGAATTTTTCTTCCATTTCTTTAACGAGCTCCGATAATTCGAGTACCGACATATTTGCGATAAATTCAATTACATCTTCTTTCGTAATATCAGCCATTTTATTTTTCCTCCAGCTTAGCTATTGATGTCCTCTATTTCTGTCGAATCAATTGTTGTTAAAATTAAAATATTTGGATTCAAATACATCCGGTCGTTATTGTTTTTTATCCATTGTCAACCCGCTTCTCTCTGCTCCTTAATGGCCTGCAATACATTCAAAAATTGCATCGGGATGGCGTTAAGGGTTCGGAGAAAACCGGAAACAACCCCGTTTGCCGTCGAAAGGAATTGGCCGAGAAGCTCTTCACGGGAAGGCAGGGTCGCCAGCGTCTTGATGGCACTTAAATCAAGCACCTTGCCGCCCATAACACCGATTTTAATTTCGAGTTTCTTGAACTCGCCCGAAAATTGTGTCAGAACCTTTGCCGGCGCAACCGGGTCGTCATAGCTTAAGGCAATGGCACTCGGCCCTTTGAAGCAGTCTTTGATCAGAGCGACATCGGTCTCTTCAGAAGCTCTGATAAGTAGCGAATTCTTTACCACCTTGTATTCGATTCCATGCTCTCTGAGCCTTCGCCTTAAGTCATTAATGGTAGTTACATCAAGGCCCTTGTAATCGGTTACAATTACCGTCTTGGACTTTATAAACTTTTCATGAAGATCTTTTACGATCTCTTTTTTCTTTTCTATCCGCACAATTCAATACACCTCCTTCCTTAATCCGTAAAAACCGGAGGCAACAACTGATCACAATAGTTTGTCTCGGTAGGCCGGCACCGCCGCTTAAACACAACCAAGTGCACCTACGGTCTTTGACAGAAATAGTTTTATGAAACAAGTCTGTTTAAAAAAATGTCACCGTCAGTACGCAGACAATCCGTTTGTCAAACAGGCTTTCTTCAGCGATTACATCCAAAATCCTCTCGATTTGGTTGTTTTTGGGGTGGTCAAATCAAAATTGTAAAACCACACTGAAAGCAGTCTATTTAACTAAGTCTTTGATACTGGCGGCATCGATCTTAATGCCGGGCCCCATGGTCGTAGATATGGCAATACTTTTTAGGTAGGTTCCCTTACTGGAAGCCGGTTTGAGACGCATGATCATTTCTAAAAAGGCGGTCGCATTCTGGACAATCTTTTCTGCCCCGAAAGAAACTTTACCCATTGGAACGTGTACGATACCGGCTTTTTCAACCCTGAAATCAATTTTACCTGCTTTGAGCTCTTGGACCGCCCTGGCGATATCAAACGTTACGGTTCCGGTTTTTGCATTGGGCATCAGCCCCCTTGGGCCGAGAAGCTTCCCGATTTTTCCAACAGAACCCATCATATCCGGAGTTGCAACGGCTTTATCAAAATCAAGCCACCCTCCTTTAATTTTTTCTATCAGATCATCGTTCCCGACAAAATCAGCGCCTGCATCTGTCGCCTCTTTCTCTTTTTCACCTTTAGCAAATACGAGAACTTTAACTTCCTTGCCAAGACCGTTCGGCAAAATCACCGTCCCTCGAACCATCTGCTCGGCATGTCTTGGATCCACCCCGAGACGCACCGCAACGTCAACCGTTTCATCAAAGTTGGCATAAGACGCATCAATGGCTAATTGAACGGCTTCACCGATACTCGGTTTTGCCGTTACATCTACCTTCTTACGCGATTCTGTATACTTTTTACCCCACTTCGGCATCTTCTTTTGTTCACTCCTTTTTTAGACAACCTCAATCCCCATACTTTTAGCAGTACCGGTGATAATCTTACAGGCAGCATCCAAATCGTTTGCATTTAAATCGACCATTTTCTGCTTGGCGATATCTTCGAGCTGCTGTCGGGTAACCTGGCCGACCCTTTCCCGCTTTGGATCACCGGCGCCCTTTGCAATCTTTGCCGCAATTTTCAAAAGGGCAGATGCGGGGGGCGTTTTGGTGATAAAGGTAAATGATCTGTCCTGATAGACGGTAATCACAACCGGAATGATCATACCTTCATCCTGGACAGTTCGGGAATTAAACGCTTTGCAGAAATCCATGATATTTACGCCGTGCTGTCCCAGTGCCGGGCCAATCGGGGGAGACGGATTGGCCTGACCGGCTCTCACCTGCAGTTTTATCTGTGTCATAACCTTTTTTGCCATCTTTTCTTATTACTCCTGTTTATTTGCTTGCCCCGTGAAATTTCACCGGGGTCATCGGCCTTATGTCGTTTATCCTTATATATCTGCATATATCTGCCAATGATTTACGGCCGGAGACCACTGGCGATTATAGCTTTGCAACCTGTACGAACTCGAGTTCCACCGGTGTCGAACGACCGAAGATGCTTACGAGAACTCTGATCTTGCCCTTCTCAGGGTTAACCTCATCAACGACGCCGTTAAAATTCTTAAAAGGCCCGTCTATTACACGAATTTCATCACCGGTTTCAAAGAAGTATTTTGGCTGTGGTTTAAGTTTTCCAGCCTCCATTCGGTTTAGGATTTGCTGGGCCTCTTCATCGGATATGGGTGTCGGTTTCTCTCGCCCCCCAAGGAAACCGGTAACCTTGGCAGTGTTGTTGACAATGTGCCAGGTTGCATCGTTCAGTTCCATCTTAACCAGTATGTATCCGGGATAGAACTTGCGGGAGGATGTTTTTCTTTTTCCTTTTACCAGTTCAACAATCTCCTCGGTAGGGACGACCACCTCGCCGAATTTCTCAGGTTGAGGAAAAGACGCAATTCGTTCCTCCAGGGCAAATTTGACCTTGTTTTCAAATCCGGAATAAACATGGATAATATACCATTTGAGCGCCAATTTCCTATTCTCTCCTTTTATTGAAGAACCACACGGATGATACTCGACAACCCGAAATCCACCACCCCGAGAAATAAGGATATTATCATCACCAGAATCAGCACGACAACCGTAGAGCCGATGGTCTGTTTGCGTGAGGGCCATACAACCTTTTTCAGCTCTATCTTTACTTCTCTCAGGAACTGAACCCATGTATCTATGGTGCGTTTAATCTTTCCGGGCTCACCCTTGGTTTTGGACAACGCTTTTGTCCTGGACAAAGATAGCGGTTTTTGGATATCTTTTCCAGAACCTGAAAATAATGCGGTCTTTTTTACAGCGGCATCGTTTCCTGCCTCGGATGATGCCACGCCTTCGGCATCCTTTTTCTTCTTCTTTGTGATTGGACTTTTTTTTCTTTGTAATCTTGCCATTATTGCCCTAAACTTAAATTCAAAACAAACCGAGCAAATGTTACTTGACGACTGGATTGAATCGTAAAAATTAAACCGTCAGGAAAAATTTTATCGTTGCTTGACATTTTTATTATACTTCCAAAACGATGTGGCAGGCCAGGAGGGATTCGAACCCCCAACACCCGGATTTGGAGTCCGACGCTCTACCGTTGGAGCTACTGGCCTGAACAGTTCAACACATTTCAAATCCTATACGCTAATATGAAACAAACGGTCCTGATTCTCCACGCAGTTTCGGAAATAAAACCATTTATTTTGTCTCTTTATGTATCGTATGTTTCCTGCAGAATCTGCAATACTTGCTGAATTCCAGTTTGTCCGGTGTTGTCCGTTTATTTTTGGTCGTCGTATAGTTTCTTCTTTTGCATTCATTGCATGCAAGTGTAACAATTATTCTCACCAGAAGACTCCTTCAGTTGCTACTCAATAATCTCGCTCACCACACCGGCGCCAACCGTCCGGCCGCCTTCTCTGATGGCAAACCTGAGTTCTTTTTCCATCGCTATGGGCGTTATCAACTCCGCCGTAATCGTTATATTGTCTCCCGGCATGACCATCTCT
>JAQBBE010000027.1:0-8220 GCA_032126435.1 Desulfobacterales bacterium | reverse complement strand
TCGGGAATCATCGGTGATGTTCTGATGCACGTCCAGGGGAACATTAAAATCGACCCGGATAAAGACCCTTTTGCCTGAAATATCTATATCTTTTATGGTTTTCATAAAGCTTCCTTTTGACACCTTCCTTTGGCCCCAAGCCGGTTCGCCTCACCGCGACTACCTTTGCAAGAGCGGGATAGAATTTTCCAAAGGTTTGATTAGGGTTTCATCTTCTTATTGCGTCTCCCCTGAAGGTCTTTCTTTTGGGACCATCTTTGAAAAAAGCTCAAAATGCCGGATCGATACGCCCTGTCGACGATTTCTCCCCTGACCTTCAGTCCGTCGGATCCCTCCATGGCGGATCGCAAACACGCTGTTTTGTAAGCGCATTCCAAACACGTCTCCGGTGTGTTTCTTAGATCGTCCGGTCCTTTAGGAAAAACCGTTTCCAGATGGCCGAAACAGTCGGGATATTTTTCATGGATATTGTTCATTTCTTTCCGGTTGCCGGACAATTGACACTCGATTCTGAACGGCAACAGCTCCCCAACCTTACTTGTTCTGCATATCATATTCGCGATTCATCCGGGAGATGTCACCATCATCCGCAAAACTGAAGTAACGATTATTCCCGATGATGAGATGTTCATGAACCGTTATGCCGACCACCCTGCACGCAAAAACGAGCTGGCGTGTAATGGCGACGTCTTCCTGGGACGGCTTCGGGTCGCCGGACGGATGGTTATGGGCGAAAATTAGCGCAGCAGCATGATGATTAAGGGCGGCAAGAACCACTTCTCTTGGATAAACCGAACTGGCGGTTAAAGTCCCTTCAAAGAGTGTCTCCGTTGCAATAACTTTGTTTTTTGCATCGAGGAAAACGACATTAAAGCATTCCCGAGCCCTATCCCTTATGCTGTGGTTAAGATATTCGAAAAGTTCCTTGGAGTTGTTGAGGGCGTTTCTGTGCAACAGACGTTTTTCTTGGTAGCGGTCCGCCACCGCCTTGATCAACTTGATTCCGAACAGATTTTTTGGACCGATCCCCGGGACCTCACAAAGCGCTTTTGGAGAAGCTTCAAGCACGCCCTGGAGGGTTTTGAATTGTCGCATGGCGGCCTTTGCAGCATCCTTGCAGTCTTTCCGCGGCGTCGCCAGTGTCAGCAGCAGCTCAACAACCTCATAATCATGAAATCCGGTCAGACCTGAACCCAGAAATTTGTCCCGAAGCCTCTTCCGGTGTCCTTTTCCCTTATTGGACCGAATATTTTCGTGCCCCATCTCGGCTACACCTCATCCAGCTCGTGTTTTAGGGTGCGTGTCATTAATCTGTGTACAGCCTCTTTGGGGGGTAAATCCTCGTAAAGAATCCGATATACTTCATGGCAAATGGGCATTTCGACACCAAGCTTTCGTGACAGGTTGTAAACCGACTTGGCTGTTTTTACCCCTTCCGCCACCATTCGCATTTCAGAGAGGATCTCATTTAACTTCATCCCCTCCCCTATTTTTTTCCCGACGGTGTAGTTTCTGCTGATATCTCCGGTGCAGGTCAGAACCAGATCGCCAACACCGGCTATTCCGGCAAAAGTCCGCGGGTTGGCGCCAAGCCTCAATCCCAGGCGACGAATCTCCGTCAGACCTCTGGTAATAAGGGCTGCCCTCGCATTTAACCCAAGCCCAAGACCTTCAATGGTTCCTGAAGCGATGGCAATAACATTTTTTACAGCGCCGCCCAGTTCAACGCCGATCATGTCGTTGTTTGTGTAAACCCTGAAATATCGCGTTGCAAATACATGCTGAATAAATCCCGCCACGTTCTGATCCTTGGCTGCAACAGCAACGACGGTAGGAATTTTCCCGGCAACTTCCCGTGCAAAACTCGGCCCTGAAAGGACCGCAAAATAATCTTCCGGCGTGTCATGAAGAATCTCCCTCAGTACGCCGGACATGGTCAAGTGGGTCTTATTCTCTATTCCTTTAGATGCCGACACGATGATCGTCTCCGGGGAAATATCGCCCTGGATCCTTTCCCCTGTCTCCCGCATGACATGTGACGGCACGACAACCAGCACTAGATCTTTTCCGTTGACAACGCCGGCCAGATCGTTGGAAGGAAATATATTCCTTGAAAGGGAAACGCCGGGAAGAAAAACTTTGTTCTCTCTGGATGATTCGATCTGTTCTTTTACTTCCTTTTCGAACACCCACAAATCTATCTTAAAACCTTTCAGCCCCAGAAGGTTGGCCAAGGCGGTACCCCAGCTTCCTGCGCCTACGACACCAATCTTAATTTTATTCACATCTACTTTTACGTTCACTGTTCAGACACCTTTTTATCAACCAAACCATCTTCCTTATCAACCAAATCATTTTCCTTATCAACCAAAACATCCTCTTTATCAGCCAAAACATCTTCCTTTTCTGCCAGCCACACCACTCCGGCCACCTTTTCTCCCGGAATCATCTCGATGAGCTTCACCCCCTGAGTGTTACGGCTGATGACCGAAATGCCGCCCACCGATATGCGTATCAGCTTTCCGGAGTCGTTCATGAGCATCAGGTCATCGTTCTCATCCACCAGAAGTATCCCGACCACCAGTCCGTTTCGCTGAGTGGTCTTGATGGTAATAACACCTTTTCCCCCGCGTCTTTGAAGCGGATATTCGTCGATGGACGTCCGCTTCCCAAAGCCGTTTTCCGTTGCAGCAAACAGAGTTTGGCCATGGCTCAAAACTTCCATTCCAACAATCCGGTCTCCGGAAGCAAGTCTCAACCCCCGAACCCCCCTTGTCACACGGCCGCTGGGTCGAACATCGGACTCGTGGAAACGGATCGATTTTCCCTGGGCCGATCCCAAAAAGACGTTCTGGGTTCCATCCGTAATCCGTGCTGCAATCAGCTCGTCATTCGGGAGCAGACTTATGGCGATGATGCCGCCGACCCTGGGTCTGGAGAAGGCCATGAGATCTGTCTTTTTTATCAGGCCGCTTCGGGTCGCCATTATAATATGATACCCCGGTTCAAATGTCGGCACGGCAAGCACCGTGGTAAGTTTTTCATCTGTACCCAGATTAAGAAGATTTACAATCGCTTTACCGCGACTGGCACGGCCGGCTTGTGGAATGTCGTATACCTTGCACCAATACACCCTCCCCTGGTTGGTGAAAAAAACGAAGGTGTGGTGGGTGGAGGCCACAAAAAGGTCGGCGATAAAATCGTCGTCCTTAACGCCCATGGCTGTCTTACCCTTGCCGCCCCGGTGCTGCTGCCGGTAAAGGGTAATCGGATTTCGTTTTATATAGCTGCTCTTTGAAATCGTAACAACCATGTCCTCCTCGACGATCATGTCTTCAATGGTTATCTCTTTTGTAGATTCGACGATTTCAGTCCGGCGCGGGTCTCCAAACTCCTCTTGTATCTTTGAAAGTTCGTCCTTGATAATACTCTCCACAAGACGTTCACTGCCGAGAATTTCTCTGTACCAGGCGATATCCTTAATAATATTTTTATACTCCTCAATGATTTTTTCCTGTTCAAGCCCGGTGAGCCTCTGGAGTCGCATGTCGAGTATGGCCTGGGCCTGAATTTCAGTCAGGTTGAAACTCTCCATCAGTCCTGTCTTGGCCTCTTGGGGTGTTTTGGACTCTCGGATCAGAAAAACGACGTCATCGAGGTTTTCTAAAGCGGTTTTCAAGCCTTCGAGTATGTGAGCCCGTGCTTCAGCTTTTTTCAGATCATACCGGGTTCGCCGGACAACGATCTCCTTGCGGTGAAGTATAAAATACTCAAGGATTTCTTTTATGGTAAGAAGTTGAGGCTGGTTGTTCACAACCGCAAGAAAGATAATTCCGAAGCTGTTCTCCAACTGTGTGTGTTTGTAAAGCTGATTGACAACCACTCCCGCAACCTGATCTTTTTTCAACCCGAGTGCAATCCGCATCCCTTCCCGATCCGATTCGTCCCTTACATACCGTATCCCCTCGATCCGCTTGTTTTTCATCAGTTCGGCAATTTTTTCGATAACCCTCGCCTTGTTTACCTGATACGGAAGCTCTGTAACGACAATCGTTTCTCTTCCGGTTCTTTTGTCTTTCTCCACAATGGCTCTGGCACGAATCCGGATAATGCCCCGGCCGCTTCGATATGCGTCATAAATTCCCCGAGTACCGTAGATAATACCGGCCGTCGGAAAGTCAGGACCCGGAATGTAATCCAGCAGTTTTTCCCAGGTAATTTCAGGGTTGTCGATGATGACCTTTATGGCTTCAATGATTTCAAAAAGATTGTGCGGTGGAATATTGGTGGCCATGCCGACAGCGATGCCCGAAGAACCGTTGATCAAAAGATTTGGGACCTTAGCGGGCAGTACGGTCGGCTCTGTCATGGATTCATCATAATTGGGGGCGAAATCAACGGTCTCCTTGTCCAAATCCTCCAGCATTTCATGGGCCAGACGCATCATTCTGATTTCCGTATACCGCATGGCTGCCGCAGGATCTCCATCCACAGACCCAAAGTTTCCCTGGCCGTCTACCAAAGGATACCTTAAAGAAAAACTCTGGGCCATCCGCACAATTGTATCATACACAGCGGTATCGCCATGGGGATGATATTTGCCGATGACATCCCCCACGATACGGGCCGATTTTTTGTGCGCCTTGTTCCAGTCGTTCTTCAGCTCCCTCATTGCATACAGAATGCGTCGGTGGACCGGCTTCATCCCATCGCGAACTTCCGGCAGCGCCCTGCCGATGATCACACTCATGGCATAATCGAGATACGATTTTTTCATTTCGCTCTCGATACTGATTTGGGAAAATTTCTCAGATTGCAACATAGACCCCTTACCTTCTGTTGATAGAGAATCCGAAAGAAATCGAATTCCAATGTGTTTTTATTTTACCTAAATTTAGCGATTGTCGAGTTTGCCGGAGATGCAAGGCATGAGACATGTAGCCGTAGTCTGCTACTGCAAATGTCTCATAACGCCGCAAATTCGGTAAAATCGGCAAGCCCGAAGGGTTTCAAATGGTGACAAATTTTTGCTTAAATAAATCCACCGATTAGATGAAACCCATTAGCGACTTTAGCAATGTAAATTTTTTTAATTATTATTTTTTTATAGCCCTGTACTATTTGAAACGCTCAGTTTAGGTTTAATCTCGCCGTCTACGGTTCAGCGAAAAGTCCGTTTGGACACCTCGGTTTCATGGAAAAAAGCTTTTTACGATTTCATCCACAATTGGAATCGTATCGGACTTATTTGTTCAAACCGGCGAAGCCCTGTTGTAGAAAATCACGAAGGGATTTTACAACTCGATCTTTATGATTCGTTTATAGAGGAAAGCAGCCTGTGTGTCAAATAAAAGCGCTGGACTAAATTGCAATTATTGGCTATGATCAGCGAAAAAAAATAACGCATATTTTCCAGACATATGATGCTTTAACATATCGATTTATTTTGCTTAAATAAAACCTTGACGTTATGAATATTTTTTCAACGTGTCCAAATGCTTATTTTACGATCCCGTCCGGTTTAAAAGCTTTTTTTCTTTTACACGCTATCCATGAAATGTGTTTTTTTTAAATGAACAAGCCCGCAAAGATTTCTTTATGGACCATCGGATCTCTGATGGCCCTTGTCATATTTTTATCCGTGTTGATGGTGCTGTCAGCCTGGGTGATTAATCGTGAATCGATTAAAAACAAAATTCAGGCTGAGATATCACAAGCACTCAACGGCAAGGTGGAATTTCAGCGCCTTGATGTATCCTTCTTCCCGAAACCTAAATTGACCATTCATCAGGGCAACTTCTCTGTTCCCGGAACCGCCCATGGAACCCTGTCGTCGTTGACGGTCTCCATTAAAATTCTGCCGCTGTTCATCGGAAAATTTCAGAATGCCGGAATCGACATCAATTCTCCGGATGTTAAAATCGTCCTTGGCAGCCCACCGGGCAAAAAAGAAGGTGATTTAAAACCCGCATTGATAGAGAATATAGAAGAAAAGATCGGTTACACCTTAAGATTTTTGTCGGAAAAAGCCCCCGGGTTTGCCATATCCGTGAAAAACGGCCGTCTCAATTTTATCGAAGACAAAATGGCCGGTTTTAAATTTCAGGACATCAATGCCCGTATTGCCCAAACAACCCACAAAATCAGTTTTGACATCCAATGCACGTCCACCCTCTGGGAAGGCATTTCCATAAAAGGGGCTGTCAACCCGGAAAATTTCAAAAGTCGCGGCAGTATTAAGTTAACGCAGATCCATTCTCAATTTTTAAGCCAGCGTCTTTTTTCACTTCTCCATTATAAGGTAGAAGCCTCCCCGGTAAATATGAACATCAATTTTAAAACAGACGGCATAAAATCTTTCCAGGGAGACTTGAGTTGTTCCCCGTTCGATCTGGCAATACACCCGGGAGAAAAAGAATTCGACTTGAAAATTAAACGGCTTAAAGGCGGCGTCGATCTGAATGAAAATAAATTAATCTTTACCCTGGACGAACTCAAACTCGATTATCCGGACCTGGATGTGAGCGGGAAATTGGATTTCACACCGTCCTCTTCTTCCACACCCAAGAAAATCGATCTGGAGATTACGGGCACAAACGTTGACGTTCCTTCCACGCGGGAGGTCGCCCTGAAGCTGATTGGAAAAAGCCCCGTTGTACAAGATATTTTTAAGATCATAAAAGGCGGAAAAGTTCCCGCAATCAATTATACCACCCATGCAAATTCCTTGGAGGATTTAGGATCGTTGAAGAACATGACCCTTGACGGCGGCATTTTGGACGGCAAGATTTTTGTTCCCGGCGTGGCCCTGGATCTGGAGGGAGTTGAAGGGAATGTAACGATTTCCAATGGTGTCTTACACGGTCAGGATCTTAAAGCACAACTGGAGACCTCCCAATGTCTCGATGGAAGTTTGAAGTTGGGTCTTGAAGGCAAAGATGCCCTTTTTAATCTCGATATATCGGTGGATGCAGACCTGGCACAGCTTCCTCCGATTTTGAATCGTGTGGTGAAAAATGACGCCTTTCTTAAAGAATTGGCCCTCGTTGACAATCCGACAGGAAGGGCCACGGGAAGACTCTATCTCGGAGACAGCATCCATTCCATAGATGCGAGGGTGGAGGTATCTCAATTTAATCTGTCTGCCGATTACCGGCGATTGCCGTATCCTTTGAAAATTGACAGCGGGCAATATTTCTACAAAGGGATGTTGACCGGCGTAAATAACCTGAGCGGAAGCATGGGGAAATCTTCTTTTACGGCCCTTTCGAGTCAGACATCCTGGGATAATACACCTGAACTGAAAATTACCTCCGGAAAGGCAGTCATCGATTTAAAAGAGATATATCCATGGCTCATATCCTCTAAAATAATCTCCGGGAAACTTTATGATCTGCAGGGGGTACACGGTGTCATTGCATTGTCTTCCATGCAATATCAAGGCAAGCTTTTTGAACCGGATAATTATCAGTTTCAAATTGAAGGTGAAGCCCGGAATGTCGCTTTAAATTCATCCCTGTTTCCGGGTGTGTTGGAGGTCACAAAAGGAATTTTCAACTCGACGGCCGAGAATATTTCAATTTCTGATTCTCATACCCGCATCCTGGACGCATCCTTGAAGGTTTCGGGGGATTTAAAGGATTACCTGAAAGATTTAAGCCAGGTGGACCTCACATTTCAGGGAGACCTGGGGCCGGATTCGGTCCGATGGATATCAGACGTTTTAAAACTGCCGCCCTATCTCCACTTGAAACCGCCCATATCGGTTTCAACGGCACATCTGACCTGGAACCATCGTCAAGAAACAGGTTTTTCAGGAGACCTGGTATTCCAG
Source organism: Desulfobacterales bacterium (assembly GCA_032126435.1). GTDB lineage: Bacteria > Desulfobacterota > Desulfobacteria > Desulfobacterales > UBA11574 > JAAXQD01. Next base: position 386 of record JAQBBE010000027.1, on the reverse strand, counting down.
CCAGGAATCAAGGTTTCAACAGATATTCATGCAAATCCCCATGCATTGACCATTAAAAAACTTGTCATCATAGACAAGGATGCCCACGCATCCATAAAATTTGCTCAAAAAAACCGGACGGCGGACCTTTTCTTTTCCGGTAATTTACACAAATCGACTCTGGATGGCATCGTCGCGGAAAATCAAATTCTAAACGGTTGGATAAAGGGAAATTTCCATGCCCGCGTGCTTCTGGATCGACCCTTTAACTCGACCCTGCAGGGCGAGGTCCAGGCAAGCAATCTTTTCTTTCCGGGGACATCCGCATCGCCGTTGATTATCAAGGACCTTTCTCTGAAAACCACACAGGATAATCTTCAGGTTGAATCAGCGAAACTGTCGTGGGC
>JAQBBE010000026.1:0-12543 GCA_032126435.1 Desulfobacterales bacterium | reverse complement strand
GCTTAACAAAAGATGTAATTTTTCTTTCACCGCCTGCAGTACGACATTATCCGTAAGCAGCCTGCCCTCTTGATCGTAAAGCCGGGCGGCCTGTACCCTAAACTCTGCGGACAACGGCTGATCGCTTATTAAAGCAGGTTTACCGGTAACAGCCGTGCGTCCGGTCCAGCGGGTAATGACCTTGCAGGCACCACTTGTGGGGACGCCGATTGTTGCGAGAGTCTTCGCATCCACTCGTAGCAACTCCCCCTCTGCTGACAGATGGGGTTCCGAAAAAGTAATGCTTGTGCAACCGTCTTCATCCAATAGGTACTGAGCAGTATCATTCGGTCCTTTAAACTTATCCCGCATCATAAGAAGCTGCAATTGCTGGAAGTCAAGCAAGACAGGGATAGCAATCGTTTCAGCCCGCACTGCGATTGGTTTGACGATCAGTGCCATAATCATAATGGCGTACAAGATACTTGTAAGGCGAGTAAGCATCGGCGTTCCTTATTCCAAACCACGGCACCTATCGAGCTTGGTGTCATAATTTTTATGATCTTAAATTGACCGAGATATGTTATGTCTATCGTAGATGAGGGGGCGCTTATCTATGGAAGATAAAAATTCCAAACACGATAAAAACGGGACAAAATTAGCACAAAGCTTTTAATATCAATTATGCAAGGTGTACCTGCCGAACGGAGATGATGTTCGGCAGTGCTTCTAACTCCCGGATAACATGTTCATCCGCCGGGGTGTCGATGTTTACCAGGCATATGGCCTGGTCTTCCCGTCTTCCGAGCTGAAACCGGGCGATGTTAATATTATGACGGCCAAGGGTTGTGCCCACATTTCCGATAACGCCCGGTTTATCAAAATTCTGAATGACGATCATCCATCCTTCGGGGATTGCATCCAGATAAATCTCTCCGATTTTTACAAGCCTTGGATATTTTCTTTCATAGACCGTTCCCCAGATTTCGTCGATACCTTCTTTATGATCTTCAAGTCTTACGCGGATCAAACTGGCAAAATCGTACTTTGTCGGGCTGATGGTCTCATGGACATGAATCCCTTTTTCTTGTGCAAGGGCCGGTGCGTTGACATAATTCACCGGTGTGTCGGTGAAAGAACCGAGAAGCCCTTTCAAAACGGCATGTGTCAGCGGCCTTGTGTCGAGTTCCGATACATTACCGCTGTAGCTGACGGTGATGTCGTGGATTTTTCTGACCAGCTGCCCCATGAGCGATCCCATTTTTTCAGCAAGATCCAGATAGGGACGAAGCTGATTCATAACCTCCATGGGGAGTGACGGAAAATTGACCGCATTGGTTATAATGCCGTCCAAAAGGTAGGCGGCCATTTGTTTTGCGATCATATCCGCAACTTTTATCTGGGCTTCACCGGTACTGGCGCCCAAATGAGGGGTAAAGATGACATTTGGGTGCTGGAGTATGGGAAGATTCGGGTCCGGCGGCTCTTGTGGGAGAACATCGAGTGCTGCACCCGCCACATGTCCGCTTAGGATGGCCTGGTAAAGATCATCGATGTTAATGATTTCCCCCCGTGAACAATTAATGATTCTAACACCCGGTTTCATCATACCGATGGTCGTCTCGTTGATCATCCCCACCGTTTCCTTTAGGCGCGGCACATGAAGGGAAATAAAATCTGAACGCTGAAAAAGTTCGTCCAGCGGAACAAGTTCAACCTCAAGACTCTTGGCGGCTTCACTGCTGACATATGGATCGGAAGCAATTACTGCCATTTTAAGGCCCTTTGCACGATCCGCCACCACCCGGCCGATATGACCGAGGCCGATGATACCGAGGGTTTTTCCGGTTATTTCAACACCTGAAAGTCTCTTTTTTTCCCACTTCCCCTCGCGAAGGGATGCCGTTCCCTGGGGAATGTTCCTGGCAAGGGCGAGCATGAGGGATATCGTGTGCTCTGCAGTGGTAATCGTATTCCCACCGGGCGCGTTCATAACAACGATACCCTGTTTTGTGGCTGCCTGCACATCGATATTGTCGACGCCGATGCCTGCACGACCGATAACCCTGAGATTTTTAGCGGTTTTTAATACCTCTTCGGTAACTTTTGTTCCGCTCCGGACGGCAAGACCATGGAATTCACCGATAATTTCAGACAGGGCTTTGGGTTCGGATGTCGCCGTATCATTATCGACGACAACTTCTATTTCTCCGGTTGCTTCAAATATTTCCTTTGCAGCAGGGGCCATGTTGTCCCTGACCATTACTCTAAACATAACCCACTCCTATTTGATTTTTTTCCAGAAAGGAGACAACTCCCGAAGCCGTTCAATGATTGGCGGAAGCTTTTCAATGATAAAATCGATTTCTTCTTCAGTATTGTATTTGCTCAGGCTAAAACGGATCGAACCGTGGGCTGCGGTAAAGGGCACGCCCATGGCGCGCAAGACATGCGAAGGTTCCAGAGAACCGGATGTGCAGGCCGATCCGGATGATGCACAGATTCCAAATTCGTCCATCATTAAAAGGATGGACTCACCTTCAACATATTCAAAGGCGATACTGGTGGTATTGGGTAGGCGATTGTTCCTGTCACCGTTAATTATGGTATTCGGAATGCGCTTTAAGATTTCGTTTTCAAGTTTATCTCTGAGCTGTTTAATCTGGTTGTTATTATCCGACAGATGGGCGGCGGCGAGTTCAGCCGCTTTTCCCAACCCGATAATGGAGGCGACATTTTCGGTCCCGCCCCTCCGGCCTTTTTCCTGATGGCCGCCAATTATAAAGGGTGTATACTTGGTTCCCCGGCGAACATAAAGGGCGCCAACGCCTTTTGGCCCGTGAAGCTTGTGCCCCGAGAGGGAAAGCATGTCGACGTCGATGGTTTTGAGATCTATTGGAAATTTTCCCACAGCCTGTACAGCATCCGTGTGGAATACAATCCCTTTCTCCCGTACAACCCTTGAAATTTCTTCGATGGGAAAGATAACCCCGGATTCATTGTTGGCCCACATGATGCTGACCAGAGCGGTATCATCGCTAAGGTTCTTATACAGATAATCCAAGTCAAGACGCCCTTTACGGTCGACGGGCACAAATGTGACCCGATAGCCGTTCTTGGACAGATATTCATAATGATTTTTGACTGCAGGATGCTCCACCCTGGAGGTTAAGATATGCTTTTTGTTAGAATTCGACAAAATCGCGGCCCGTATCGCAGTGCTGTCACTTTCCGTTCCGCAGCTGGTAAATATGATTTCTTCCGGAGCAGCTCCCAACAATGCAGCCAATCGTTTTCGTGCTTCAGTTATCTTGTGTTCCACCTTTCCGCCAAACGTATGCATACTCGACGGATTGCCGTAGAATTCATTAAAATATGGGAGCATTTCTTCCAGGACTTCCGGGGAAACCTGCGTCGTGGCATTGTTGTCGACATAAATTACATTCACGATTGCACCTCCTCCACCAGAAGTTCAGGCGCAACTAATTCCCTGAGCTTTGATTCAACATAATGTTTGAGCGTAATTTGAGATGCGCTGCAGGTGGCACATGTCCCCTGAAGTTTCACAAGAACATTGTTTCCATCCACGTCCACAAGCTCAATATCGCCACCGTCTTTTTTCAACGCCGGTTTGATTTCACGCTCCAGAGTTTCTTCGATCAGTTTGATTTTTTGGATATTGGTTAAGCGTATGACTTTTTTCTTCGCCGGTCGTTCCTTGCCGAGGGACGCGTCGATAATCTCCTGAATTTTCTCATGACAGCTTTCGCATCCACCGCCGGCCTTGACATAATGAGTAACATCTTCAATAGTTTTCAGACTATTTTCTCTAACCGCACGTTTAATTTCAAGATCGGTTACACCGAAACATTCACAAACAATTTCACCTTCTACCTTTTTTTCAGCTTCTCCACGATAATTTGCAACGGCCTTTTCAAGGGCGTCACGTCCCATTACCGAGCAGTGCATTTTTTCTTTAGGAAGGCCGCCGAGAAAATCTGCAATATTTTCATTGGTAATTTTTTCCGCTTCCGCCAGAGAAAGGCCCTTGATCATTTCTGTCAGGGCTGATGAGGATGCAATGGCGCTTGCACATCCAAATGTTTGGAACTTTGCGTCCTTAATCCGTTCATTTTTATCCAATTTTAAATAGAGGGTCAGGGCATCTCCGCATGCCAGAGACCCGACTTCTCCGATTCCGTCGGCATCCTCAATCACACCGACGTTACGGGGATTGAGGAAGTGATCTTTTACCTTATTTGTATATTCCCACATGATATCCTCCCGCATCTTATTTTGTATTTCTGATGAATGACCAAATATTAATCATTTTATAAGAAAAGAAAAGCTTTTCATTAAAAATTGTGCCCGAGTCCAACCCGGATCACCCGAAGGCTTATGGGGCTATTTTTCCCAGTTTGTTTACGATCAATCAGTGTACAATGTTTGCCGTCATGGTTTCTGGTTTTTTCCGGAAGCGCTCTGAAGGGCATTCAAAGCAAAGTAAACATAGTGAAGGCCGGATGTTATGGTGAGACCGGCCGTAATCCAGAACATCGACGATTTGAAAATATAAATTCCCGGAATTTTCGGATCAAGAAGTGTTAAAAAAATGGTCAGAAACTGAAAAACCGTCGTCCATTTACTGACAAGGCTCGGTTTGATTTCAAATGGTATGCCCATTAATGTAAAAACAGCGATGCCTGTTACGATCAGGATGTCACGGCTCAGTACAATGATCGTCAGCCAAGCTGGAATGACCTTAAGCGCGGCCAGGGTTGCAAAAGCAGAGGCCAACAAAAGCTTATCTGCGATGGGGTCAAGATAGGCGCCCAATGCGCTGTGTTGATTGAAGTACCTTGCCAGCAGACCATCCAAACCGTCACTGATGGCGGCTATGGTAAAAACCAAAAGTGCAAAGTGGAACATATCTTTTACGAGATAAATTACAAAAAGAGGGGTCAGTAATATCCTGCTGACAGTGAGTATGTTTGGAATGTTGATGTTCAATAATTTATCATCCATCCAAAATGAATAAAATTCATTTTAGCATTCTGTTATCAAAGCCTTTTCCATGCCCTTTTCGGCCTATGGCCGAAAATTCAACCCACCCGTTTTACGGGTGGTCGTTGGCTCATGGAATATTCGGGCTAACCCGGGACAAGTTGAATTTTCAAGTGATGGTGTGAAACCTCATAAATGTTAATACCGATCGATTCAAAGGTTTTCAGCATCAAGGCATCTGCAAGCGTTTTGGCATCTCCTTGAAATTCGAGGGTAATGGTGACTTCACCTGCTTTCATTTCCTTTGTCTGTAAATTCTTTACACCAGACATTTGAGTTATAATACGACGAAATTTTTCAAAATTCGCGAGATTGTCCGTGCCTTCAACAATGATCTCCATAAGGTTGTATTGCTTTTCGTCTTTTTGCCAAGCATGAACGATTTGAGAGGCAAGCGCTTTACCAGCGAGTGATCCGGCGTCGGAGAGTGAATCCCGGACACCTGCTGTTTCATCGGTATTTGTGGTTACAGCGCTCTGCATTGTGGCGGCGATTTCTTCCCCTGTATCTGTCCGAATTGCACGTGCTGATACGATCCCTTTAAATGATCTGATGTTTTGTCCCATGATATTCGCCGTCTTTTCTGCAACCGACGTACCGATGATGACCACATCTGCCTGTACTTTGAGGCCAAGGTTAACCGCCTGATGGTCGTTCAGATCAGATTTGTCATAGGTGTGATCCAGGAAGGTATTTTCAGGAATCCGTTGATAGTTGATGATTGGAAATCCTTTGTTTTCCATGGTTTTTGAAAGCGTGCTCACGGATATTGCTTTTATTAAATTCGCTTTTTGTCCCCACCAGTATGTGGGTGAAGGGTCTAAAATGTTCTGTTCTGAGATTAAAACCAGAATTTTCGGCAAGAATTTTTCGCTCAATAAGATCCCGGCATCCGACAATAATATTTTCAATCTGCTCGTAAAAACCTTTGCTTCCACCACAACTCTGTAATTATTTTTAAGCGGTAACTCCGCCAGTACTCTATAACCCTGGACGAATTTACCGGTTTGGCCATTGAGGAGATCGTTAAATGTTTGAAAATTTCGGGCCAGAGATTCCGGCGGCAAAAGTCCCACGGCTGCATCCTCCACGGCGGAGACCAGACCGTTTGCAATTGCTTCTTCCCTTGCTCTGGCGGTATTTTCACCATGGATATTACCGGTTCCGATTACCACAATCGTTTTTGCAGGAATCTGGTTTTCTGCCTGAACATTTTTAGCCGGGCTAAAGGCAACCGAAAGGGAAAACATTAAAAAAATGAATCTTATAATGGTGTTAAAAGATACAGACATACCTTTTTGACCTCCGACCCGGGTGGAATGATTTTAAAAACAATAGCACATTCAAACTTTACGGGCCAAAGTATAATCCGCAATCGTCAAAAGGATCTCTTTGGTTGTTGAGTGTTTAAAGGTTTCCAATGCATTTTTTGCATTTTTAACATATTTTTGTGCAACTTTTTCAGTATATGTTTGACCGCCGTATTTTTTCATGATTGCGATCAATGTGTCGAAATCTTCCGTGGAAAAGGCTTTATTTTTTATTATTTTTTCCATCTGGATTCGGTCTTTTGCATCCGCCGATTTGAGCGAATATATCACCGGAAGGGTCAGTTTACCTTCTTTGAGATCTGCACCGACTTTTTTTCCAATTGCGGTGGTGTCTTGTGAATAATCGAGAAGGTCATCGACCATCTGGAAAGCGATTCCGAGGTTGAACCCATACCCTGCCAGAGCGTCCTCCTTTTCTTTGGACACCCCTGAAATGAGGGCACCGACACGGCAGGTTCCCTGAAAAAGAACAGCGGTCTTGCGCCGTATGATCTCCATGTACTCTTTTTCAGTTAGATCTATGCACCCCTTTTTCATCAACTGATGAATTTCACCCTGGGACATGTTTTCTGTAATTTCTGCTACGACTTTGATAACATCCGGCCGATTTGTTTCAGCTGCAATGGAAAGTGATCGCGCCAGCAGAAAATCTCCAACTAGGACTGCGATGGCATCTCCCCATATAGAATGGGCTGCGGGCTTGCCTCTTCGCAATGTCGCTTCGTCCACAAGATCGTCATGCAAAAGCGTGGCGGCATGCAGATATTCAAAAATGGTCGAAAACGTCTTTTCATAATTTCCATCGTAACCGCATAGTCTGGCAGACAGTACCATGAGTAAAGGCCGTAAGCGCTTCCCGCCGCTGAATAGTATGTGTCCGGCGATTTGGGATACCAGATCAAGATGCGGGTTTAAATTTTGTTCAAGGGCAACTTCAATTTCCAAAAGGTCATCTTTTACCAGATTTAGGATTTTTTGCTTTATGTCATTCATACAACTTTCCCTGCGAGATCATATTCAAACGTGTCTTCAATCCTTACGCTGACAAATGAACCGATTTGCAATTGTTGGGAGAGAATTTGGGTTATGCCGTCGACTTCAGGTGCCTGGAAAAATGTGCGGCCTTTGAAGCGGTGGTTCTCGTCGGTCCCTTCCACAAGAACATCATAAACCTTGTGGAGGTGTTTGCGGTTATTTTTCGAAGATATTTCTCGCTGAGCGGACATGAGCCGGTTGTATCGATCCATGGCCACGTTTTCCGGAATGTGGCGGTGAAGTCTGTGGGACGGAAGATCTTCAGCGTCGGAATAGGTGAATACGCCAAGGTGGTCGAAGCAGATGTCCTTTATAAATGTTAAAAGCTTTTTAAAATCCCCATCTGTTTCTCCGGGAAAACCGACGATGGCGGTTGTCCGCAACGCTGGGTCCGGAATAAATTCTCGAATGTTGTCAAACAGCCGGCGAAGGTCATCGGATGAATAATTGCGGCCCATTTTCTTTAAAATCCTGTTGCTTGCATGCTGAATCGGAATGTCGAAATAAGAACATATGTTAGGGTGTTCTGCAATCGTTCTGATAACATCTTCATCGATACTTTCCGGGTGTCCGTACAGAATTCTGATCCATATCCCATCGGATAATTCTGATATTTCCCCGAGCAGCCGGCTCAGAGAAACCGGTGGCTGTAAATCCGAACCATAATGGGTGGTATCCTGGGCAACCAGAATGAGTTCTTTGACACCCGATGAGATCAAGGACCGAGCTTCAGCGACAATGTCTTCGGGGTAGCGGCTTCTCTGCTTTCCTCTGAGTTTTGGAAGAATACAATACGTACAGTGACGGTTGCACCCTTCCGCAATTTTAAGATACGCCATGTACGCGGAACTCCGAATTCTTAAAGATTCCTGATGGCGAAAAGTGATAGAATTCGGGTCCGGCAAACAGCAACTATCGGCATCCAGGGATCCGTTGGCCGCTTTTTCAATTTTATCAAAGGCACCGGTTCCCAAAAACACATCGACTTCCGGCAGGGATTCGATGATTTCCTCTCTAAACCGTTCGGGGAGGCATCCGGCAACGATGAGTCGATGGCAGACTCCGGCCTGTTTATATCTGGCCAGTTCAAGGATGGTGTCGATGGATTCGTTTACAGCGGATTCAATAAAACTACAAGTATTTACGACGATTATATCGGCCTTTTCCGGATGCGGGGTGTGGGCCCACCCCGCTTTGATGAGCCGGCCCATCATTATCTCGCTGTCAACAAGATTTTTTGCACAGCCCAAACTTACCAAGTGTAGTTTCATTATCGACCTTAAACGTCACAGAATGCCATTAATCCGATTAAAACCAAACAAAAAACCAAAAGGCTCCCGGATTTTTCGGCAGCCTTTATGGGGAAAGAGAATAAAAAGGGAAGCCTCTGATCTTTTTTTGTGCGCTTATATTCTGTTTTCAGCCTTTAAGCTTCCTGATTTCTTCGGTGACCAACGGTACGATTTCAAAGAGATCCCCTTCAATGCCGTAATCCGCCTTGGCGAATATGGGTGCTTCCGGGTCTTTGTTTATGGCGACGACCACCTTGGATGAAGACATCCCGGCAAAGTGCTGAATGGCTCCGGATATTCCGCAGGCGATATAGAGATTCGGAGAAACCACCTTCCCGGTCTGGCCCACCTGGTCTGATGAAGGCCGCCAGCCTTCATCGACTGCAGATCGTGATGCGCCCACCGCGCCGTCGAGCAGTTCGGCCAGCGTTTCTAATAAGGTAAAATCAGGGCCTCCCATTCCCCTTCCACCGGACACAACCGTGTCGGCCTCAGTAATTTCTTTTTTATCTGTATCGAGTCGTTTATCGATAAACTTAAGAGCGGTTGTCCCTGTGTCTACATCAAATTTTTGTAGGGTTCCAGCTCCGTCAGCGTTGGTAATGTCCAGCGCATTGGGTCGAATCGCCAGGATCTTCGGTGTTCCGTTCAGCTCGACATCCGCCAGAATTTTTCCGCCGTACATGTAACGGGTTGCGATAAGGCTGTTATCCTCAAAACGGATCGCCACACAATCCATGGCAAGGGGCGCATTCAGGCGTGCGCTCAGGCGTGCCGAAACGTCCTTACCCTGTGTTGATGCACCCAGGATGATGACATCCGGTGTTTCTTTTTGGATATAATCATATATTACGTTGGTGTAAGCATCTGTCAAAAATTCATAAAGCGCCGGGCTATCTGCTGCGACAATTCTGTCCGGTCCGTATGGTTTCAGTTCCTTGGACATATTTTCAACGTCAGTGCCCAAAACCAGGGCTGTGAGTTCGGAACCCAGATGGTCGGCGATACGCCGCCCTTCACTCAATGCCTCGTAAGTCACTTTTCGAAAAACACCCTCTACCTGCTCCGCTATTGCCAACACACCTTTTGACATATTTATCTCCTTTACTACACGACTTTTGCCTCTCCGTGTAAAATCCTGACAAGCTCCGCCGCTTTTGCCTGAGCAGAATCGCCCTGGATCATAATGCCGCCTTTCCGGTCAGGGGGAGTTTCCATTGAAACGATCTTTGTCAGTGGCTCGCCCATGTGTTCAGAATCGAGTTCGAGGTCTGCGATGTTTTTGATATCGATGGGCTTCTTTTTTGCTTTCATGATTCCCGGAAGAGATGCATACCGCGGCTCGTTCAGCCCCCGCTGGGTTGTAATTAGGGCAGGCAATTGCGTTTCTATGATTGCGGTTCCTCCGTCAATGGTTTTATGGCATCTGATCTTGGTGCCTGTAATTTCTTCTTTAATAACCATGGAAATATGGGGAATATCTAAAAACTCGGCTGTCGCCGGACCCACTTGATAATTGTCGTCATCAACCGCCCGCTGTCCGGCGATTATCAGGTCAAAAGACGCTTCTTTTAACACTGCTGCAAGAATTCGGGCTGTTTTTAAACCATCATAGCCTGCTGAAGCCGGATCGTTAATCAGAATTCCCTTGTCAGCCCCCATTGCCAGGGCGGTTCTTATGGCCTCAGCTGTTTTTTCCGGCCCGACGGAAATAATCGTTACCGAACCTCCGTGAGCTTCTTTAATCCGCAGCGCTTCTTCTACTGCGAATTCATCATAGGGATTAATGACCCACTTGATGCCATCGGTCTTTACGGATACCCCGTCTTCGGCAATTCCGATGAGCGATTCTGTCGCAGGAACCTGTTTTAACAATACGGCAATCTCCACTCTTTTTCCCTTCCTTTCACGACCTGTATCCACGTCAATTTTTAATATATTTTTGACGGGCCAAGGCAGTATAAAGTCAATAAAAAGCACTGTAACTTACTAAAAAAAACAGAAATACACCTTTTTAAGTAAAAAAAAGTACAGTACTCGCCTTTTTATGTCAATAAAATTGTACCTAAACTGAGCGTTTCAAATCGTGACGGGGATTTAAAATTTTAATAATTACAAATAAATATACATCGCCCAATTCAGGTTGTTGCCTCTTATAATTTAATCAAATATGGTGACACGGGCGATGGGTTTATGGAACCGGGTTCTGTTTCCTCAATGTCGAATAATAAATGAACTTCTTCGTAAATTGCTCAAAAAATTGACGGTTGACTTCAGGGGAAGGTTATGTTCCATTGTCCAAAGGTCGCTAGAATTGACGAAGAATTATTTCATCCACCCTGTATTTTGAAGGCGTGATGGTTGGCCAAGTCCTCTTGTTTCAATGTTCTTCCTGGAATAAACAAATTCTTTTTTTAATCGGTGTGTCATGTTTTTGTTTCTTTTTTAAACCCAAAGTCGACACTATAGAAAATTCATGGATATCCAGAAGATCGGTGCTTATTTGATTGAAAAACAAATTTGCAGCAAAAAGATGATTGACGCTGCACTTGAGCGCCAGCTTTCCTTTAAACGGGAAGAGGCCTATAAACCCGTGGGCCAAATCCTTGTGGAGAACGGCGACCTGGACATGGATACCCGTGACTTGATTCTGAGAGAACAAGGGGAGGACATGCTCCACTCTGTGGCCCTTTTTAAATCCCTGCCGCCGGAACTCCTAAAAAAAATAGCCGGAATGGCCGAATTCAGAGCTTACCCCAAAGGCGAGGTCATCATACATGAAGGAGATCAGGGAGATTCTTTTTATCATGTGGTTTCAGGGTCGGCACGTGTTTTTCAGATCTCGGAAGACGGGATCGACGTCACGCTGAATACGCTTGAGCCGGGCGAAAGTTTTGGTGAGATGGCGCTGCTTACCGGTGAACCGCGCTCTGCATCGGTGGATACCCGGGAGACGAGCTGCTTTTTGGTGATTTCGAAACAGGGTTTTGAAGATGTGGTCGCCGAAAGTCCGGAATTTTCTCTGGCCCTTTCAAAGATCCTGTCCAGCCGGCTGTCCAAAGGATCTTTTAACATCGTGAGGGCAACAGCCAGTGAGAAAGCATACCAAAGATTTGTCTCGGAACAGCGCTTTGAGCCGGCGGCACAACTGGTGGGAAGAAGCAAATCGGTCGATCAGCTTCGGTCCAGGATCGAGACGGCAGCCCAAAATGATAAGCCGGTTCTGATTTTAGGTGAAGCCGGAACAGAAAAAGGCGATGTCGGAGGTATGATTCACGGGTTCAGCAATCGTTGCGACGGTCCTTTTTTGACCGTCGATATAAAGGCCGTTAACATGGGCCGGATCGTTGACCGGTCTAAGGAGCGCGATCCGATTCGTCTTGAACTCGCTCAAAACAGCACCCTCTTCGGGCATGCAAAAGGTGCTTTGTCCTTTGCACAGAACCGCCGTTTGGGGTTGATTCAAGTGGGAGACGGAGGCACAGTAGTCATAGAAAATATCGAACAATTGGCCGAGAACGTTCAAGGCAAATTGGTCGATTTTCTTGTGCATGGATGTTTTCAGCCCATGGGAAGCTCGACGCCGTTGAATACCTCAGTCCGTGTTGTGGCAACAACTTCGGTTGACCTTGGTCGACGGGTTCAAGACGGCAAATTTAATGCGCAGTTGTTTGATCTTTTGGGCGGCACCCAAGCACTGGAGGTTCCCCCGCTTAGAAAGCGGAAAAAAGATCTCCGCCAGCTGGTCGATCATATGTTAGAATATTACAGTGAACAGGCCGGAAAATCGGTAGGCGGCATAGAGGATGATGTCTACAAGAGCATTATGGCCTATGACTGGC
>JAQBBE010000025.1:0-7031 GCA_032126435.1 Desulfobacterales bacterium | reverse complement strand
AATGACGTGGCCGTGAACCAAACTTACGTCACGCACATTGTTGACCCCGTGCATGTTCAGCTGTCCCCAGCCGATGGGACTCGTGAACGGTCGGTTCATCATCATCGGCAGAATCGGGATTCTGTCAACGAGAATTCCCCGTTTTTCGAGCGTGCTCACGAAATAGTTCATCTGCTCGTTGGCTGCATCCACCATGTCTTGGGGAAAAGGCATATGACTGGGTAGCTTGCAACCAGGAACATCGTACCGCCAAGCCCATTCGGCGGCCGGCATGTTGGTTCCCTCCGGTCTGCCGATGAGGACCCGCTTCAACCGGGAGAACTCATCCGGAGACCATACCCTGAATGCTTCCCCCTCCCGCTGTGATACAACCATCGGCTTAACCGCTGGTTGTCCTTGGAGTACCACATCGTACTCCTCCTTCTTGACTTTCGGTTTCGATTTTTCCATCATTACGGTACCTCCATCGTTACATCTTGTTGTTGTTGCACCCCATGGTGCATTGTTACATTGTTTTGTTCTTCCGACCAAGATGACCACCATCTTAGCGTATTACTGACATAAAACGACCTAATATCTAGCTGCCATACCGACACTGATACGATCAGTCTCCCAGCGTCGCGACCATAACGGCCTTGATGGTATGGATCCTGTTTTCGGCCTCGTCAAAGACAATAGATGCCTCGGACTCAAAGACTTCTTCGGTCACTTCCATGCCTTCCAAACCGAATTTTTGGTAGATCTCCTCACCGACAACGGTATCCCGATTGTGGAACGCAGGCAGACAGTGCATGTATTTCACCTTCGGGTTCCCGGTGAGCTCCATGGCCGATTGATTGACCTGGTAGGGTGTCAAAAGCTCGATTCTTTCTTTCCACACCTCGGCCGGCTCACCCATTGAGACCCAGACGTCCGAATAAAGAAAATCGCAGTCCTTGACGCCGGTCTTCAAATCATCCGTGATCAGGAGCTTTGCGCCGGTTTCAGCAGCAATTTTATTGCCCGCGTCCACGATTTCCCCGGTGGGCTGAACCGACTTGGGCGCAACCGAACGGAAATCCATGCCCATCTTCGCAGCACCCACCAGAAGAGAATTGCCCATATTATTCCGAGCATCCCCCAGATAAGCGAACTTGACCTGGTGCAACGGTTTGTCGGAATGCTCCATCATGGTCATAAAATCCGCCAGGACCTGTGTGGGATGGAACTCGTTGGTAAGCCCGTTCCATACGGGAACGCCTGCGTATTTGGCCAGTTCTTCCACTTTCTCCTGGGCGAAACCGCGATACTCGATACCGTCATACATCCTGCCAAGAACCCTGGCCGTATCTTTCATGGTTTCCTTGGTTCCCAACTGAGAACCGGTCGGCCCCAGGTAGGTAACCCTTGCACCCTGATCGTAAGACGCAACTTCAAAGGCGCAACGGGTCCGGGTGGAAGCTTTTTCGAAAATCAAAGCTATATTTTTCCCGGTCAATCGGGGTTGTTCTATTCCGGCATATTTTGCCTTTTTCAGATCGATGGAAAGATCCAGAAGAAACCTGATCTCCTGTGGGCTGAAATCCAAAAGCTTCAAAAAATGCCTGTTTCTTAAATTAAAAGCCATCGTCGACTCCTTTCACAGATAATCCATTGAAGTAACTCAAAATTGGGGGCGGTGCCAATGGAACCGCCCCCATATATAAAGGGGTTATGACTTAAAACAGATTGTGTTTTTTGCCAAAATCGGCCAGGACCTCTTCAAAATTCGGTGATCCTATTTCCTGCAAGTCATAAAATACCCTTGTATTCGGTTTATCGATCTTAATGATCCGGTTCAGATCGATGGGAGTGGCCACGACAACGGAATCACATTCGGTATTGTTGATGGTGGTTTCCATGTCCTTTAACTGCACCTCGCCGTACCCCATGGCAGGAAGCAGCGTTCCGATTTCAGGATACTTTTCAAAAGTCTCCGTCAATCTGCCCACCGTGTAAGGCCTGGGATCCACCAGCCCGGCTGCGCCGAACTTTTCAGCGGCAACCACACCGGCGCCGATCTTCATCTCACCGTGGGTGAGGGTCGGACCGTCTTCCACCACCAGAACTTTTTTACCCCTGATCACCGAAGGATCTTCGACTTTAATGGTAGAAGCCGCGTCAATCACGATGGCGTCCGGATTTACGGCAGCCACGTTTTTTCTAACGGTGTTGATATCGGCGCCGTCTGCACTGTCTATTTTGTTGATCACAACAACGTCCGCCAGCCGCAAGGTGGTTTCTCCGGGGTAATAGGTCAGTTCGTGACCCGGACGATGGGGATCGACGACGGTAACATGCAGATCTGATTCGTAGAACGGGAAGTCATTGTTCCCACCGTCCCACAGTACCACATCACAGCCGTCAGGATCATTCTCAGCGGCTCTGATGATGGCTTCGTAGTCAACGCCCGAGTAAATCACGTTTCCGCGAATCACGTGAGGTTCATACTCTTCCATCTCTTCGACGGTACACTTGTTTTTATCGATATCCTCGACACTGGCGAAACGCATGACCTTCTGAGCGGCAATATCGCCATAGGGCATCGGGTGCCGGATAGCGACAACCTTCAATCCTTTTTCCATGAGTATCTCGATGATTCTCCGGGACGTCTGGCTTTTTCCGCAGCCGGTTCGGACGGCACCCACCGAAATGACCGGCTTGCTGCTTTTGATCTGGGTGTCTCCCGGTCCCAGCAGTACGAAGTTGGCGCCGGCGGCGCAGACAACGGAACTCATGTGCATTACGTGCTGATACGAAACGTCACTGTAAGAGAATACACAGTCATCGACGTCCAGCTCCTGGATCAATTTTTCAAGTTCTTCTTCGGCATAAATGGGAATGCCTTCCGGGTACAACTCGCCGGCCAGTGCCGCAGGGTACTTTCTGCCTTCAATGTCCGGGATCTGTGCCGCGGTAAAGGCGACCACTTCGTAATCTTCATTGCCCCTGTAATAGGTATTAAAATTATGGAAGTCTCTTCCGGCCGCTCCGATAATGATTACTTTTTTCTTCGACATTTTCTCCTCCAATCAAATGAATTGTCAGGGCTTGTTTTTAGCGTCGGCCGGTGGTCAATAATATGGTGTTGGCCGTTTTAAGCCCAAGTCCTTTTATTAATATTCCACAAAACCACGCGTCTTAAAACCAAAGACCCGATGTGTTTGATTTTAACTTTACGACATTTTATTTGCAAATTTCGGTCCCGGCAACACCTTCAACCGCTTTTTGGATATCATCCAAATTGCAGATGATGCCGCGATTTCCCGTACTTTCGGTAAACTGAATGACCGCGTTAACTTTAGGGCCCATGGATCCTGCCGGGAAATGACCGGCTTCAACATATTCCTTGATTTCCGACAAGGCGACCTTTCGCAGAATCCTCTGCTCGGGCTTTCCCCAGTCCACGGCAGCGCCTTCAACATCTGACGCCACGATAAAGATATCTGCCTTTATTTCCCGAGCCAGAACCGAGCTTGCCAGATCCTTGTCTATCACCGCTTCAACGCCGCTAAACCTCCGTTCCTTGCGGACCACCGGTATCCCGCCGCCGCCACAGCAAATAACGATAAAGTCGATATCGATGAGCTTTTTTATCTCCTTACATTCCACAATGGCCAACGGCATAGGGGAAGCCACCACCCGTCGGTACCCCTTGTCGGTTTTGACGAGGTTATACGACAGCTTCGCCGCCTCTGCTTCGGTGTAAAACGGGCCGATGGGTTTGGTTGGATTTTGAAAGGCCGGATCGTTTTCATCCACAACCACGTAAGTGATCAGGGATACAAAGTCTTGTTCTTCATCAACCCCCATTTCCATCAGTGCAGTGTCGAGAGAAGATTCAATCATGTAGCCGATCTGTCCCTGGGTCATGGCGCCGATAACCTCTAAGGGCATTTTCGGAACTTCATCACAGCTCTCCTGCTGCAGCAGAAGATTTCCGACCTGGGGGCCGTTACCGTGTGTAATCACAAGCCTGAACTTTCTGGACAGTTCTGCGATCTGCTTCATGGGGAGGTTGAGATTTTCAAACTGTTGGTCTGCAGTGCCGGTTTGCCCTTTTTTAATCAGAGCGTTCCCTCCCAATGCAATTAACAGTATCGGTTTTTTATCAGTCATATATATATCTCCTATGTTTCCGTGTAATTACTGTCGAAGGCATCGCAGCCGTCACACACCATCAACTTCAAAGTCGTCTGTCAAAATGATCCCGACGGTCTGCAGACACCTCGCCAGCATTGCCTCCACGCTATTCCGAAACTCGGCAGCGTAATTATATGTCTCTATGGATGATTTGAGCATGCCGGAATGATCCTTTTAATTGTTTTAAAAGAGCACATCGGCAGAAATGAACATGCCCATAAATTTTCGGGCATTTGGATGTAAAACCTTAAACTGCTCTTAACCTGTATAAAAAAGTTTAGCACATCGGTCAATTTCATTCTATTCATAATAGAAATTAATATCGTGCATATCCATCACTGAGCCGCTACATAAAAGCCCTTGACTTAACATATGGGTTAGGTTCATTGCATTAACAATCCAAATTAATATCGAACATGTTCATCACTGAACCGCTGTATAAAATCCCTTGACATATTGGTCAAGTTCATTGCATTCATATATCAAATTAATATCGCACATACCCATTGCTAAACAACAACATAACCGGTGCCCGACCCGGAGGTATTTTCAGGTTCGTCCGTCTGCGGGGAGTAACCTGTTTTAAATTCGGAATTCGATGCTCCAAAGAGATTCCACAATACCTGAACGGCGGGCAATAATGCCATTTACGGGTGGGCACCCGAGAGGATGAAATACGATCATGAGAATTAATCTTCGAAACTTCGACTTGAATCTATTGGTTTGCTTTGATGCCCTGATGAGCGAGCGCAACGTATCCAAAGCGGCTGAAAAGGTCTTTTTAAGCCAATCCGGAATGAGCCATGCCCTGAGCCGTTTGCGTACCCTGCTGGATGATCCGATTTTGATGCGGACGGAACAGGGGATGATGCCGACCCCACGGGCTCTTGAAATGGAGGTGCCGGTTAGAGAGATGCTCAACCAAATTAATCGCACCCTTTATAACCAAAAGCCTTTTGACCCCTTGACCTTCGACAGAACGTTTGTTCTGTATTGTACAGAATATTTTGAATGTCTGGTGATGCCGAAACTCATGGCGCGCCTGGAAAAAGTTGCGCCCCATTGCAGCATCGTAGCTGAAATACTGACGCATGAGCTGCCCGAGTCCAAACTCACCACCGGCGATGTCGATTTTGTCATCGGCGTAGAAGGCCTTATGGATATCCCGAAAACCCTGATGAGTCGGAGCTGGATTCAAGACTCATTGGTATGCCTTGTTCGGGAAAAAAACAAAAAGATCGGACAATCTATTTCCCTCAAGCAGTTTGCTGAAACACCCCATATTTTACTTTCCATATTGGGCTCGCCATTTAAATTTGCATTTTTGGATAAATGGCTTAAAAAACAAAATGTTCAGAGAATATACAGCGTTACCACCGCAGCTTTTCTCCCCGCTGCGCTGATTCTGGCGGAGACCGATTACATCATGACCCTGCCTCGCCGCATGGCAGCTAAACTGGCCGAGATCATGGCGTTAAGGCTGGTAGAGCTTCCGAATAATCCTCCAAATTTTCAACTCAATCTGATCTGGCATCCGCTGTATGAAAAAGATTCTGCACACATTTGGTTCAAAGAGCAACTGCTGAGCCTGGAGAATTCATTGAACAAGTAACCGGTGGTTTTATTGCCGGTCAAATTCGGTGAACCGGGGGCATACATATCCGACTTCAGAAAGGCCGGCCTTTCTTTAGGATTAAAATGCCGTGTCTCCTGAGGAGGCAAGAATAATGGATTTGAGCTAAAGAAGAATTGTTTCAAATATAATGTTCGAGCACATCAGGAAAATTCCGCGAAGATCTCCTGTTCAACCCCGAAAACATAGGCTATCAAAGCTGCCCGAATCCACATGCCGTTTCGCTCCTGCCGCCAGTAGGCGGCCCGCGGATCTTGATCGACGTCCACTTCTATTTCATATCGCCGGGGAAGTGGGTGCATGATGGTACAATGCGGTTGAATGATGGACAGGTGTTCTTTCTTGAAATGGAACTCAGGATAGGTGTCGGCTTCGCTTGAAGGGTCGTCAGAATACTCTTTCTGAATTCTGGTCATGTAAATGGCGTCCACCTGCGGCATAACGCTTTCGAAATCATCGGTTTCATAATAGGGAATGTCGTGCTTCTTCAAAAATTTTTTAATGTCGTCTTTCATTTTGAATACATCCGGTGAAACAAAGTAAAGGCTTACGTCATTATAATTTTTCATCAGATAACTCAGGGAACGGACGGTTCTTCCGCGCTTTAAATCACCGACCATAGCAATCTTTTTGCCGTCCAAACCGCCGATGTGTTGAAATGATCTTTCAAGCGTATAAATATCCAACAGCGCTTGGGTCGGATGTTGATCCGGTCCCGAGCCCCCGTTTAAAATGGGAACGGGACGATCGGTTTGATTCAGGACCCAGGCGGTTTTTTCGGCAAACCCGGCTTCCGGGTGCCTGGAAATAATCAAATCGACATAACTGGCAAATGTGCGAATGGTGTCTTCCGACGATTCTCCTTTGACCTCGGAACTTGTTGACGTTCCCCGACTTTCGGAAACGCTCAGCCCCAGAATATAACATGCATTTTGGAAAGATAGAAAGGTCCGTGTTGAGGGTTGAACAAAATACAGCATGGCCCGTTTATGGGGCAAAAGATGTCTGAGTTTTTCCTGGCCCATTTTCGTTTGGGCCAATAACCGGATCATGTCTGCGATCTTACACAAATAGTCCATGAACGGTCTATCAAACTGTTGGGCAAAAATCACATCAAACAATCTGCCGTTTAACTTGAAAAAATCTAATTTTTCATCAATATCTTTATTGTAGAACTCATCCCACCCTTGGTATGTTTGACGAGTTTGTTCTACCGATCCATTCATTTTATTCACCT
>JAQBBE010000024.1:0-3265 GCA_032126435.1 Desulfobacterales bacterium | reverse complement strand
CCCCGAAGCCAAAGCCTTATATGAATGGCTTGCGCGCTGGGAACGCGAGCATCTCGGCCTGCTTCTTGATATCGACAAAGCTTTGAGGGAAAAAATTTGGTTCGACAATAAATTCTGGCCCTATTAATCTGAACCATGTCTTCAAAATAAAAACAAAACAAACAGACATCTGGACGTCTACGAATCGCTGGTCTTCTTCACGTCTACGGGAATCGTAGTCACGGGTACCGAAGAATTTTTCAACACCTTTTCAGTGACACTTCCAAAACGAAAATGCCCCTTTTCTCCATGGCTTGCCATAATGACCCAGTCAATCTTTTCTTTGTCGATAAGCTTCAAAATTTCTTGGGCCGGATCGCCGACGGCAATATGCTTTATGTACAGTGGGCACCCTTCCAGATACTTTCCGCAAATCTGATCGAGACGTTTTTCGGCCGATTTGTTCGACCATTGCATCAGTTTGTCGATGTGGGTTCTGTCAAATTCTCCGTACCATGATTCGTGATGTGCAATGTCTTCGATAACGTAAAGCACGTGAATTTCCGCACCGTATTGCATGGTCATGGATGTAATATAAGGCAAAGCTTTTTTTGCGCTGCTTGAAAAATCCGTTGGCCACAGGACCTTTTTTACCTTCATCTCAGTTTCGTTTGTTTCCATGATAAGCCTCCTTTGTAAAAAATCACCTGGGAACGATTTAAAACACAAAACCTTCCGCCTAAAATAACTACGATGGTGTCGTTGTAAAGTCTTGTGAAATCGAGATCGCGCCAGATCAAGTATATCAAAAAATTTGTGAAATATTATAAATTTGACTTAGTCACAGTCTGCATTATGTTAAATTCATAAATAAGATTTTTTGACCCATACGAAAAAAGGAGTGCTGAATCATGTATGATAAAAATGAATTATGTAAAAAAATCATAGAATTATATCCGGATATCGGAGAATGCGGAATCGACGTAAACGTTGATTATGATAAAGAACAACAAACGTGGGTCGTAGACCTCAAAAAGGATCATCACGAGCTAAAAACGTTTCTCGAAGACGGTGACGCTGAATTGTGTTTGGAAGGGAAGCAATGTGTCAGTTTGGGAATTGAAATTGCGCAGCTCAGAGATAACATAAAATTATTATAGTGACGGTTATGGTGAAAACCATCGAATATTACATAGAACGAGGAGGAGAACCATGGCATATACCTGTAAGAATTGTGGAGCAGTAGCAGACGAACCTGGACATTTGTGCAATCCCTGCGGAGATACGTCCGGTTGCAGTTTTTGCGGAACCCCCAGTGTGGATACCGCCCATATGTGCAAAGATAAACTAGGCGCCATGAAATATGTCTGTGAGGGTTGCGGCCGCGTGGCCATGGAAGAAGGCCATCTCTGCAAGCCATCCGCCATCGGTTGATGAGTGACGTTTATGAATTCCGGGTGCGGCGTGTTATGAATTCAGCTCTCGGAATCCTGCCTTGCTGAATATTGATCACCGTTTCCAGCCGATTGGTGTTGTAGATTTAGTCTACAGCAGGGAGATAATTCGTTGGATATGGGTTTCGATGAGGCCGAATATTTGCTGATATTTTTTGTATGATCCTCCCATGGGATCTACAATGGTGCTTTTGCGGGTTCCCTTCCCCGGCCAGGCGCCAAGAAGAAAAACTTTTTTGCGAAGCCAAGGGAAAAAGGTATTTACGAATTTTTTATGAACAGGTTCCATGCATAGAATCAAGTCCGCCTTTTGCAACTCCTCTCCCACCAGAGATCGCGCCCTGTGAGATGAAATGTCAAAACCGTATTCTTTACAGACTTTTTGAGCATATTCGGTTGCCGGAATATCATTCAATCCGTGAATGCCCATGGATGAAACCTTCAGGTCGTTACGGCCCGTTTCGCGCCATTTATGTCGCATAAAACCTTCTGCCATCGGGCTCCGGCATATGTTCCCAGTACATATAAAAACGATGTATAACATAGTTCAATGTCTCTAAGATTTTACAACTTTTCGAACTCACTATTCTTCTAATGAAACTTTGTTCGTGCCGCCGGTATGGAAGAATGGAATGCTGGAATATTGGGAATAAGAGCGGAAATAAATATAAATTGTTAAAAATTCCTTAACCCCATCATTCCATTACCCCATTATTCCAATTGGGGCGAATCCCCTAACTTATATCCATAGGTCTTATTGAAATACGAGAAAAAAACTACCTCACAATTTTCAGTACGTTGGTTTTTTGCAGCTTGTCCCACAATGTTTTAATGATCGTTAAAGACGCACGATGTTCACTCAAATTTTTATCTCCGGACAGGGAACGACACGATTCCAACAGCGATTCATTGTTGAGCCAAAAACGGACTTCGTTTTGAATATTGTCCTGGAGCGACTTATAAAGATCGATCAAATTGTCTTCGGGAATATTTGCGATCATGGCTTTATCTCTTAAAGACAGTTTTGAAAGAAGTTTGTCGACCGCTTCCTCAACGGTTTGGGGCCGGTCTTCTTTTTCCAATTCAGCGTGCCGCCTGGGGGTAACGGTGAAAGATTCGTGTAGGGTGTCATCGATGAGATCCAGGTAGAAAACAGTTTCAAGAATATCGGCTGTGGCCTGATATATCAACGAGTCTTTGCTGGCTCTGGGGCCTGCAACATTCAAAACCTTGATGTCATTTTCAGTGATCCATGATTTGATCTTTCCAGCGGCTTGAAAGGAATTGGTTTTGTTTAAATCAATGTGAAGCCAAGGCCGGTTATGAAAGAGGGCCATTTCCCGAGTAAAATCCGACCCGCCGGTGAGTTTGCCGTGGGATATAATCAGCGTCCCGTCAGAATCCACGATATTTTGTTCGGTCCTATTATTATAGTTGGATGTTTCCGTCTCTTTGAGTTTATATTTGTCATCTAAAATTCCGGCTTCTGTTATCCGCCCCTTGGGTATCCAACCACCATGGGGAATTCCCAACTTTACGGCAACATCAAGCGCAGCCAGGTCGGCTCCGGTCTGGCCGCCGGAAATAATTTTTCTAATCATTTAATATCTCCAATTTCTGAATTAGAATCTTCAGCGACAAGACAGGTTACCTGGGCGTTTAGGAATCCACCGGCTTCTACCACTAAATTCTTGCAGATAATTTTACCTGAACATTTTCCGGTTGAAAGAATAATCAATTCTTTTGAAGCCTTTATCTCTCCTTCAAAAATCCCGGCGATGGTCATGCTGACAACCTCCGCATCCGCATAAACAGAACCCTCTTCGGCGATA
>JAQBBE010000023.1:0-7388 GCA_032126435.1 Desulfobacterales bacterium | reverse complement strand
CAAACCTTTTCGCATACGACCTCCTTTTTTCAGACTAATTAACGTGTTGTTTTAATTGCAATAACAAGAGCAATCATTTTGTCGACTCAATTGATCTGGCTCAATAACATACTGGGAATTCTTTTTCAACAAAATAATATCCGGACGTTACAATCGTTTCCGGGTTCTATGCAAACCCGTGTTCTAGAATTAATCTTTATTCCCGTTTTCTGATATCAGCGATCAACTCCTTGAGGATGCCGACAACATTGCGTCCCCTTTCCCGTGCAATTTTATGGGCATCATCTACTAGTCCGGCGGCATGAATCTCCAATGCTTCCATTGCTGGAACCGGCATGTTAATCCTCTGATATTGCCAAGTCAATAAACGGATCGTCAGGCGTTCTTCCTGACGTCTGATAAAGCCCATAAAAATTTTCCTTTCAGGCGACGCACTCCGTTTCCCACGGTACGCTATCGGCATATATCCAGAATAGCCTGTTCCAATACAAGTTTTTGGCTCTGCCTCGTGGACTTCAGTCGGAGATCCGCCTCGCTCAGTTTCTCAAAAGCAGCAATCAGCTCATGGGTGGTAAATTTTTCGGATTTTAAGAGCATCTGGTAAACAGGATATGGGTTCTGTGAGTTTTTGGCAATCACGAGATCCGTGGCCGCTGATTTTTCTTTCTTTTTCCGGGCCTTTTCCGATCTTGATTTATTCATCCCCGCATTTTTTGAAAGCAGTTCATCCCATTCCCGGAGCTGATTTAAAATGTCTCGGTCATATCTTTGAACCGCCGGCATAATACTGCTTTTAAATTGCCCGTATTGAATTTCAGAATGCCAGGGCTTGCCATGGGCGCTTTCAATAAAACCTCTGACGATCAAAAGCTTTCTAATCTGATTTGTGATGGCAGCCAGAATCTGAAGCGGGTGAAGATTATCGGACAATAGAGAATTCAAAAAAAAGAGCGATTCTTCAACATTCCGATCTGATATGGCATTGGTGAATTCATAGATGGGATCTTTTTTTGTCCGCTTCAGAACATTCTTAACATCATCTTGGGTAATCTTTTTTCGAGCGCCCACATACGTGATCAGTGTATTGAGGTTCTCGGAAAAGATCCGAAGGTCGAAGCCGGTCAATTCATACATTGCCCGAAATGTTTGCCGGTCCATTGTTTTCCCCGATCCATGGAGCAGGGTTTCCATCCGTTCGCCGAGGACGGCTTCCTGGGCCAGCTGGTCTGCCCTTCGGGCGCCTTTTGGGACGGAACAGTCAATAATCACCCCTTTTTGTTGTATGATTTTATAAAGCTTCCGGCGTTTATCGATCATATCGGTGGTAATGATCAGATGGTTCCCTTTTGGAAATCCTTTTTCAACGGCATTCTGGAGAAGAGCGGCACTATCTCCTTCGGACGGTATGGAAAGCTTTTTATCCGTGCAATACTCAACGATTTCATCAAACCATACGGCATCGCCGAACTTTTCCGGATCGAGCTTCAATGTTTTACTTCTATTCTCCCTGCTGATGTCATCAAACGTCAGGTTCAAAAGTCCCATAAGACTCAAAAGATATTTCGCCGCCGTTTTCATATTTTCCGCATCGAATGCTTCTTTTGCATTTTCAAGAAGACTGCTCTCATCCTGCTTTGAATAGAATATCTTGGAATCGATAATGGCAACGACCTTTGTCCCGGACAAAAGTGAATAGGTATTGACCCGCTCGATGGCCGCTTTAATATTTTCATGGGTGCCGTCAACCGGGTCATAGTTAAGGCTCCTGTCTTTTGCAGGAATCAGTGCATCCAGAAGGGCCTCGAACGCGGTATTCCACAGCAGTTCTTCTCCGTAGATCAGGTACACCGGTGCAGCAGCTTCGGTTTTTCGTTTTTTTTCGAACCCTGTCAAATAATTGTGGAGTTCTTTATAATGGATTTCAGGCATTGTATTAAATTGTCAATTTACGATTGAATATTGATTTTTTTCTCAGGTGAGGTTGATTATTTAAGTTTTACAATCCTAACAAAAAAATTTGTCTGATTGCTTGTTGTGCGCGTTAACAGGCAATGGAAGCTTGAGTTAATTATTTTTTTCCCAAATAACCAATAACAAATAACCAATAACTGCCTTTTATTCCGGCATTTTTCTAAAAAGCAGATGAAACAAAAAAATAGCAATGCCAATGGATATGGCACTGTCGGCGATATTAAAAGCAGGCCAGTGGTAGCTTCCGATGTAAACGTCTAAAAAATCAACAACCTTTCCAAAGCGAAATCTATCAATGAGATTGCCGACGGCACCTCCGAACACCAAGGCAAACCCTGAAGCAAGCCAAGGGTGTGTCTTTGGGGTGTTTTTATAAAAGTAAAAAATCAGGCATACGGCCAATGATGAAATCACAAGAAAAAACACACTGCGCAAACTCGAACTTTGATTTGCCATAAATCCAAAGGCGCCGCCGGGGTTAAGAATGTGGGTGAAGCTGAAAAACCCGGGTATCACCGTAATGGAGTGATGAAGTGGAAGTTTGCTTGAGATAAAAAATTTGGTTATCTGGTCAAAAACGACCACCCAACCGGAAATGGCGGCAAGCTTCCCATATTTGCCGAATCTGAAACTCGATCCGCCTGAAAAAATAGAACACACGTTTATTTTACTCCCAAAATCGATGAACTCGTAAAAAGTCTTTTGTGAGCGATATCTGATCACTGAGCGAGCAAAACGGACTTTTTGCGAAACCATCAAAATCGACGGGTGGGTGAAGAGTCCATCAATTCTGTTAAATTTCTTCAGGAGAAATCCGGGTTAGGGCATCCTGACACCGGCTGCAGATTGTCGGCTGTTCTAAATCGGTTCCCACGGAAATATCATGCACCCAGCACCGTTCGCATTTATCGCCTTCAGCAGAATCAACCTTAATGGCCAAGCCATGGACATCATGACATTCAAAAGCCCCGTCAGGTTTTTCCCCTTTGATCAGATGGGTCTTTGAAACAATAAATATGCTTCTTAAGTCATCTTTATACGGATAAAGTCTATCATAAAGGTCATCATCTGCATAGAGCGTAACGACGGCATCGAGAGAATGTCCGACAATCTTTTTAACTCTTGCGTCCTCGAGCGATTTTTTAACCTCTCCGCGGACTTCAAGCAGTTTTTTCCAATTTTCTGCCAGCCGGTCATCCTTCCAGGCTTCATTGACCACCGGAAGAGAGCTCAGGTGAACGCTTTCATCATTTTCTTTACGACCCGGCATGTAATTCCAGATCTCTTCTGCTGTAAAAGCAAGGATCGGTGCCATTATCCTCGACAGCGAATCCAGAAGATTATAAATGACGGTTTGCGCGCTTTTTCTTTCCGATGATTCAGCCGGAGAGGTGTATAACCGGTCTTTGAGAATGTCCAGGTAAAACGCAGAAAGATCGACGATGCAGTAATTGTAGAGGGCATGATAAATAATATGAAATTCGTAAGTATCGTAAGCGTACCGTGTCCGTTCAATCAACTCCTGAAGCCTGTGCAGTGCAAATCGGTCGATTTCCGGCATCGATTCATAAGGAACCATATCCTTTGAAGGATCGAAATCAAATAGATTGCCGAGCATAAATCTGCTTGTATTTCGTATTCTCCGATATGCATCGCTCAACTGTTTCAGAATATTTTCAGAAATGCGAACATCATCCCTGTAATCAGATGCAGACACCCACAGACGGAGGATTTCGGCACCATGTTTTTTAATAACCTCTTCCGGAGCCACAACGTTTCCAAGGGACTTTGACATTTTTTTGCCTTCTGCATCGACAACAAATCCGTGAGTCAGAACAGATTCATAGGGCGCCCTCCCCCTTGTCCCGACAGCCGTGAGGAGCGAGCTGTGGAACCATCCCCTGTGCTGATCACTGCCTTCAAGATAAAGATCGGCGGGCCATTTCAAATTTGGCCGTTTTTCAAGCACCGCTGCATGGCTTACACCGGAATCGAACCATACATCCAGAATGTCATCTTCTTTTACAAAGGTGTTGTTGCCGCACGTATCACATACAACATCTTCGGGAAATAATTCCTTTACATCCTTTTCAAACCATACATCGGCACCATGTTCTTTAAAAAGTTCATAGATGCGTCGGATTACCTCTTCATTCAAATACAAAGATTCGCATTTCTCGCAATAAAATATAGCGATGGGAACACCCCAGGCGCGCTGTCTGGAAACGCACCAATCCGGACGATTCTCGATCATGCCGTAAATTCTTTCTCTTCCCCAATGGGGGATCCATGTCACCTTGTCGATCGCCTCAAGGGCATTCTTTCTCAATCCCGTCTTGTCCATAGATATGAACCACTGGGGTGTGGCACGAAAAATAACCGGCTTTTTACAGCGCCAGCAATGGGGATAAGAATGTTCCATTTCCCCCCGGTGGACCAGTGCCCTGTTTTCATGAAGCTGGGCAACGATATCCGAATTGGCTTCGAATACAAATCGGCCGCTGAACAGTTCGGCTTCCTGTGTAAAACAGCCCGTATCATCCACAGGGGAATACGCCTCCAAATCGTATAGGAGGCCCACTTCATAGTCTTCACGCCCGTGGCCGGGAGCCGTATGAACACAACCGGTTCCGGCTTCCAGAGTTACATGCGAGCCTAAAATTATCAATGATTCACGGTCGTATATGGGATGTCGGCATTTCTTCCGTTCAAGACTGTCAGATCCCATTTCAGCAAGTATGGAAAAATCAGAAAATCCAAAATATTTCATACATCCTTTAACCAGTTCCTTAGCCAGAATCAGCACTTCCCCATTTTTCGTATCCACGGCAGCATACGTGAAATCCGGGTGCAGCGTTATGGCCAGATTTGCCGGAATGGTCCAGGGCGTTGTTGTCCAAATAACCACAAACACATCTTTTCCGGCCAGCCCGGGAATCTGCCCGCTTAAATCATCTTGAACCTGGAATTTAACAAAAATCGATGGTGACGACTCATCATAATATTCGATCTCTGCTTCAGCAAGGGCCGTTTGGCAGCTGCAGCACCAGTATATCGGTTTTTTACTTCGAAAAAGGCTGCCATCCAGCGCAAAATTACAGCACTCAAGGGCAATGGTGGCTTCATACGCGTAATCCATGGTCAAATACGGGTTTTCCCATTCGCCCATAACACCCAGCCGTTTGAATTCTTCTCGCTGTATATCGATATATTTTTCCGCATATGCCCGACACGCCCTGCGAATTTCGGCCTGGGTCATTTTAAATTTCTCGGCCCCCAATTCTTTTTCAACATTGTGCTCAATGGGAAGCCCGTGGCAATCCCAGCCCGGAACATATACAGCGTCAAGTCCGGACATTTGCCGTGAACGGACAATAATATCCTTCAAAATCTTGTTGAGTGCCGTACCGATATGAATATGGCCGTTGGCATAGGGCGGACCATCGTGCAGAATAAACAGGTCGCGGCCCAGCGAAGATTGCCTGATCTTTTCGTACAAACGGTTTTCTTCCCATAATTTCAACTGTTCGGGCTCACGATTTGCCAGGCGGGCCTTCATGGGAAATTCTGTTTTTGGAAGGTTGAGCGTTTTCTTATAGTCCATATATCCTCCGGAATCGGATTTTATTTTTCCCCAACTATAGGGTTTACCTAAAATCCGAACAATAAGTTTAAAGATCGAAAAGTACTTTTAAATCCATTTACTGTCAAGAAAATACCTGCCGGCCGTATATTATCGAACCGCCCTTTATCAAGCTTCTCGCGTTTGAATTGTTAGAAGCTGTTTTAAAACCTCCCATTCGTCGGTTTGAGCCGTTTGTAAAGCGCTAACCTCCCTGCCGCAACTCAGCAAAAAGCCCGAACAATTTTTTGTTCGGGCTATGCACTTCTATCCCTGAAATCGGTTTTGACGTTACGTGAAAAGTTAGTATATTCCAAGGGTTTTCAATACATCATTGACACCCAGCTTTTTGATCTTCAATCTTAGAAACTCGGTAATTGTCGGCTGATACGGCTTGACCTTGAGATACATAGCGGCTTCCGTAGGGGTTCTTCCACCTTTTGTATTATTACACGGCTTGCAGGAAGCGACGCAGTTTTCGAAGCTGGTTCTGCCGTTCCTCGATTTGGGAATGATATGATCGATGGTCAGTCTTCGGCTGTCGAATCCGCAATACGCACACTTAAATCCGTCCCTGATGAGAACATTCTTTTTGCTGAAGGGCACCCTATTGAGATATAATTTTCTGATAAGTTTTATCAGTTTCATTACAATAGGAACTTTGACTGCAATGCCTTGCGCCGTTCTGATTATCCTTTCAGATTGCCTTAAAACCTGAACCTTGTCTTTTGCGATCAGGCACATGGCCCGTTTCCAGTTCACCATACTCAGAAAGGTATAATCGGCATTCAGCAAAACACATTGATCCATATCTTTCTCCCAGGTTCAAATTGCCAGTATTTTATACATGATTTTGAAAAACAAATCAATATCTCTTTATACCCCAAATTTTTCGGGCTGGAATGCATTATACCCTGGGCGGCCCAAGAACGAGAAACCTGTTTGCCGGATATGTTTTTTCCTTTAACACACCGATCTTTTTTTCATATGTTAATGCAAAGCCGGCGTTCAATTCCAACTATTGCCGGATTCACAAAAAAACCCTTTTTACAGGTACGGAATTCAGGGGTTTCGTCCCCTGAGCAGATTCGACATTCCTAAAGAAAATCGATATTTTTCCCGCTAATGCCGATTTTAAATTTATGTGGAGCAACATTGATTTCAGTGGAACAGGTCCTGGTGGGATCATAATGCGTGATGAAGAAGTTGATGTGGACGCTTTTACTGCTGGAGTTGGTTTTAAGTTTTACTTTTAAAAAATTGAGGACCGATTGGGGACAGACATTTTGTCTCTCGAGAACACCCAAAGAAAAAGGGGTTAGCTGTGTTTTGCTAACCCCTTTATTTTATTGGTGCCCGGGACGAGAATTGAACTCGTACAGTCACAAAAACCGAGAGATTTTAAGACCAAAATTGACCATGCCAAGAAAGCCAATGATTTCAGTTAATAATATGATTTCACTGGCTTTTTTATTGTTCATTAAGTTGGAAAATGTTAGGCTTTTTTTGGAAAAAACAGACACAATAAGTACAGTTTCAAGCACAGTTTTACAGATTTAGGCACTTAAAAATTAGACACAGGGGATTCGTTAAACATCCAATCTAATATGCTTTAAGTTCATTCCAATTTCTACCGATAAAGATAATGTCATGAGATTGATTTTTGAAAGCACCAAGGTTCTTTTGGAATACTTCTTTACCAAAAGGATGGACGGTCATAAGATCATTGGTGTCAACAAAGATCTGATAAAAGCCGTCGCCATACTTTTTTAAGGTATTGAGTAACTCGTGGGCG
>JAQBBE010000022.1:0-7714 GCA_032126435.1 Desulfobacterales bacterium | reverse complement strand
ACCATTGAATTGGCGAAGCAATTCAGTCAGGCGGAGAGAAAAGCCCTGGCGCAACATTTGAGGCATTTTTCACGGCACTCGCGGGACAGCAGTCTGCCGTCCGATGCAAAATCGGATCGTCGTGAAAATCCCTGACCGGGACTGTAACATCATCCTTTGATGCTTGGAGGCAAGCTTTGCGCGGTTGGAGGTTTAAGGTTGGAGGCAGGCATGTGAGAAGGTAAGAAGGTGAGAAGATGAGAAAGTTGGAAGGTGAGGGGAAAATAACCTTCTGTTTTTCTGATCTCTTGCCTCAAACCTTAAGCGAAGCGATCCTCCAACCTAACGCAGCTGAAAGCGTTCGGCCGCAAACCTCTGGCGAAGCGATCAATTTCTAAGAATCTAAACGCTTACGATTTGGGAAACAGTCACTTGAAATGTAAACGAGCCATGAACTTACGGATCAAAATAGCCCCGATCCGATTTGGGGCAATTTTATCTGCCGCACTGATGCTGTTCATTTTTGCCGGATGCGCGGCTGTTGGACCCGATTATGTGACACCAGACACACCCATGCCCGAAGCATGGCATACCCCGGCGAAAAGCGGCCTGGTCGGAGATCATCTAAGCAAGGAAGCACTGGCCGCTTGGTGGTCGATTCTCGATGACCCTGTACTAACGAACCTGGTTGAGTCAGCGGTTGCAGGAAATCTGGGTCTTAAGGAGGCGCGCGCACGTGTTCGTGAAGGCCGTGCTCGCCGGGGCATCAGCGAAGCCGGCCGATTCCCGACCATCGACGCCGGCGGCTCGGCCAGGTCGAGCCGAAGCAGCGAAGAAACCGGAAGCGGCAGCGAGAGAGAACTCTACGCTGCAGGATTCGATGCCGCTTGGGAACTGGACGTGTTCGGCGGGAAAAAACGTGCCGTTGAAGCGGCTGGCGCAGAGCTGCAGGCGAGTGAAGAGGATTTGCGGGATGTGCTGGTCAGTCTGCTTGCTGAAGTTGCCCTGAATTATGTCGATTTGCGTTCATTTCAAACCCGACTGTCGATCGCAGAAGCCAATCTCGATGCACAAAAAGAAACATTCAATATCACCCGATGGCGCCGTCAAGCCGGCCTGACGACACAGCTGGATGTAGAACAGGCAAAGTACAGTCTCGAGCAGACGCGGGCCCAGATACCCGGTTTTCAGACCGGTCTTGAGCAGGCCAAGAACCGCCTGGCCGTACTGATCGGACATCATCCGGGTTCACTGAGGGATGCCTTGGCGGAACGCAGAGCCATTCCGGTCACTCCTCTCGAAGTGGCTGTCGGCGTGCCGGCAGATATCTTGCGACGCCGGCCGGATGTCCGAAGAGCAGAGCGCCGGCTGGCCGCCCAGACAGCGCAGATAGGTGTTGCCACGGCGGATCTGTATCCCAGGTTTTCGCTCCTCGGCTCCATCGGTCTTGAAGCCCTGTCGCCGGGCAACCTGTTTTCATTGGGCAGTCGAACCCATGGTATCGGCACCACGGTTGACTGGCCTCTGTTCGACGCCGGGGCCATCCGGAGCAACATCGAAGTACAATCCGCTTTGCAGGAGCAGGCCCTGATTCAATACCAGGCCGCTGTTCTCACAGCACTGGAGGATGTCGAAAACGCGTTGTTTGCCTACGCCAAGGAACAAAGTCGCAGACAATCGTTGATCGAAGGGACCGAGGCTGCCCGGCGTGCTGTTGACCTTGCCCAGAAACAGTATTCATCCGGACTCATCGAGTTTGGCAGTGTCCTGATTGCCCAGCGGTCGTTGTTATCACTCCAGGAGCAGTTGGCCGTCAGCGAGGGCGGAGTGACGTCGAATCTGATAGCTTTGTACAAATCCCTGGGAGGTGGGTGGAAATCCTTGCTGCCAGATAACACCAATTAAACGTCTCGAAATTTCTACAACTCGTTGTAATCAAAACTATTTTTTAGCATCACATTCTATCGAGTATCTGGAATAATGGAATAATGGAATATTGGGTTAAAAAGTGGATAAAAAATCATTTTTAATAAGTAGAATTCCTTTAAACCCATCATTCCACCATTCCAACATTCCCTCCGGGGCGTAGGCCCTACGGGCCGGAGGCCAATTGTGAGCGAAGCGAACTAACTTGGTTCTGAAATGAAAGGAAGCAATGGAATCGAAGACAAACCCGGAATTAGATATTGATCAAACCCTTGGTATTGATCAGTCCTCGGACCGCAAAAAGCGCCTGAAACGGTGGCTCATCGTAGCCCTTTTGGCCATCGCGGGCGTGACAATTGCTGTTGTTTGGAAGGGGACAAAAAAATCAAACTCCATGCAGTACCAGACCCAGAAAGTTCAGCGGGGAGATCTAACCGTGACCGTAACAGCGACAGGCGCCCTGGAACCGACAAACCAGGTGGATGTGGGCAGCGAGTTGTCGGGTATCATCAAGACCGTCGAAGTGGATTACAATGATCAGGTAAAAGTCGGTCAGGTTCTGGCGAGGCTGGATACAGACAAGCTGAAAGCCAAAGTCCTGCAATCAAAAGCCGCTTTGGAATCGGCCCGGGCAAAGGTTTTGGAGGCACAGGCCACTGTTAAAGAGGCGGGAGATCAACTGGTGCGGTTAAAGCAGGTGTGGAAGTTGAGTAATAACATGGTGCCGTCGCAGCAGGACCTGGATGCGGCTCAGGCGGCGCTGCATCGGGCAAAGGCCGCCGAGGCCACCGCAAGGGCCCAGGTGTCCCAGGCTCAGGCCACTCTCGAAGCCGACGAGACGGATTTGGCAAAAACGGTCATCCATTCCCCCATTAACGGCATTGTCCTTACGCGAAACGTGGAACCCGGCCAGACCGTGGCCGCCTCGTTTCAGGCCCCGGTATTGTTCACCTTGGCCGAGGATCTGACACAGATGGAACTTCATGTGGACGTGGACGAGGCTGATGTTGGTCAGGTAATAAAGGGACAAGAGGCCACTTTCAATGTCGATGCCCACCCGGGCCGGACGTTCCCGGCGCGGATCACCCAGGTCCGGTACGGTTCTCAGACCGTGAACGGTGTTGTCACATACAAAACGGTCCTGAACGTGGACAACTCGGATCTTTCCTTACGGCCGGGGATGACGGCAACGGCGGACATCACCATAAACAAAGTGGAAAACGCGATCCTGGTGCCCAATGCTGCGTTGCGTTTTATCCCGCCGGTTAAAGAAAAAGAGGCCCCATCCAACGGCAGCTTAATTAATATGCTCCTGCCACGTCGACACGGACCGCCGTCAAAACAGCGTAACGACTCGACCGCCGGCAACAAACTGCAGCACGTCTGGATGCTGCGCGATGGGAAACTTCTATCCATTGCAGTCGGCATAGGCGCCACTGATGGCAGAATGACCGAGGTGACGAGCGGTGATATTGATCCGGGGATGCCACTCGCGGTCGATATGAAGAGATCTGAACGATGAAGACAACCGTTTCCACGCAAATCAGCGAACATTTCCTTATAGAACTCCAAGGCGTAACCAAGGTTTACGGCACGGGTTCCGCGGCCATGAAAGCCCTGCGGGGAATAGATTTGCATATCGGCCGGGGTGAGTTCGTGGCTGTGATGGGGCCAAGCGGGTCGGGAAAGTCTACTTGCATGAATATTCTGGGCTGTTTAGATACTCCCAGCAATGGGGCCCACCTTTTTGAAGGTGTCGATGCGGGAAAGCTGTCCCGCGACCAGCGCGCGCTGCTACGCCGGCATTATCTGGGATTTGTGTTTCAGGGCTTCAACCTCCTCAATCGCACCTCGGCTCTGGAGAACGTGGAACTGCCCTTGGTCTATCGCGGCATCCCGGCCCATGAACGGCGGGAAAGCGCCTTGCGAGCTCTTGAAGCGGTTGGTCTCAAAGGGTGGGAAACACACACGCCCGGCGAACTCTCAGGTGGACAGCAGCAACGGGTCGCCATCGCTCGTGCCATCGTTGCTGACCCCAAGGTGCTGCTGGCCGACGAACCCACCGGCAACCTGGATTCTGCCCGCAGTCGTGAAATTATGGAGATGCTTGCCGCCTTCAACCGTGAATCCGGCATCACCATCGTCCTGGTGACCCATGACGCCCATATGGCGGCCTATGCAAAACGAATCATTCGCTTCCTCGACGGGATTATCGACACCGATGAGGAAAACGGGAAAAGGCTCGAATGTTAAGGGAAACGATTTTACTGGCCTTTCGGGAAATCCGGCGCAACCTCATGCGTTCATCCCTGACTATCCTGGGTATAGTCATCGGAGTCGCTGCCGTGATCACCATGGTGACCCTCGGCAGAGGGGCGACGGCGCAGGTGACCTCCGATATCACGAAACTGGGCACCAATCTTTTGCAAATTAGACCCGGGCAGCATCGCCACGGTCCCGGCGGCACCCAGTCAACCGGTAAAATGTTTAAGGCGGAAGATGCAGACGCCATTGCCCGAGAAATCTCCGGACTTGCTGCGGTGGCACCGATGGCCTCCCAAACCACACAAGCAATCTACGGAAACGAAAACTGGGTGACCTCGGTTATCGGCAGCACTCGTGCCTATTTGCAGGCCTGCAACTGGCAGATTGAGAGCGGGCGCCAATTCACAGACAGTGAACTTCGGGGAGGAAAAGGCGTGTGCATCCTGGGTACAACCGTGCGAAAAGAGCTCTTTGGCGGCCAGAACCCTTTGGGCAACACGATTCGCCTTCAAAAACTTTCATGCCAGGTGATCGGCGTCCTTAAATCCAAGGGGCAGTCCAGCTTTGGGACAGATCAGGATGACTTCGTGCTGATCCCGTTGCGCACGATCCAGCGGCGCATCGCCGGGAATATAGATGTGAGCAGAATTTATGTTTCAGCACAAGACGGCGTTTCCACCAGCAAAGTCGAACAGGATATCGAGCGGCTGATGCGTGAGCGTCGCCGCATTGTCATGGACAAAGAGGACGATTTTTATGTCAGAGATATG
Source organism: Desulfobacterales bacterium (assembly GCA_032126435.1). Classification (GTDB taxonomy): domain Bacteria; phylum Desulfobacterota; class Desulfobacteria; order Desulfobacterales; family UBA11574; genus JAAXQD01. The sequence continues at coordinate 2,774 of JAQBBE010000022.1, read as the reverse complement.
CAAGAACTCGTCAGCACCATGACCGGAACGACCCGTGTACTTACCGGACTGCTGGGTGCAGTGGCGGCGGTAAGCCTCTTGGTCGGGGGAATCGGAATCATGAATATCATGCTGGTATCGGTTACGGAAAGAACACGGGAGATCGGCATCCGGCTTGCCATCGGTGCCCTGGAGCGGGATGTGTTGATGCAGTTTCTGGTCGAAGCCGTCGTGCTGTCTTCCTTTGGGGGGCTGATTGGCATTATCCTCGGCATAGTAGCGGCCGCGATGGGCGCGCGCATCCTCGCGGTTCCCTTTGTCTTTGATCCGGGGATTGTCGCTATCGCCTTCCTGTTTTCCGCAGCTGTGGGCGTCATCTTCGGCTACTTCCCGGCCAGACAGGCGGGGCAGCTGGATCCGATTGAAGCGTTACGTCGCGAATAGTCCTAATCTGACTTGAATTAAATGAGATAGCATCGTAAGATTTCTAACCTTTCTCTCAATTTGGGCAACAGTGTAATTCCAAGGTTCTAAAGATTAGACGTTGAAATTGTAATCATCATAACTGGTGGTGAAACCGATTCAGGATATGCGAAAAAGTCACTTGAGAATGATGTGGCAATGGTAAAAAGACAAGTAAAAAAACAATGTATTGATAGTTTATGATCAACGTAATAAGATCAGCAATATTGTTTCAAAAGATCATTTGAAAGAATTTCTATCAAAGTGTTTCCCAAAGATATTTATGCGGTATTCAATATAACAACAGGCCGAATATGAAGAGCGAAAAGAACGAAATATACATTCTCTGTCCAAAGAAAGGAAGTCCACGTAAACACCTTGATGTATGCCGGCAGTGCCGTTACCGAAAGAAATGCAAAGCGTATCATGGGTACCTTCAACCCGAACTGCCGTTCTGTACCTGAACTATAGGAATCCAAAGCAATTATGATAAAATTTACAATCGAAGAAATTAATCAAGCGGTAAACGGCACACTTGCCGGGAACCCAACGATCCTGATCTCCGGCGTAGAACAAATCTCCGAGGCGACGAAAAACCAGCTGACGTTTATAGGGGAGAAGAAATACATAAAGTTATGGGGCCAATCAAATGCTTCGGCTGCAATCGTCAACGATAACTTGGATATCGAACCGGGAAAGGACCGGGCACTTGTACGCGTGCCCGACGCCGATCTTGCTTTGGCACTAGTCCTTCAAATGTATGAGCCGGAACCTCCGAAATGTGAGCCTGGTATACATTCAACTGCGGTGGTCGACTCAACCGCCGAAATCGGCGCAGGTGCCGCAATCGGGGCTGGTTGCTATATTGGGCCCGGTGTTGTTATCGGTGTCAATACCAAGCTTTATCCCAATGTCACCGTGCTGGATGACACCAGCATAGGCAGTGAGACGATTATCTGGTCCGGTACGGTCATACGTGAACGGTGCCGGATAGGAAATCACTGTATTATCCATCCGAATGTGACAATTGGTGCCGACGGATTTGGCTATCGACCGTCACCCGATGGTCGAGGCTTGGTCAAGATCCCACAAATCGGTACGGTTGAGATTGGAGACGGCGTTGAGATTGGAGCAGGTAGTTGTGTGGACCGGGGTAAGTTCAGTGCCACATCGATTGGAGACGGTACGAAAATAGACAACCTTGTTCAAATCGCCCACAATTGCAAACTTGGCCGATCTTGTGTGATAGCCGGTCAGTCCGGCCTGGCTGGATCCGTAACCTTAGGTGATGGCGTTATGATGGGAGGGGGTGCGAGAGTTAAAGATCATGTGACCATTGGTGCCGGAGCGAGACTTGGCGGAAACACCGGCGTTATAAGTGATGTGGCGCCGGGAAAAACACTTCTCGGGGTTCCTGCCGACGACCTCCGGCAAACGTTGCGGCTATGGGCAGCACAAAAACAACTTCCTGATCTTATTAAACAGATGAAGAAAAAATAGTTGCCAGTTTCTATTCATAGGACACTTTGAGATGTTGTCGAACGGTTGAAACCATAGGAGAACTCAATGTGTGAATCAACATGCAATGGAAATGGGGTTCGTTCTTAACATATTAAGTTGTCTGGAGGAATAGGGCCCTTTTTGCGGCAATCGAGTTAAAATCATGAATGATGCAAATCGTGTAAAAATATCGCCAGGTCTTCATGTTCGAATCGTATTAAAGAAAGACCAGCGATCCGGAAAATTAACGGAAGGTATAGTGAAAGACATTCTGACAAAATCGCCGACTCACCCTCATGGCATTAAAGTCCGTTTAGAAAGTGGTGAAGTTGGGCGGGTGAAGGAAATATTAGAATAAGGGAGTATTTGGGTCAAATATATGATTTTATTGGATTAAAAAAGCGGATTTGTTTAGCCTTACGGCATAAGGCCGGGCCAAAACAGAAGGGGGCTAACTAAATTTTTGAATATTAGATCAGAAAACCATAGCCATAATGATATGAAGATGGGGAAAATAAGATTGTTTTCCCCCATCTTCATGAACCTCATGAATTTGTGCCACCGTTTGCTTAACAAAACGACACGGAAAAAATTTCGATAAAGAGTCGTTTTCTTTAACAGAACGATACGGTTTGTGACTCCATTACTCCGTCTTTGTTTTTGGCATTTCGGTAGGTACTTCGGCCTTCTTTTTTACCATTTCGGTAGCTTCTTCGGCCGTTTCTTTTACCATTTAGGTAGCTTCTTAGGACTTTTCTTTTAACATTTCGGTAGTTTATTGGGCCTTTTCTTTTAACATTTAGGTAGTTTCTGCGGCTTTTTATTTTGTCATT
>JAQBBE010000021.1:0-4599 GCA_032126435.1 Desulfobacterales bacterium | reverse complement strand
TTTTTGAAGGGAGTTTGGCTGCAGCTCAGATTCGGAGTGGATTGAAGCCGGAGATTATGGGCCCGATGACCGGAACATGGCTTGCCGCCCATACGCTAAGATTCGCACCAATGGATCTGCTGCAGAATTTACATCTGGGAGCGTATTTTTCACATGAGCTGATCTTCTTCTTTTTCCTCTGTTTTTTGCCGTTGGGGAAACATTTTCATGTGATTACGTCCTTGCCGAATGTTTTTTTAATGAAACTCGACAAAGGTACGATAAAACCGGTTCAATGGGGTGTTGAAGATGACCGGCTTGACGAACTCAAGTCGTTTGGGGTCAAAAAGTTCGAGGATTTTACCTGGAAACACATGCTCGATTTTTACTCCTGTGCAGATTGCGGGCGATGCTCTGATAACTGTCCGGCCAATGCTGTGGGCCGACCCCTTTCACCAAGGTTTATATCCATAAAATGCCGTGACTATTCGTTCAAATCATATCCCCTCAAGGGTAAAGCGGACAACGGCCGACCTTTTATCGGCAAGGTGCTCGAAGAAGATGAGGTCTGGTCGTGCACAACCTGCGGTGCCTGCGAAGAAGAGTGTCCGCTGTTTATCGAGTATATCGACAAAATTGTTGATGTAAGAAGGGGATTGGTGGATGATGGCGTGGTACCCCAATCCCTTCAAAAGCCCCTGAATGCCCTCGAAAAACGCGGCAACCCCTACGGCAAGATGGAGAAAAAGCGTGCAGACTGGACCCAAGATCTGCCTGAAGACGTTACTGTCAAGATACTCGAGAAAAAAGAGACCGCAGACACCCTCTATTTTGTTGACAGCATTACATCCTACGATGATCGGATACAGGAAATCGGCAGGGCCACCGCGCGCGTCCTCACGGAAGCGGGGATCGATTTCGGAATTCTGGGACCGGCGGAAAGGGACAGCGGCCACGAGGTGAGACGATTCGGGGAGGAGATGCTTTTTCAAGAATTAAAAGACCGAAACACGGATGCCATCGTCAATACAGGGGTCGACCATATTGTCACTGCGGATCCCCATGCCTTCAATGCGTTGAAACATGACTACAAAGATATCCCGCCGGTGGCGCATATCAGCCAGACCCTGACGCAGTACATCAAGTCGGGAAAAATCCGTTTAAAACCGGTTGAGGACCCGAACAAAATTTATACGTATCACGATCCGTGTTATCTCGGCCGGCATAATAACATCTACGACGATCCGCGGGCGGTTATCGATGCGATTCCAGGGATCCATCGGGTGGAGATGGCCGCAAATTGCCGGGACCGATCCTTTTGCTGCGGGGGTGGCGGACTGATGCTGTTTTATGAGCCCATAGAGGAAAAAAGGATGGGGCAGGTAAGGGTTGAGATGGCCAAGGCCGCCGGTGCAGACGTGATTGTCACGGCCTGCCCCTTCTGTATGGTCAATATTGAAGATGCCATCAAGACCAGCGGTCTGGAAGGCGAGATGGCGGCCATCGACCTGGTGGAACTGATTGATCGGCACATGATAACTGAACCGTGATGGATGACACCTGAAGTTACGTGCCTTCATTGGTTGTCAAATAACAAATAATCTAGGCGTTCACGGGTTCAAAGGTTCAGGGGTTCAAGGTTCCATTCTTGTCCCCGGACTGCATTTGGGATGTGTATTTACGAGAAAAGCGTCAGTTTCGTCAGTCCTAATCCAAAATTTGAAGCTAAATTGGCAATTACTTGGGAAAATGAACATTTGTAACGAGGACTTCGGATCTTCATGCCTTATTTGTCCTTAACCCTGAACGTTGAACCCTGAACCTGTGAACGGTTACGTTTATTTGTTATGGCAACATTCCCAGCCAATCAGGTGCTGAAACGATAAGGATTTTGTTTTTATCATTTGTGATAATACGGGCCGTATTTTTCTTCAAAACAAGCTGTATACCAGGGACCTCTAAATATCTTTGAAATTTGATAAGAGACTTTGAGGGGTTAGTGTCACTCAATTTGGTCTCTATTAACAGCTTGGGTTTATTGCTTTCTGATATTAAAAAATCAACCTCCTCTTTTTCTTTGTTTCTAATGTAATGAAGATTGAAATCACCAAAACCCATATCTGACCACAATTGAGTCGCCCTGGACAATTCTATGGCAACGATATTTTCCATACGATTCCCGCTATCTTCTATAATCGATGGATTCATCAGATATATCTTTTTTTCTTTCTTAATGGCTCTTGCAATTTTGGAAGTCCATGGAGATAATGAAAAACTTAGAAAGAATCTATCAAAAACAGTCAACCAATCACTCATCGTATTAAAAGAAGTCCCTATGTCCATTGCAAGGTTATTAATGGATACCGGACTGCCGATTTTCGATGGTAAAATCGAAAACAGAGAGACAAGGCTGTCTATTTTTCGAATTCCACTCATATCTCTTATATCTTCATATAACAGCTGCCTCGAATAAGTTTTATACCATCTATTAAAAAAAGGTTTTTTTCCATGAATGAAAGGTTCCGGAAACCCTGAAAATTTATCTATTTTATCCCACAAGTCCCACAGCTCTTTTTTGAAAACAGGAACGACGATTGGATCATTTAGGAAATCGTCAGGAGACAGATAAGAATTTCCAAGTTCGCCAAGGGTTAGGGGATACAGATGAAACAAAAAATATCTGCCCGCCAATGAGTCCCCGCTTTTTTGAAAGGTGTCCAATCTTCCGCTTCCGGACACAAGAAACTGGTACTGTCCATGGAATTTGTCATAGATGCCTTTTAAATAATTTTTCCATTTATCATGTTTGTGGATTTCGTCAAAAATCACCAGGGGCAAAGAAGCATCTATTCTGTCAACCTTTTCAAAAAAATAGGGATCTTCCCTTAATATTTTCTTGCTTTCTATGAAGTCATAATTGAAATAAGAAAGATTGGTAAAAGAAGATCCGATCATGTTCTGGGCCAGCGTTGTCTTTCCCGACTGTCTTGGCCCGGAAAGGAAAATCATTTCCTTTGAAGCCGAAAGTTCCTGCCAGTATTTTAAATATTTAATGCGATTTATCATGTTGACCATTTTATATTACACATGAAAATAGTCAAGACTATTTTTAGATACAATGAAAAATAGTCAGCATTTAACCCATCTATTTTATTTTTTCATTGAACACCTGGTCCTTCACCGCATGGCGGGATCATCGATGGGCCATGCCTGTCCTGCATAGCGGGAGTCAGAGATAGAGGCCTCTGCCTTGGAGTTTTGTATCTAAAATCACAAATTCCAGGCACCAAATTTCAAATAAACCCGCCTGCCATTGCAAGGCACGAGCGGGCAGGTCTCAAATTCCAATATTCAATGACCGCACACAGATAACATGCAAAATAGAAGGATGAAATCCAGATTAAATTTCGAAAAAAGTTAACCCTTTCGGAGCCTCATTTCGACCGGATCTACTGCGTTATCAATCGATTGCAGATTACAATACGGCTGCACAATTGTTTCCTTGTATCCCCGATTGATGCGAGGCTTGCAGAATTTAGATAGTAAATAAATAATTGACATTGTACCTACAATGTCATACATAAAACTTATGAATATTTTTAGATGGAATGCAGAAAAGAACGAAGTGCTTGCCAGGGAGAGAGGAATTACATTCGAAGAAATAGTTCAAAGAATTGAATCTGGAGCTAAAGTTATTGAAACGGACCATCCCAACAAAAAGAAGTATCCGAATCAAAAGATACTGATAGTCGATGTGGATGGATATGCATATTTGGTTCCATATGTTATAGATAAAAATGAGTATTTTCTTATAACGATTATTCCCAGTAGGAAGGCGACAAAAAAATACCTTGGAGGATAACATGGCTAAGAAACAAAAAAAGATAGTCCTTGATGAATACGAGAAAGAAATTTTAGAGGCATATGAAAATGGAATGCTCAGACCCTCGAAATCGCAGGCCGATTATCAAAAAATAGCTCGTAATACATTGAAAAAGAACCGTAAGATTAACATAAGAATTTCGGAAAATGACCTTTCTGCCTTACAAAGAAAAGCTGCACGGGAAGGTATTCCATATCAAACATTAATTGGAAGTGTTCTTCACAAATATGCCAGTGGATTTTTAAAAGAAGCGAGATAAAAAAAATCGTACGTGTTCACGGGGTGTGCTCCCCCGCCTCACTCCGGCGTCTACGTGTCTGGTCATTTCAATGACTTAGCAGCGGTGGCATTCCTGCCCCCTCCGCGTTCTCCCGCGAAAAGCATGCGGTAGCCGCGGTTTCCCCCCCTGCTAAGTCATTGAAATGACGAAGCCACTCCGCCAATATCGTTACACGAGGAAGCCCACCCCGTGAACACGCACAAAAAATCCGAAGATTTCGCGGATTGACGCAGATTAATAGATGATCGGAACTAAAAAGGTAATGTTCTGTGTAACCACGAAGGTCAGAAGTTCACGAAGTATAACAAATCAAATGGGTTTTGTTTATGAAAAAATACCATACGATAAACTCCCAATTGAATGCACAATTTGTTGAAAAGCGGCCTTATTTTTGGTGGTGGGTGCGGGATAAAAAAGCACTTTCTGTTGAAAGTGTTGTAGAAGGGGTACTGGCGTA
>JAQBBE010000020.1:0-9527 GCA_032126435.1 Desulfobacterales bacterium | reverse complement strand
ATACTTATTTAAAACTTAACGTAATTGGGGATGCATCTTGAAAATAATCCCTTCTTGCAAATTGATTGCCGACCAATGTATAGTACCCTTAAAAATGATAAATCAGCATGAACGATAATAATTATCAGGGGGTAAGTCCCTATGCGAGGCATTAAGGCTCATATACGGTATTCAACGATACCCGGTTATGGGCTTTTTTTGATTTAAAAGCGATTGAAGGATAAACCAATGGCCGCAAAACCAACCCGTGAAGAATTGGAACAAAGGCTTAGGGAGTTAGAGAAAGAAGCCAAAAAGCTCACCCAGGCCGAGGAGGAACTGGTAAAGAGCAAGGCGATGTTTAAGGCCGTCGTTGAAAGTTTACCCTTTGATGTTTTTCTCCTTGATCCGGACAGCCGCTATGTTTTTCAAAACTCGATCTGCAAGAAAAATTGGGGGAATGTGATTGGAAAATCCCCGGAGGATCTTCCTGCAAATAAAAAAACAAAATATTTGTGGATGGATAACAACCGCCGTGCGTTATCCGGAGAAACAGTTACGGGTGAAGTGGTGTACGATCGATTAGACGGAGGGAAAAACTTTTACCATAATATCATTGCGCCGATCTGTGATGGAAAGAAAATACTGGGTATTGTCGGCGTACTGGTGGATATTTCAGATTTCAAGCAGACGGAGGCGTTATTAAGTGAGAGCGAGTCGAAGTTAAGTGCAATGTTGTCATCTATTGGCGATCACATGAGCATGATGGATAAAAATTTAAATATTATCTGGGCCAACGAAATCGCTGGGAAAATATTCGGAAACGATATCATTGGGAAAAAATGTTATGAAGTATATCATAAAAGAACAGAACCCTGTGAGCCTTATCCTTGTATTACGCTTAGGGCATTTCAGGATGGAAAAATTCATAAACATGATACTCAAGTGATTGGGCAGGATGGGAAAACGATTTTTTTTCACTGTACTGCTAATGTAGGGTTAAGAGATAAAGAGGGAAAACCCACTGCAGTATTAGAAATCTCCAGGGACATAACCGAAAAAGTTCGGGCTGAGAAAGCGCTTCATACAGCCAAGAATGAGCTTGAATACAAGGTGGGGGAACGAACCCGAGAGTTGGAGCTAAAGACAAAAAGTCTTGAGGAAATCAATACGGCAATGAAGGTTTTATTGAAAAAAAGGCAAGAGGATAAAAAGGAAATAGAAGATAATGTAATGACAAACGTAAAAAAGCTGATTGTACCATATTTTGAAAAGATCAAAAAAACCGAATTGGATGATCGACAGGAAGCTTTTTTGAGTATAATCGAATCAAATCTGAACGAAATCATATCTCCATTTACTCGACAAATGTCTTTGAAATATTTTAACCTGACGCCAACAGAAATCCGAATAGCCAATCTAATAAGGTATGGCAGCCCCAGCAAGAAGATCGCAGAACTTATGAATGTATCACCGCGGACGATTGACACCCACAGAAAAAATATACGAAGGAAGATCGGCATACAGGGCCAGAGAGGAAATCTCAGGTCTTACCTTTTATCCTTCCATTGAATGGGTAATTTGCATCCGCAATCTATGCCCCTCAATTCAGTCTTGACTTTGGCAAACAGATTATTATATGAGGTTAATCGGGAAGATGCCGGCTCAATCACTTTGGCCGGAACTGCCTAAACCTCCTTTACACCCAAAATCACCTATTAATTTTGATGGTGAGAAAAAGAATAAGAATTTAATTGGGTAATAGGACTCGAAGTTGAAAAAAATGTGATTTCTTCGTTACCGGCCCTAATTCATCTGCGAAAGATATTGGTTACCGTCTGTTTTTCGACCCGAGAGGTATTGATAAATGGGCATCTACTAATTTTGATTCAATAACTGTCTAAGAAACAAGGGGTATTATGTATCAACTTAAAACTGACAAGGGAGGAAACAGATGACAAAAGCAGAAATGGTTGAAAAAATGGCAAAAGATGCGGGTGTTTCAAAGGTTGCGGCAAAAGCAGCATTGGAATCATTTCTTGACGGTGTTACAAAAGGACTGGACAAACGCAACAGTAGAGTAACTTTAGTAGGTTTTGGAACATTCAAGAATGTATATCGAAAAACCCGAATGGGACGTAATCCACAGACCGGTGAAAAGATAAAGATTAAGGGCAAAAACGTCGTAACTTTTAAGCCGGGGAAAAACCTCAAATAGAAAGTTTGTGTTTAGCACTTGTTATTGTTTTCTTCAGGGCAAATCCATTCAACAGGGTTTGCCCTTTTGATTTTTTGTGGGTTTTACCATATATGCAAGGGGCATAAAATTACTCCGGGTTCAAGTTTTGGAATCTGTATTTTTTATGATTTTGGTTATAAAATCTTCACTTTTCGGCGGGTTAAGCTTCATGCACGAAAGTGAGCCTGCTGCCAGGCATATTTAAAGGCGTCAGATGTACTCCAATCAGTGACCACGTCCTTATGGCGTGGGCACTGATGAAGTTAAATGGCGTTCGTTGGGTCTTTTCACAAATAATCTGGAATGAATTGATCCATCACGACGATAATTCATAACGAAAACCGGATTATTTTTCCGGTCAAACTATTGACTTGTTATTATGAATGGATTAATTTAAGACTTAATTGATTCAACAATTCAATACTTGTGTATATTTCTGGTATTTATTTTGGAGTCTGTCCAAAGAACCTATCTTTTTTGGCCCTCATTCAAAGTGACCTCCTGAGCATTTGCACAAGATGCAAGGAAAGGAAAAACATTAGATGGAAGGTTATATTAAATCGTACAGTGAAAAAAAGGGCTATGGTTTTATACACACTGAAGAATATGGGGTTGTTTTTGTTCACAAATCGGGCATCAAGGATTTTGGGCATTTCGGTTTGCAAAAGGGTGACCCTGTATCTTTTGAATTAAAAGAAACCTCTAAAGGCACACAAGCCATCAACTTACAGCCCCTCAAATCCTATTAATTTGGAAACGCACAATCCTTTTCTATTTTAATGCTTGTCATTAGCAATAAGGAGTGCACCGTCTTGCGAATAAAACTGGATCGCTTTCTTACGTCGGAGGGGTTTATTTCTTTTTTTTATTGATTAATTTTATTTTATTCGTGGACATTTAGTTTAAAGATTGAAAATGATACAGACTGGATGGATTATAGAAGAAATGGCGGTGTCGTTTTGCTATGCACTTGGCATCAACAAATTTCTTCTGCCAAAACCCTTTAGCAAGGTGTTTCTTCGTTTTGGGGAGATGATCAAATTTGAGAGAGTCAAAGGCAGGGAGATCTTTGAAAGACAAAGAAAGAAACTCGAAGAAATTATGCTTCCCGGGTTAATCGTTTAAGAATCCTGAAGAGAAATATTGTTAGCGGATTTTATTTCTTCATTATCTTGGAAAAATCGAACGCCCAAATACTTGCCATTTACAAGCGTTATTTGCATTTAAATCAAATTGATAACGGGTTTAAATGCCAAGAAAATCAACCTTTATTTTATTATTATCTTTATTAAAAGGAGACCAGGATGAATATTTATGTAGGGAATCTATCGTATGAGGTGACGGAAGAGGATTTAAAAACAGCTTTTGAGACTTTTGGAGCGGTCGATATCGTCAAGGTTGTCAAAGACAATTACACCGGCAGATCAAAAGGGTTTGGATTTGTGGAGATGCCCGATAAAACTGAAGCACAGTCTGCAATCGAAGGCTTGAATGGGAAAGATTTGAAAGGCCGAAATCTTAATGTCAATGAAGCCCGCCCTAAACCTGAAGGCCGTCGAGGTGGCGAAGGGGCCGGAGGACAAGGGCGTGGCGGAGGAAGTCGTGGCGGAGGAAGTCGTAGCGGCGGCGGAAGACCGGGTGGCGGCGGCGGCGGCGGGCGACGCTATTAGTCAGCGACACTCGCACATAAGAACCGTGGTGATCGTTAGTGGTATATAAATAACACCTATTAACGGTTTTAAAATCGGGCGTGGGCATAGTAAATCTTTTAAAAAAGAATCGCTATCGTCTCTGCTATATACTGTAATATTGCAAAAAAAGGAGAACAAACATGAATAAAGGAGATATCGTCAATGAGGTTTCAAAGCTCCTAAAAACCAAGAAGGATGCTCAGGCGGCTGTGGACTGTGTACTTTCAAGCATTACCAAGGCATTGGGAGAAGGAGACTCTGTATCCTTGATTGGATTCGGCACATTTAAAGTGGCTGAAAGAAAGGCTCGTAAAGGCAGAAATCCTCAGACAGGGGAAGAGATAAATATCGCGGCCAGTAAGGCACCAAAGTTTGTTGCAGCAAAGGCATTGAAGGAAGCCGTGAAATAATTGTTTGTTTGTCGGTATTTTACACAGGCAGGGTCAGCAATGGCCCTGCGTTTTTATGATGCACACTTTTTTAATTAAACCCCTAAATTTGATCTTCCCTGACACCCGGCCCAGAACCTTGAACCCAGAACCTTGAACCCAGAACCCTGAACATAGAACCCTTTCACGGAGGTCATTATGGAATTTCGTATGCTCGGCTTTTCCGGAATTAAAATATCCTCGATCATTATGGGAACATGGCAGGCCGGCAAGGACATGTGGGTCGGCATTGACGATACTGAATCGACCCGGGCGATAAAAGCCGCCTATGATGCGGGGATCACCACATTCGATACGGCAGAGGTGTATGGTAACGGCCATTCGGAAAAAATCGTCGGAAATGCCCTTCAGGACGTGCGTGACAACGTCGTGATCGCCACCAAGGTATTTTCAAATCATCTGGAATACCAGCAGGTCATGGATGCATGTCATCGATCTTTGAAAAATCTTAACACCGACTATATCGACCTTTATCAGATCCATTGGCCGCCGGGGTCCTTCGGCGCCAAAAAAGTCCCTTTGGAAGAAACCCTGCGTGCCTTGACCGACTTGAAAGCCGAGGGTAAAATTCGTGCCGTCGGTGTTTCCAATTTCTCCCGATCTCAGCTGGAAGCGGCTGCAGCATACGGAAGAATCGACAGCCTCCAGCCGCCGTATTCGCTGTTTTGGCGCAAGGTTGAAACAGATGTGTTTCCGTACTGTCTCGAGAACACGATCACGTTGCTGGCGTATTCTTCCATGGCCCAGGGGTTGCTGACCGGAAAATTCGGCCCGGTCCCTACATTGGCCAAAGGTGACCACCGTTTCAGAAACAAACTGTTTCAGCCGGAAAATTATGCGCGGGTCCAGACGGCATTGGAAAAACTCCGTCCCATCGCAGCGGCCAATAACATCACATTGGGGCAGCTGGCCCTGGCCTGGATCGTTTCCCAGCCCGGAATGTGCGCCATCGCCGGTGCCCGCAGCGCCGAACAGGCCGCCCAAAATGCGGCGGCCGGAAACGTTCGTTTGTCTGAAGAGGATCTTGCGGCCATCGATGACATCGGAAAAACGGTCACCGATCCAATGGATGACGATCCATTGATGTGGAAATGGTAAGTTTTTTACACAGGATGTAACCCACACACTCGGTGAATCTACTGCCAAACCGAAAGGGGTAACTTGATGAATCGCCGATATATCCGCTGGATTGTTCTGGTCCTGGTCATTGCAGCCGCAGCCGTTATCGTATGGTTTCTCACCCGACCCGAGCCTGTGGAAGTGGTCGTCAAGCCCGTAGACCGCGGCATTGTGGAACAGACCGTAGCAAATACACGTGCGGGAACCGTGAAAGCCTGCCGGAGAGCCAAGCTCTCTCCAAGTATCGGCGGTCAAATTGCAAAACTGAGTATCCACGAGGGAGATACGGTCAAACAAGGAGACCTTCTTCTCGAAATCTGGAACCAGGATCTGGTTGCCGAAGTTCAACTGGCTCAAAGCGAAGCCGAGGCTGCGAGGGCACGTGCAAGGGCGGCATGTTTGAAGGCCGAAGTCTCCCAGCGGGAAGCCAACCGTTTTGTAAAGCTTCACGATAAGGGCGTCGCTTCGGAAGAACAGACAGACAAAGCCGTGACCGAAGCCAAAGCCCTCGGGGCGGATTGCAACGCAGCAAAGGCATCCGTCCTTACGCGCCAGGCCCGTATCGGCGTCGTCAAAGCCAATCTGGACCGTACCCGCCTTATCGCCCCTTTTGATGGGGTTGTCGCGGAAATCAACGGAGAGCTGAGTGAATTCGTAACCCCATCGCCCATCGGCATCGCCACGCCGCCGGTGGTGGACCTCATCGACAACACCTGCTTTTATATCACTGCACCCATCGATGAAGTCGATGTTCCCAAAATTGCACCCGGCATGACGGCCCGGGTGAGCCTGGACGCCTTCGGTGATCGCAGCTTTCCCGGCAAGGTCCGCCGGATCGCGCCCTATGTGCTCGATCGCGAAAAGCAGGCCCGCACCGTGGACGTGGAGGTAGAATTCACCCTGCCGGAAGACATCCGGAAAATGCTGGCGGGCTACAGCGCGGATGTCGAAATCATATTGGATGTTCGGCAAAACACGCTGCGCATCCCCACCACGGCCGTTCTGGACGGGGATCGCGTATTTGTTTATCTGCCCGGCGACAAAGTGATCAAAGCACGCACGTTCAAAAGCGGAATTTCCAATTGGTACTATACCGAGGTCATTTCCGGCCTGAAGCCGGACGAACGGGTGGTGATCAATGTGGATGGCGCCGGAATGAAAGACAATGCGGCCGCTGTGATATCCAAAGAGGCGCCATGATTCATTTAGCCGGTATTGAGAGGACATTTCTGGTGGGTGACGAAGCGGTTTACGCACTCAGCAGTGTGAACTTCACGGTCCGTCAAGGGGAATATGTCGCCATCATGGGCCCTTCGGGATCAGGCAAATCGACCCTGCTCAATATTATCGGGCTTTTGGACAGACCGGACAAGGGGATCTATACCCTGGAAAACCTGGATACCACCGAGTTGACCGATGACCAGCAGGCATCGGTGCGCCGCCACAAGATCGGTTTTGTCTTTCAGTTTTTCCATCTGGTATCCCGGCTGACCGCTGCTGAAAATGTGGAATTGCCGATGATCCTTGGAGACGTGGATTCTGCTTCCAGAAAAGCTCGCGTCCAGGCGGCCCTGGCTTCCCTCGGCCTCAGCGACCGCGCCAAACATCGCCCGGACCAGTTGTCCGGGGGACAGCGTCAACGCGTTGCCATTGCCAGGGCCACCATTATGCAGCCGGATGTCATTCTGGCGGATGAGCCCACCGGCAACCTGGACCGGACTTCCGGGATTGAAGTCATCCGGATACTCGAAGACCTCCATCATAAGGGCATGACCCTGATTATGGTGACCCACGATCCCGAATTGAGCAAGCGGGCGGCTCGGAAAGTAGAGCTGGCAGACGGAAAGATCTCAACAGATACCGGGGGTTTTTGAAAAAATGAAAACCGGAGATGTCCTTCAATTCAGCACCCGGGCCCTTTCGGGGTACCCCACCCGAACCTTTTTGATGATTCTTGCCATGGCGATCGGTGTGGCGTCGGTCATTATGCTCACCGCATTGGGAGAAGGCGCCCGCCGGTATGTAATCAACGAGTTTACCTCTCTGGGCACCTACCTGCTGATCGTATTGCCGGGCCGGTCTGAAACCACCGGCGGCCCGCCCCCGCTGCTGGGGGAAACCCCCCGGGATCTTACACTGGAAGACGCTCTGTCCCTTACCCGGCATTCCGCCATTCGACGTGTGGCACCGATCACGGTGGGTTCCGCTCCGGTCTCCTGGAAGCATCGAAACCGGGAAGTTACGGTTCTCGGTTCCACAGAGGCGCTGTTTGAAATCCGCCATCTTTCAATGGCCCAGGGCAGGTTCATCCCCGCCGGCGACCCCACCAGGGGCCTGGCGGTCTGTGTGATCGGGACCAAGCTCAAAAAAGAACTCTTTGGCAATCAATCCCCCCTGGGCCAATGGGTCCGCATCGGCGAACGCCGTTTTCGGATCATCGGAGTGCTGGCCAAAAAAGGCCAGTCACTGGGACTGGACATGGGGGACGTGGTGGTGGTACCCGTAGCCGCTGCACAGACCTTGTTCAATACCTCGTCGCTTTTCCGAATCCTGGTACAGGCCAACGGCCGCGATGCGATTCCCAGAGCCAAGGAAAAGATATTGGCCACCATCCGGGAACGGCACGACGGCGAAGACGATGTCACCGTCATCACCCAGGATGCCCTGCTGTCGACGTTTGATCGGATTCTCAGGACCATGACCCTGGGTGTTGCAGGCATTGCCGCCATCAGCCTGTCGGTTGCCGGTATTCTGATCATGAACGTCATGCTGATCGCTGTTTCACAGCGTACCTCGGAAGTCGGACTTCTCAAGGCCATCGGGGCTCCGGGCACTCAAATCCTTCGGCTTTTCCTGGTGGAATCCGCCATTCTCTCGCTCATCGGTGCGGGTTTCGGGGTCGTCCTGGCATTTTTAGGGACTTGGGGGCTTGGGCGCGTATTTCCCAGATTTCCTTTCACGGTCCCGATCTGGGCCCTGGCCGCAGCGGTCTTGGTTGCGCTCCTGACGGGGCTGGTATTCGGGGTGCTGCCCGCAAGACGGGCGGCAAAACTCGATCCGGTGCAGGCGTTGTCCCGAAGATAAACCCTCTCCCGAGTTTTTGTAACGTTAGGGAAAAAAATCCGGATCCAGATGGAGCGGCGTTGGTTATCCCCAGATGAGATTTGTTTAGTTGGAAGTTCATTGAAGTATTGAAATTACAAATACCAAATCACAAATATCAAATAATTTTCAATGACCGAAATTCGAAAAGCCAAACAAAGTCTTACCCTGGAAGGTTTTGGTCATCGAATATTGCAATTTAATTTTATTTTGTAATTTGGTGCTTAGAATTTGTGATTTAATTGTTATTTGGTGCTTGAGATTTGGAATTTATTTATTATTTGGTGCTTGTAATTTGTGATTTTAGACACAAAACTCAAAGACAGAGCCATAACTCTCTGACTCCCGCAATGCGGGGCAGGCAAAGGCCAGAGGACCTTTATGCTGATCAGTGATTCCACAAAGCTGGCCATGGGTGCCATATCCAGCCAGAGGATGCGCAGTTTTCTCACCGCCTTGGGCATTGCCGTGGGCATCGCATCGGTGGTGCTGCTCACCTCCATCGGTGAAGGCATTCACCGGTTCGTTCTCTCGGAGTTCACACAGTTCGGCACCAACCTTATCGCCATTGCGCCGGGCAAAACCACCACCGCCGGCATGTCAGGCGCCGTTATCAGCAATGTGCGCCCTTTGAGCATCGATGACGCGCTGGCCCTTGAGCGAAATCCCAGGATCCTTGGAATGGTTCCATTTGTCCAGGGGAACGCACCGGTGGAATTCGGAAAGCGCAGCCGGCGGACGTATGTCTTCGGCGTCGGTTCTCAGGTGCCCACTGTGTGGAAGATGAAGGTCGCCGTGGGGCGATTTCTTCCGGATGACGATCCCCGATCTGCCCGCGCCTTTGCCGTGCTGGGCAAAAAGGTGAAAGACGAGCTTCTCGGCGCGGTGAATCCTCTCGGCCGCCGCATCCGGATCGGCGGAGAGCGATTCCGGGTCATCGGTGTGATG
>JAQBBE010000019.1:0-15163 GCA_032126435.1 Desulfobacterales bacterium | reverse complement strand
CATCCCCTTAGGATTGCTTTGTCGAGGGGCTTCAGATATTCGGTTTCCCGGAATATGTCAATGAAAATGGGACACGCGTGTTAATAAATTAGACGCTAATTCATCAGGAGCGGGTTTGTTAATCCAGGCCGCGACTGGAAGCGATTTTGGAACCGGCACCCTGCCTTTAAACCGGTTCGGGTTCTTTTGGAAAGCATCGGCAAGGACCTGGGATCTTTGTTGATGAATCTGTTTATCCATTCCGTAGTGGACTTGTCGGAAATTGGGGACGAAATTGGGGACGGGCCAGGCTAAGAATTTTTTTGAAACTTAACCTCCAGAAAGTTTTACGGTATATCCCTGCTTTTTGATCTCATTCAAAAAAGTCTCCCTGTGATCACCTTGAATAATGATAACGCCATCTTTCACTGTACCGCCAGAACCACAAAGACGTTTCAATGTTTTGGCAACGTGCTGAAGTTTTTTATCATTAAGTGGGAGGCCGAAAACTGCCGTTACTGTTTTCCCCTTCCGGCCTTTGACCTCCCTCCTAATGCTTACAATTCCATCCTTGGGGTATATTGATTGTTTTTTAACGGTTTTTTTATTTTTGCAGGTGCATTTCGTAGTTGGATGTCCGCAGGAAGGGCAAATTCGGCCTGATTCTGTTGAATAAACCAAACGGTTATTGCCCATTAATCCTATCCCTCAATTTCCCTGAACATCTAAATGTAACAACCTTCCTTGGTTCAAGCATCAGGTCATCCCCGGTTGCAGGATTCCTGCCTTTCCGTTCCCTTTTTTCCTTTACACAGAATTTTCCGAAATTAGAGATCAGAACGTCCTCACCGGATGCCATTGTGCTTTTGATGATCTCTATAAAGGTTTCGACAATTTCTGTGGATTTGTTCTTGGGTAATTCGGTGAAATGAAACTAAAGGTTTCGCCATCAGAGCTCAGGACACGCTGACTTCCACTCATAAGGATGCCAGGGCTTCCTTTGCCCGTTTCAGATATACGCCTGCTTCACACTTTTCAAATAGTTGGATAGCCTCGGAGATACACTCTTTAGCCTGATTGGGTCTATTTTTTGCTTTGTGTAAAAAAGCCAAATCAAGATACGCCTGACCTAGAATGCCTTTTGCCCCTATTTCTTTTGAGACTTCGATCGTCTTATTGAAACAAGCTTCGGCCTTTCTGTCTGCGAAAGGAATAGTTTTTGCCAAAAATCCAATGTTTTTGAATAGGAAAGACAGACTCTTCGGCCCAGCTCTTTGAAAGATTTGCAAGTAGAACTTGCCCAGCGTATGATTCACGGCGGCAAAGCGGTATTTGCTGCCATTTTTTAGCCATACTTGAGTCAGGTCAATTACGATTTTCTCTCCTTGGGATAGATTGCCTTTAGCCATCAAGATGATAGCGGCAAAGGAGCGGGCTGCCGTCCCAAGAAACTCAAAGCTAAATTCCTCGCTAGTCGTCAATATCTCCTCAAGTGTTTTTTCGGCTTTTTGCAATTGCCCATCGGCAATGTAACTCATACCGAGCAATAATCTTCCAGCATTGGAGTAAATGGTATCTTTTATTACCTGAATTGCTTTTTTAAAGCATTCGATGGCTGATGTGAGGTCACCAGCCACATAATACCCGAATCCTACACAGGTATGCCCCATTGAAATGAATCGAAGGTCAGATACCTTTTGGCCGTAAGCCAGCATGAACTTTCCGACTTCATCGGCTTGCTTGCTATCTCCTCTAAAATAGTAGGCCACACCTGTTCCGGCCTGAGCATATCGTAAGAGTTCATGATCTGACTCCAAAAGCTCGGATAATTTTATCGCTCTTTTCCCAAATTCAACAGCTTTGTCCAGAAATCCCATATCCGCACAGCACCAGGTGAGCCAGGCACAAGCATAACCGACAATCTTTTGGTTCTTAAGTTCTTCGCCAAGCGTAAGGGCTTTATGCAAATATTGATGCCCTTCCTCGAGCTTCTCCCTAGATCGTAATGCCCACCCTAACCAAGCATAGAACATGCCGGTCCCGACTTTTTCAACTAAAGACTCGGCTAATTCTTCATTCGCTTTGAGCAGTTCTTCCAGATCTTTGAAAGCTCCACGGCTGTTGTAGACATAGCCCCACTCAAGGAGGATGTCTATAATAAGCTTCCGTTCTTGCTCTGTCTTGTTGGGTTTATTGGATAATAGATCAAAAGCTTTTTTGTAATATTGGTGCGCTTCTTCCAAAGCATGTCTTCTAAAGCTCTTACTGCCTGATTTCATGAGATAATCAACAGCTTTATGGACTGATAGCCCCTGTGAAAAATGATAGCCCAGGGCCTCATAAAATTCCGGAAGTCTATCTTGAAACAGTTTCTCCATCACCAAAGCAATTCGTTCATGTATTGCCTGGCGTTCTTTTTTGAGTAGACCGTTGTAAACAACTTCCTGAGTCAAGGCGTGCTTAAAAATGTACTCTACATCAGGCTGAAGTATCCTTGTCCTTATCAGGTCGAGCTGTTCTAACTGCCGCAGACTCCCGTCGATATGACTTCTGAGTTCTGTAATTTTTTTTAGAATATCATACAAGAAGACCTTTCCAATAACTGAAGCTTGCTGAAGAATATACTTCGTTTCATATTCCAAGCGATCTATCCTGCCAGAAATTACGCCGTAGATAGTTGGCGATATATCAGATTCATTGATCGATCTGGTGAGCTGCCAAGTATCATCGACATGAATCAATGTCCTTGACTCGATCAAAGAGTTGATAACCTCTTCAAGATAAAAGGGGTTGCCTTCTAGTTTTTCACGAATGAACTGCCGCAACTCAAGGGGAATGTTCTGAGTATTCAGAAGGGATTCCATCATGTCTTGAGCGTCTGAAGCCGTGAGATCCTTGAGTATAATCTCTATATGCGGATAGCCTATCGTCTCTATCTGATGACTGCTGCAGAGCGTGAAAGTGGGCCTGTGTACACAGAGAAAGAGTACGGGATATCTCAATTCCGACAATACATAACGGAGTAATTCTATAGATGGTAGGTCAGCCCATTGTAGATCCTCAAAACATATCACCGTTGGCATCATCTTAACTATAGCTGAAAGGATTGTCTTCATGGATTCTTGTAAACGTGTTTTCCAGAACTCAGGGCTGACATTTTCTGCCTCTGGGTATCGGAGAGAATAGAGGCTCCCTATAAAAGGGACAATATCATCTTTCTTTTCACCTATATACTCAACACCGGATTCGATTTTTTTCTTTATTATTTCAGGAGAGTCACTTTCCTCAATTAGAAATGCCCGGTTCAGGAGGTCAATCAACGGGAAATAGGTGATATTCTGGGCATATGGGTAAGCACAACCGTATCGCCATTGGATCTTTTTAAGGTCCAAGGAGGTTTTAAATTCCTCAACGAGCCGACTCTTTCCTGTGCCCGCATCTCCACAGATAGAGATAATGGACCCTTTTCCCTCTCGAAGCTTTTCAATAGCTTCTCTAAGTACAGCCATCTCTACTTTCCGCCCGATCAACTCGGCTTGCAGGCCAGCAAGCCGATATGTTTTGCTCGGCTGCTCTCTGGGGGAGAGGACCTTAGCAACCTGGAGAGCCTCTCCTTTGCCCTTTATTTGCATTGGCTCGAAGAGCTCGAAGGTGAAATAACCTTGGGCGAGTCTGTAAGTATTAGGTCCAACTATCGTCTCACCAGGCTGGGCCTGCTTGGTCAACCGTGAAGCAAGATTGACTGTGTCACCGGTGAGGCCATGTCTTCCCTTTCCAATGTACTCTTCACCAGTGATCAGAAGGCCGGTATTGATGCCAATATGCATAGCCAGGGGTTGGCCAATCCTCTCTTCAAACTGAGGGTTCAATTTCTCAACAAGCTCGTGAATTTCCCTGGCAACCCTGATAGCTCTAACAGGATCATCTTCGTGGGTTTTGGGAACGCCAAAAAGCACCATCACTTCATCGCCAAAAAATCTTTCAACAGTCCCTTCATATTTCTCAACTACTTGGGCGATCTCAGCAAAGATACGCCCCATAATCTCCTTAACCTCTTCTGGGTCTAGCCGCTCGGACATGGCTACGTAGCCTGCCAAGTCAGAGAAGAGGACTGTAGCGTGCTTACGCTCTCCTTCTGTTTTCTGCACTGTCCCTGCAATATCCACCGTTTGCTCTAATTCACAGCCACAGTTACCACAAAATTTGAATCCAGGTGGATTCTCAAACTGGCATTCTGTACAAGCCATGACTAATATAGTCCCACAGCCACCACAAAACTTCATGGTTGGTGGATTCTCAAGTTGGCATTTCGAGCATTTCATGGTTTATACCTTGATATTCAGAGCTATTTTCCAATCTATGGCGAAGTAAATCCTACTCTATTGAGATACAATTTGACCTTGGTCAAAGGGAAGTCCCTATCAGGCCAAGGTATTCTCGATCTATAAATACTGTCAATACAAATCCGCCGTTAAGAAAGCGGATTCAGGTTATGCCGAAAATTTTTTAACCAATTAACGCTTTGATACCCCAAGCTTTTTTAATCTTGCGTTAAAAGTTGAACGATTCAGACCTGATATTCGTGCCGCTTTGGAAATATTCCACTTGTTTTTTTCAAGCAACGAGAGAACGTATGCCCGTTCAAGATCCGAATGGGGGTCGGACCAGGCTAAGTGTCTGAAAATCCCTAAAAAAAGCTCTAAAAGCAGCCGTTTTTTTGTCTTAAACATACTTGCGGGACATCCATTGGTTCATTGGATTCCACCAACTGACCCCAAATTAGCTGTTTTTATTAAACCAATAATCCAATAGACGTACCTAACTTTCCACTATTGCTCGAATCGCCGCAGACGCTCTTTCATGGAAGGATGGGTTACTGTGGCCCGACCCCAGATGGATGGCAGATGGAGACCTTTTACACAGATGTTTCTCAGCCTCGGGCCAGGTTGACTGCGTTTTCCATCAGTGCCTTGACCGGTTCGAGACCGTAAGGCGATCCTTCTTCTATGGCTTTGAGTACGGTCCCTCCTCCGGTGAAAAAATAATACTTAGCGTCATCCATGGCGGCCAGATACAGGCCGGGACTGAGGTTCTTGAACTCCTGGAGAGTGTCACCTCCACCGTAGAGCTTTTGGGCTTGCCAGTTCCGGTCGATGGTTTGATCCAATTCCTTGGAACCCTCATAAAAGTGCGGGGTAAACCCCATGACCGCATTAACTAAAATGGTCTTGGCCGAGCTGATAACGTTAGCTACTCCGGGAGCATCGAAAGATTCCGGGGCCACATCGAGCAGGTATTGGTACTCCTCCCCCGGCTTAAAGTTTCTGATGTCGAGCGTCCGGAACTTACCTTCCACACGCCCCTCAAGGGTATCTGACTCGACCACGAAGGGGAGCTCCACTATTTTTTTGTTCTGCCGGTCCTGCCGGACCAGTTCCTTGGCTGCCTGGATGTCATCCTCGCCGACCCCGGCCACCCGAACATCATACTTGGCGCACAAAAAGGTATTATAGATAACTCCGCCCAGCAAAAGGTGGTCAACCTTTTTGTAGATCTCGTTGAGCGGACCGATTTTGGTGTCGTATTTGGCTCCGGCGACCACGGCAACGAAGGGGCGCTCCGGCTCCAAAACTTGCTTAAGAAATATGAGTTCCTTCTGCATAAGAAAGCCGGCGTAACTTGGCAAATACCGGGCGACGTCATAGGTGGAGGCATTGGGCTGCCAGGAACCGAATGCGTCATTTACAAAGACGTCCGCCAGACCGGCCAGTTGCAGCGTAAAGCGTTCTCTGGTTTCGCCGGTAGCCTCCTCGCCTTCGAACCAGCGCGTATTGGGCAGATAAATTCCGCCGATCCGGTGGGCGCGCAGGTCCCGGATATGCCAGTTGATGGAGGTATCTACCTGCCGGATACCGACGTCGGGATCAACCGGAAACCGAGGCACCGAGAATTTGGTGTGAAGTTTGCGTTCCAGATAGTCAACAATAGGCTGGATCGAAGTATTGTTTTCCACTTTGATCCGGCCGGTCTCTTTGTCCCTGGGCCGGCCCACGTGAGACATGAGGATAAGCCGTCCGCCTCGTTCCACGATGTTGTACAATGTGCCGATGGTGGCATCGATGCGGTAGGGATCATGAATCTCTCCATTTTTAACGACATTGTGGTCCACTCGCACCAGAACAAGCTTGTCCCTCAGGTCAGCGTTCTGGATGAGGGGCAAGCGAGGGTCTAATCCCGTGCTGTTCATGACGATAACTCCTTATTTTTTAGCGTTGAATCAATTCCCAAAGCGCTTTTTTTGAGATATTCGAAAGCGGCATAGTGTCGGACCTTGATTAGCATACTAACCGGCAAATCTAATTGTCGTAGGTTCGAGTGAGAACGTTCATTCGACGAATCGACTCGCCGTCGCCTACCGATTTGTCGGCGACAGGGCGCAGCTGTAACGCCACGCCTGTCAATTTCCTAAGAGAGCCTAAGCCGCCCTCTCAGCGTCGCCGCGCCGTGGTCGCGGGCTAAGACTCGAGCTCGAGGAGATGATTCTCGAGAATCTGGTTCTTGTAATCCCAAGGTCCGTTAATTCCCTCGAGTTGCAGGTACCACTCGGCGGTCTGGACGAGCACCTCCGCCTCAATGGTCCCGCAGATCTGCCCTGCGATGACATTAACTCCATACCGGGCGGCCTCAGCCTTGAGCAGGTTGAAGACGCGGTGAAGGGGTGTCTTCAGAGGGTTCGTTATCTCGCAGGACACCGCCACGCAAGCCTTGCCAGTCCGACGATGCGTCTGAGGCAGACCGATCACGCCCTGGATGTTGGTGAAGCCTCCGTCCTTGCCGCGCACATAACTGGCCAGCTTTTTCGCGATCGATAAATCCGTCGTGTCCAGCACCACGTTGAAATACGCGTCGTGTTCCTCCATGGCGCCGACGATCGTGGCCCCCGCCGTCGGATGCAACTTCGCCGGCCCGATGTCGGGAGCCCGCTCCGGATCCACGAGGACGGCCTCTTTGAGCCCCTCGTAATTGCCCTTGCGGATGAAGGTCAGGCCCTCGTTCTCCGGGCGCCGTGCGTTCTTGCCGGTGAAGTAGATAGGCACGTCGTACCGCTTATGCAGCTCCCGGCCAAGATCCTCGGCGAATTCCTTACATTCCTCAATGGTAATGTCCTTGGCCGGGTAGATCTCGATGGTGTCCACGGCCCCGATACGCGGGTGGCGGCCGTGCTGCTTCTCCATGTCGATGAGCTCGTAAGCCTTGCCGGCCGCATCGAGCAATGCCGCTTTCATCGCCTCGGGGCGACCTATCACCTCGGCCGGCAGGCGGTCGAAGTCGGAATCGGGCTCGTACCCGATGAGCTTCACGCCGTCGCGTCCCCTCAGCTGGTCCATGATCGCCTCTATAACCTCTGGGCGGGTGCCGTCACTAAAATTGGGGTCCGAGAGAATGTATTTTGCCATTTGCCTAACTCCTTTCGATAAGTGTTGCAATTTCTGAGGAATTATCAGGAATCGTTGTCTTCATCACCTTTTCTGGGCGGCGGTAACGTCAATTTAAAAATCATCACAAAAAATATTGCAATCAAGCCGGCGGCCCCCATCCGTCCAGCGCCTTTTACACTGCCTGACCGGCCGGCAGAATCTGCAAGGTACTCGGTGGTGGTAAAGGTTTTATAGATATCATATACAGGATCCAGATTCACTGCTTTTTTTAAATCAACCTCGGCCCGTTCATTCTCTCCCAATTCTCTGTATGCCTTAGCTCGTGTCGAATACGCCTTGCCGATGGTCTGTTTGTTGCCACCGATTTCGATGGCCCGGGTGGCATCCTGAACCGCAAGATTCAACATTGCCTTAAGACGATACGTTTCTGCGCGATAACCATACGGTTCGGCGAGTTCAGGCTTTAATTCAATGGCCCGAGTCAGGTTGGACAGGGCTGAATCATAATCGTTCTTTTTAAAATATGCCACTCCCAGCATGGCGTAGCCATTGGCATTGTCGGGGTTCAACTTGGTAACTTTCAGAAAATCGCCAATCGTTTCAGTGTAATGTTCCTGAAAATAGTAGAGCATCCCCCGTTTTTCATAGGCGGCAGACAACGCAGGATTCAATTCAATGGCCCGGGTGAAATAGTTAATCTTTGTGTTCGCCATAGTACTTTCCAACCCAAGGTTATAAAAACGTTCGGCATCATACCCTCCCCAGGCCGGCACGGCGATATAACACATGAAAACAATAATAGCTGCTAATAATTTTTTCATGATTCAACCTCGATCTTTCCAAATATAAATATCGGTCAATTGTCTCCGGCTAAACTCCGAAGATTTTGCCTCAACAATATTTTCTGATGGTTATTTTGACACAAAGTGGTACTTTTTAGGGGCTTGTCAATACTTACCCTGAAAAACAGAAGATAATGACGACCATTGGCGACGTGCGGGAAAATCGATAGGGGGTCGGACCACGCTAACTATCTGAAAATTTTTAAAAAGAGCTCAAAAAGTAGCCGTTTTTTTGTCTTAAACATACAATTTTGGGTAGACAGGGATAGCTTTTTGAGAAACTATTTAGGTTAAAAGGTCTTTGGGGGGGGTCAAAAAGCGTCGTTTAATACGATTTTAGGGCCTGCTTTAGGCCTATTTCTCTGTTATTATAGTTGGTTACCATGGTCCAACCCCAACCCTCTGTTATCACAATGCATCGTGTTTGGGCGAGGCCGGCTTCAAACGGCCTATTGAAAAAAGAATCCCAACCACACAGAGACTGCTGAAAATAACCATACTCAAGTGCATGCTGGCCAGAAAAGCAGACCGCGTTTCCGGGCCCATCGGACGATCCCCCATGAAATGATTGAAAATCACCGTAATGATGGTCATGCAGCAAAGCATGCCCACGGTTCGCATGGTGGCCACCAGGCTGGATGCACTACCGTAATGTCTGGGGCTGACACTCCCCATGACCGTAATCATATTGGGCGACGAAAAAACACCGAAGCCCACCCCCATCAAACCCAGCATCCCCACAATCACAGGCATCGGCGTCATGTCATTCACCTGGGAAGCCACGGCCAGGCCCAGGGCGCACAGCGCCATGCCCAGGGTCGCCAGACCCGGTGGGGAGAACCGGTCGGCCAATCGCCCGAAAATCGGGGACAGAACCGTCTGAAACAGAGGCTGGACGATCAGAACCATCCCGGCGGCCTGGGGAGAAAACCCCCTGACCACCTGCAGGTACAGACTGAAGAAGAAGCTGATGCCGAAGGAGGCGGCGTAATTGATCAGAGTGGCCAGATTGCTGAGGGCAAAGACCCGGTTGCGGAGGATCAGATTTACATCCAGAATCGGAGACGGACTCCGATATTCGAAGACCAGAAAGCCCAGAAGTCCAGCTGTGCCTGTTCCCATGAGCAGCGAAGAGATTCCGCCGTGTTTCTGATTAAGCGTGCCGTAAATCAGACAGAACAGAGAGATGCAATACAGAAGCGTTCCCGGGAAATCAAAGCGTTCGCCCCGGGCTTCGGCCCATTCTCCTTTGAGTTTCAGAAGGGTCAGGGAAAGGGCCAGAATTTCCAAAATCACACCAAAATAAAAGATCCAGCGCCAGCCCAGCTGGGTGACAATAACGCCCGAAAGCACCGGGCCGGCGGACAGTCCCAGGTAAACACTGCCCACAATGATCCCCATGGCCCGGCCCCGGTTGGCCGGTGGGAAGACCGAGGAGAGGATGGCGACGCTGGTCCCCGAGATCATGGCGCCACCGCTCCCTTGAAAAAACCGGAACACGATAAAGCTTTCAATGGTAAATGCCTGTGACAGCAGCACGGTCCCCAGGGTGAACACCAGGATGCCGATGATAAAAATTCGCTTCCTGCCATAAATATCCCCCATGCGCCCCGCAGGGAGCAGGAAAAGGGAAAATGCCAGGATATAGACGGTTTCAACCAGACCCAGCTGCACGGCACTGGCAGAAAATTCACTGCCGATGGATGGCAGGGCAACCCCCACGGCAGACAACATAAAGGGGGTTAAAAACTGAACGGCGCTGACCACGAACAGGGTGGCAGCGCCTGACACGGCATCGTCGGACGGGGGTTTTTGATAGGGGTTTTTCAGATCCCCGTGAACTTTATGGATCGTTTCCATCACATATTGAAGGCACTGAAATAAAAAATATATGCCGCCGGGCCGGCTTCCTGACAAAGGGCGGATAAAACAATCTCCCGGTTTCAACCCTAATTTCTGATCATTATCGAGCGGCCATGTAAGCAGTTACGGGTAGAATTATCAAGTGTAAAGTCGCTGAACAAAGGCCCAGGTGGTATAGAGGACCTTCGTGCAAAAAGTGCTTGACGTTTAATATTAAATACGAAAATTACAAGTTATGTCAAGGTTAGCAGGATTAGATGCTCCCGGCGTGTCGCACCCTGTCGTGGGTCGGGATATTGAGCAAGGCACCCCCAGCCCAACCTTGTCCAAAAGCTGCGGTGAAATTAGGATCAAGATATGAGCGGACACAGTAAGGAAGTTCTTGTCTTTAGCGAGCGATTCGACCGTCACAGTTATGGCCCCAATCACCCCTTGAAGGTGGAAAGGCTCCGGATAACCATGGATTTGATCGAAGCCTATGGGCTATTCGATCACCCCGAGATACCATGGGTGGAAGCCCGGGAGGCGGATGAACAAGACGTACGTCTGGTCCACACTTCCGAATACCTGGAAGTCCTCCGTCAGGCCAATACCGGCCAGGCGCCGGCACAATCAGGGCAATATGGTTTAGGGAGCGGCGACAACCCGGTATTTCCAGGATTATATGACTGGTCCCTTCTGGTCACCGGAGCGACCTTGGAATGCATTCGCCAGGTCAGATATGAGAATCGCCGGATCGCCTTCAATATTGCCGGCGGGTTGCATCATGCGCGATCCGCCCGATCCTCCGGGTTCTGTTATTTAAATGATCCGGCCATCGGAATTGCCCGAATGATTCAGGATGGTTTGCGCGTTGTTTACCTGGATTTAGACGTACATCACGGTGACGGCGTTGAAGCGGCTTTTTATAACACGGATCAGGTGTTGACCATTTCCATTCATCAACACGGTCACACCCTTTTCCCCGGCACCGGATTCCCCGAAGAAATGGGGCAAGGGCCGGGCCGTGGTTTTGCCGTCAACGTACCGCTGGCTCCCGGCACCGATGATGATCTGTATTTTCGGGTGTTTAAAGAAACGGTTCCGCCCCTGGTGCGTGCCTTTGACCCTGATATACTGGTAACCCAGCTGGGGGTGGACACCTTTACAACCGATCCCATCGCTTCGCTGAACCTTACGAGCCAAGGTTTTTGCACGCTGATTCGAGAGATCAAGTCCTGGGGACTTTGTTGGGTTGCACTGGGCGGCGGCGGATATAACATCATGAACGTTGCGCGAGCGTGGACCTCGGCCTGGGCGATAATGAAAGGAGTCGAGCTGTCCGACAACCTGCCGGACGACTTTATCAGCAAGCACCGGCACTTGCTGGGGAAAAACCTGAAACTTTCGGAACCGGCGCCCCTGATCAGCTCCGTCAGCCGGGAAACCGCTCAACGGGCCCGCCAACTGGCCGATTCGGTTGTCGCCTGGATTAAGGAAAATATTTTTCCGCGGGTGGGTGCCTGAAAAGATTCAAGGATTCAATCATGATTAAGAGAACGTTGTTTACTGAAAATTTTTCTCATATATTTAGGAGGATACGATGAAACGCTTTTTACCATTTGTCAAAAATGCGACGAAATACCTGCCAATGTTCGTTTTAATCCTCTTTACCCTGTCTGCCTGCGCATCCCGCTCTTACATAAAGGTCAATTACCAGCTGCCGGATAAAATTCCGGATACGCCGGCAATAACAGAGATCCGTTTGAGTGTTGTGGATCAGCGGGACAATCCAGATCCGTTAAGCGCCATCGCCCGCGAAAAGCTCAGGAATTTTCGCGGAAACTTTATGCTGATCATGGCGCCCAAAGGTGAAAACGCTCCCATGGAGGGGATTTACGATCTTAGAGCCTTATTCGAAACGGTTTTCCGAAAGCGCCTGGATCAGATGGGAATCCGGGCGGTGGATTCCACCCTTTTGCAAATCCCGAAACTGGAAGTGGCGATTACGCGCTTTCAGCTCGATCTGCGAGATCACAAATGGCACTTTAGGATGAACTATGCCGCCAGCCTGGTGAAAAATGGGAATGTCCTTGTAAAGAAAACATTTAGCGGACAAACGGAACGCCTCGATGTCCCGGGTGTGGATGATTCCGGTACCACGGTGAGTGAAATGTATGCCGACTTGATCAATCAGTTGGATATTGCGGCCCTTTTGAGCAAACTACCACCCGCATAGCGGAAGGCTTTCCATTGCGGCCTCAACCAAATGAATCGAACCAACCCCTTTGGTTTTTGAATCGTCCAGTCGGAGGGATAAAAAGACATTCCATTGTAAAACGTGAACAACTCGTGCTAAAGGGCCTTTAATATGATTGCACTTAATTCCGTCACCAAAAAATTCGGTACATTTACGGCGGTCGACACCATAACATATCGCATCGAGAAGGGCGAATATTTCGCTTTGCTCGGTCCGAACGGCGCCGGCAAAACAACGGTCGTCCGCATGCTCCTCGACTTTATCAAACCAACTTCGGGCAGCATCACGATCGACGGAATACCCGTTTCCAACCCCGAAGCACGCAAACGGGTCGGATATCTGGCCGAACATCACATGATCCCCTCGCATCTTTCCGGGCTTGAATATTTGCGGCGGCACGCGTCTTTGATTGGATCTACCGGAAAAGCTGCGCTAATGGAAGTGGACCGGTTTTTGGAAGTGGTTTCCATGAAGGGCAGGGAAAAGGAAAAATCAGCCGCTTATTCCAAAGGCATGAAACAGCGCATCGGCCTCGCAGCAGCGCTGCTCGGACAGCCCAAATTGTTGATACTCGATGAACCGGTGACAGGTTTAGATCCGATCGGTATCCGGGATGTGAGAAAAATTCTTGAGAGCCTGCGCGACAACGGTGTTACCGTGTTCTTGAATTCCCATCTCCTTTCGGAAGTGGAAAAGACCTGCCGGACGCTGGCAATAATGAACAACGGAAAGATCCTCGTCAAGGATTCGATTCGTTCAATACTAGAGGACGACGAGACGTTGGAGGATGTTTTTATAAAATACACACAAAAAGGAAAATGAATAGTTTTTTAAAAATAACCGGCTACACCCTTCGCGACCAGATGCGGCATAAAAGCTTTTATGTTCTGCTGGGGCTTTGCCTTCTGTTCGTGCTGATGATTCGCGGATGTTACAGCGGCCAATATGTCGTCAACGGGAAACCGCTGGACAACATTATGGTTGCGTGGCATGTTTCAAAAATTGTTTTCCAGGTCATAGCGTCCGGCATGTTCCTGATCGTCATCCTGCTATCGATGAAAATTTTCAGCAGAGACCACGAAGACGGAAGCCTGGTATTGTTTCTTTCCAGGCCGGTTTTCAGACGGCAATACATTCTCGGCAGGATCGCCGGCACATGGTTTTTGTGCCTGGTTTTCATGTTTATTCTTCACGCAACGATTTTTCTGACGGTGTGGGTAAAAACCGGCGCCGCCATTCCCGGGTATTTAACCGCATCGCTGGTATGTTCGATCAATCTTCTCTTTATTGCGGTTTTGGTGTGCTTTTTGTCTCTTTATCTGCCGGATTTCATCAGCGCGGTTTTTACGGTGGGGATTTTATTCGTCGGCTATATTTCCGACGGTGGTCATCAGATCTTAAACAGCGAAATTTTAAAAACAGCGCTTCCTTCGTCTGCAGCCTCGCACCCCGCCCTGTGGAGAATTTTATTCCCGAAAGTTTACATGGTGCAGGCCTACGCCGATTCGATCATCGGTCAAAGCAGTTTTAACAACATGGGACCCCTTCACCCGATTCTGAATGTCTCCTTTTTCATCATTCTCATAACCACGCTAATGCTGGTCGTTATTAACAAAAAAGAAATTTAGCCCGAATATTGCATCGTTTATAGCAACAAAAATCCGTTCTATTCAGAGAGATCTATGCAAATCTTATGTTTTTTAAAGTTTATGCTGTCTAATACTTTTTATCAATATTTTGTGATGTTATCCGTTCTGCTTTATTTCTTTTATAAATATTTAGTCAAAGAAAAAGCTATAGAATTGTATGCTTATGATAAGTCTTATTTTAATAGCTTAATTAAACATCCTTTCCTTGACCAGCCAAGGCTTTCCTATATATCTTTTTCTTTATTTTGTTTTTATTTGGCAGGATATTGTTTTTTAAATGTAATTTACTCAGGGTTTGCAAACCATTTTGATCAATTGATTCAATTTTATTTTATTTTTAAGGGTGATATTTGGGCGCCCAATATTTGGATTGGCGAAGGAAGATTTTTTCCTTTAGGAAATTTTTATTTTAACATTCTTATCCCTATTTTTGACAAAGCGTACATGTTACATGCGATTGTTTTTTGTCAGACCCTTATTTTGGTTTTTATTTTGTATAAGCTATTTGATATTGTTAAAGTCTGGCAACGTTTATTTTTAATTGCCTTCATTCTGTTCATTCCCAACATCTTTCATATGCAATATTCTTTGATCTATCCTGATAGAGATATTATTTTTCTGTTTGCATCATTTGTTTTCTTTTCCAAGAGGTTTTTTGAAACCAGCCAATCTAAATACTTATGGTGTCTTTTTTTTGTTGCCAATGTTTCTTTATATTTTAAAGAAGTTGCGTTCTCTTTATTTGTGGGCTTCTCTTTTATCAGGCTTCTATATTTCTATATCAACAAAGAATTTTCTTTAAAAGATTTTTTCATAAAACCACTGACTATTGTTAAAAGATATCCCTTGGAGTTTGGTCTTACTTTCTGTTCTTTCATGTATATTTTTTCTTATCTCTATTTTATAAGGCCCTGGCTTTATAGTGCAGGATATGTTGATACTCACAAAAAAGATTTTCTATCTCTTTTAGAGATTGCTTTCACTGACTTAATTTTTATTTCTTTTATCGTTTTTTTTATTTTCAGAGCGATTTATTTAATCAAACATAGAAATAGATTTAATCTTTTTTGGGACAGTTTGGCTTTTGGCAACCTTTTATATTATTTGAGTTATATTTTTCTTGGATTACTTAATTCAGATTTATCCTATTAC
>JAQBBE010000018.1:0-4253 GCA_032126435.1 Desulfobacterales bacterium | reverse complement strand
TGTGCCGCCCATCGACCGGATGCTGGATTGCAGAAGCGGCGAAACGCCGTGGTTGGCAACCTTGATAGCCACCTGTTGCAGACCCCAGCTCGCACACAGTACAAGCAGGATTCCCATCGCGGTGAAGTCTAACATCTGTTTTTCGTGTTTCAATCGGTCGATCTCCCGGTTCCGTTGTTTCGCGATTTTTTTCGCGGTGAAGAGTTATCGCTCAATTTAGGTTTCAGTAAAACCTTTCCAATCCATATCAGACAAGCTTTTTGCCGAACAAAAGGGTGCGATACTTGAGTTAATATTTTGTATCGCACATTTCGGGTCTGGATCAGGCGCGTCCTTGAGATAAAATTTTCATGTACTCCCTTTGCACCGTCTCTTTTCCATATTCTCTCTCCAGGCGCCGAACGATAAAATGCCCGTGTGCAGCGTCCTGGAAGTGGTCCACGAAGAGGAGATTGATGGTCGCACCGCCGAGTGCACCGATAACCGGTACTGCTTGGACGGCCATCTTTTCAGAGACCACCGCCCCAAAGCGGGATGCAAGCTGTGTGATGAACCGTGCAATGGGCGGTGCACTTTTCTCCGTCAAACCTTTGGTGGCGATATGTTTTGCAGCATCGCTCACCGCCTTTGCCAGGGCGGCACGCACCGCGAAGTATCCGGTCTCTGTCATATCGTCGGCATCCGATCTCCCGCCCAGAGCGAAGACCTCGAGGCAGGCCAATCTTGCTTGAAGCGTTGCGATGTCCTCCCCTTCACTCCTCGCGATATCGGCAATCGATCGAAGAATTATGGAAGTCGACACGGGAAGTTCGACCGCAAGGGCCGGCAATCCAAAGGCGCCGCCAATGGCACCGCTTAAACCGCTTGCAATCTTATGAGTCAGGGTCGATGCCGAGCCTTGGAACCCCTTACCCATGGTTCTAACAGCGAGAACCAGCAGTTTGTTCAACGTAGCCTGTACGACATCCTGAATTTTCCCGGATGCTGTGGCAGACAGCGAATCCATGACTTTTTCAACGGGCTGCCCGATAACGTTGATAATTCTGGAAATGAAACTCGGGTTTTCAAGGAGTTCCACTGCACGTCTAAGGTCTTGGCGGTCTTTTCCTTGGATGGGCATAAAACAATTTCTCCGGATTATTTTTTGAGACAACGGGTCTAACGAGACACGTGAAAGAATGCATCTTTACCCGATTACCACCTACTCCTTAAGCGCCCTATCATTTCTTTGTTCAACTGCTTTCATTTCCACAAGGCTTTCCCCAAGATCCTTTTCAAACGTCTATGTTTTTATTTCGGGTGATTTTGAATCGATTGGGAGCGAAACCCCCATTAAAAATTTAACCAGAGTTCGATGGCCCCTTTTTGGGCGTTGGGATACAGTCGACTCAAATTCTTGATTTTGATATTTGTATTTTTAAGGTTGATCAAAGGGGCGATGAACTGTGTCAAATGATTTTTTAACAGGAGTGCCCCCGCTTTGTCTTCTCTGTGAAAGTAGCGAACATCACTTTTTTGATAATCGACCCTTTCAATCCCAAGCACCCCGAAGCCGCTATTTTTAAGTGAATCAGCCAGGGCTTCCATGAGTTCTTTTTTCTCTTCACTGGAATAATGCAGGTATATGGTGTACATACCCTGTTGTATCCCATCCTCGGATCCGTTTAATCCGGCTTTTTTTTCATGTGCCGGTGCAGTCGGCCTGTCGTCGGTTTGCTTTTCTTCATTCAACAGGTACCCCGCCGACACGAGCCGGGTAGCCGTCGACTCTTTTTGTTTCAACTCGGATACCGTTTTACGGGCTTTTTCTGTGTCCCGGACAACCCGGCCAATATTTTTATTCGAGTCGACAATCGATGGCATGTCCGTTGATGTTGATTGGGTTTGGCCGTATTTCTCCGTATCCCTGGCGTGTCTGCCGGATTTAAGAGGATAGTACAGAAAACCGAGAACCATCAACGACACCATGGCAAAGGCGATATATTGAAACTTTCTCCGCAAAAAAATTATTGCGGGTTTTTTTGCAGCACCAGGGTTTATGGTCTCTAAATTTTCCTGCGCTTTTCTGTCATCGATTTTTTCGTTCCACAAGGGGAGTTTATCGACGCATTCTTTTATAATCTTTCCATCTATTTTATTTACGCCTTTATGGTATCCGGCCCATAATGCATGATCGCAAACCATGTTGACCAAACGCGGACACCCTTTGGAAACCGCGTAAATTTCACCGATTGCACTTGCGGTGAAAATACTTTTTACACTGCCTGCGACATGGAGACGATGAAAAATATATTCACATATTTCTGCTCCCTTCAAAGGATTAAGGTGGTAGCTGAAGGTGATTCTCTGTTTTAAATCCCGATTCTTTTTCTTGGAAATAAGATCGATAAATGCATCCTGACCCACAAAGACCATATTGAAAAGTTTTTTATTCCGCCCTTCTATATTCGACAGGCGTCGTATCTGGTTGAGAAGCGTTTGATCGAGCCTGTGCGCTTCGTCGATGATCAGTACGACGTTTTTATTTTCCGCGTCGCAATCGTTCAAAAAAGGACGGAACGGTGTTAATGAATCCCCTTTGTAGCCGGACTTCATATGGATATTGAATTCATGGGCAACAAAGTTGAGAAAGTCTCGTGGCTCCATCCTCGGATTGGTGATGTTGGCCGTAACGGTGTTTTTGTCAAACCGCTGCAGCAATGCATTGACGAGGGTGGTTTTTCCCGTTCCGACGTCGCCGGTAATAAGAAGGAAGCCCTCGTTGTCTACGGCGGCATATTTCAAAACCGTAAGGATGTCCTTGTGACGCTCGCCAAACCAGATAAATTTTGGATCCATGTTTATCTGAAAAGGCTGCTCTTTTAAACTGTAGTGTGCAAGGTACATTCTTTTTGCCTGTTTGAACCCCTCTCTTTGGGACCGATAATCAGAGATAACGCGCCATTTTCATCATGATCTCATGTTTCTGCAGGGTCCCGGGCATGGTTTCCGTTAACCGGCCGTTATCAAAAACAAGGAGCTGCGGGACACTGAGAATATTGTATTTTGAAGAGAGCGTCGGGCTGGAATCCACGTTTAATTTGCCCACCCTGATTTTCCCCTTTGCATCTTTTGCAAAATCATCGATAACCGGCATGGCAGCCTTGCACGAGGGACACCAGGGTGCCCAGGCAAAGACGAGGGCCGGCAGGGGAGATTTGAGCACACGACGGTCAAAATCGCTCTCCGAAAGCATCAGCGGCTGAGCCAGGAACAGTTCTTCCGTTTCGAGCATCGCCCCGCATTTTCCGCATTTGGCACCGGCATCGATTTTCCCCACAGGGATTCTGTTTCGGGTCCCGCACGCCATACACCGAAAAAGAAAAGGTTCGCCGCCGGCGCCGGCCGGATCCATCTCCAGCGGCGTCCCGCACTTGCCGCACTTTCCGGTGCCTTTCATCTTTTCATGCGACATTCTGTTCTTTGCGCCGCATTTTGAGCATCGGACCAGATGTCCATGGTTCATGTTCATTCAGTTTTCTCTCCCATCCATTCATTTACAGCTCAATTGAGCGAACGTCGAGGTATTAAAAAAAATCAAATATCAACCCACATATCGGCTTCACTGCCGCAATGGGTGCAGGTTCCCGAACCTTTGACCCGCTGTTTGGGAGCTTCGCTCTTTTCCGACTCACTTGACGGGGTTTCTTCCGTATGTTCGTGGATATCTTCCAGGGTGCAGGTAATAACCATTTCAGATTCATTTCCGCAATCTTTACAAGTACATGTCTGTCTTACTGTTTTAACCGTATTGCTCATTTTAAACTCCTTTCATTATCCAAATTACCCGATAAAGTTAATATTACTTTTTAAAACCGGTATGGTCGGAACGTGAATGTATTGCCTTAATTGAGCGAAAGTTTAGGATGCCCCGTAGGTCTATCAGATCGTACTGGGGTGAAATGCTTGCCCAATGAAAGGGTTACCCCGTGGAATGCGAAGCCTATTCCTCTGGGACAACGCCTATTTCATCGGGACGAAGCATATTTCACCGGAGCAGCATCTTCGACTTTTGCAGCGTTAGGGTTTACTATGTTTTTTTTATTCCAATAAACCCTACGGTCATCAAGGCGATACCCAAAATATATGCGTACTTTCCATTATCAACAAAATAATACCCGATAACTAAGAGGATAACACCGATCAATCCTATGATACAAAACAAATTTCTCATTTTATTTCCAGATTCGTTTCCCGATAAATAAAACACGGCT
>JAQBBE010000017.1:0-3454 GCA_032126435.1 Desulfobacterales bacterium | reverse complement strand
GCTGCCGGCGTGAAAGGCCGGTGTCCTGGACCTGGCTAGACGATGGGGACGCATATGGTGGGCCGTGCGCGACTCGAACGCGCGACTCTCTGCTTAAAAGGCAGATACTCTACCGACTGAGTTAACGGCCCTTGTAAACTTGAATTTCTACCTTTAGAACTTACGCTTGTCAATAAAAATAATGTTAAAATGGAAATTTTCAACCCAGATGACAACCCAATTTATATTATAGTGATCGAACACAGGAAAACAACCACAAAAAGCGTTATCCAGTCCTTTATCCCTGAAGCAAGTCGAGGATCCGTCCTGTTTTCAGAATAACATCTGGCCTCCATGGCAAGTGCCAGTTTATCTGCCCGTTCAAATGTTCGGCGCAGGATCGGAATCCCGAGCTTTAC
This sequence comes from Desulfobacterales bacterium, assembly GCA_032126435.1. Taxonomy (GTDB): domain Bacteria; phylum Desulfobacterota; class Desulfobacteria; order Desulfobacterales; family UBA11574; genus JAAXQD01. The sequence goes on along the minus strand of JAQBBE010000017.1, from coordinate 3,056 downwards.
CAATCGATACACCGGATTTTTCCTGTTTTCCACCCCCCTTGCCCGCTGGGCATCCAAGGTCTCCTTTGCCTGTTGGAAAATAACCGGCATAAACCGAACGATCAGGCTCATCATGGTGGCGATCCGTTTGGCCGGAACAAACGGGAAAGGACGCAGTATCCACGCCACTGCCGCTTTGATTTCCGACGGCCGCGTGGTTAAAACAAATGCCAATCCGGTTATGATGACAATCACAAGCCGCCAGCAGACCAGGGCTCCCTCATAGAGCCCTTCCCGGGTAACGGAGATGATCTTGAATTCAACAAACGCCGATCCTGATGTGGACAATGCCCTTGCCACGAAAATAAATATAAGAAGGATTGAAGCATAGCGAAGATCTCTTAAAATTGATCCTAAAGACACCCGGACATTGATGAGTGCAACCACCAGGATCAGAGTTAATAGAGAAAGCCCCGCAACCTGTGCTTTCAGACTTGCAAAGCTGATGAGAACCAGGAATATGAGTTTAAATCGAACATCCAGTTGATGTAGAAGAGAAGTTCCTTGACGGAAACCGAAAACGGTCAATTCAGCCATGATTGAACCTCAACCCCCAGCCGGTAAGCACACGGTTGTCTGATGCCAAAGGCCTCAAGTTCTCCGAGCAGTTGATCGGGCAACCCGTCTTTTACCAATTTTCCGTGGTTCATGATGACCAAACGATCGGCATGGGCAATAACCTTTTCCAGATCGTGGGCAGCCACCAGAATTGTATGGCCGGCTTGGTGCAGAGAGATGATCTGCTTTAAAACCTGTTTTATACCCGGATAGTCCAGGCTTGAAAACGGTTCGTCAAAAACCAGCACTTTGGGTTCCATGGCCAGAATACCGGCGATGGCGAGCCTTCGCTTTTCTCCGCCTGACAGCAGATGGGGCTTTTGATTTTTTAAATCGAAAAGGTTCACAAGATCCAGTGCCCGGGCGACCCGCCTTTTTACCTCGCGCCTGTCCAGACAAAGGTTTTCCGGTCCGAATGCAACATCATCGGAAACCGTTTCACCAACGATCTGACTGTCGGCATCCTGGAATACCATTCCCACCATCTGCCTGGCGCTTATCAGGTTTTCCGGCACCGGAATTCCCGCCACCCGAACCGTTCCGGTGGTGGGCAGAAGAAGACCGTTCAGGTGTCTTAAAAGGGTTGTTTTTCCGGATCCGTTCTGTCCCCCGATAACAACAAACGTCCCTTCCTCAATGGTTAGGTTTACATTTTTCAAACCATAGGTGCCGTCTGCAAACCGATGGCTGAGATTTTCTATTTCAATGATTTTCATAGGTGTCGGTATTTTGTTTCGGTTCAATCGACGTGTTAATTATCGGCCTTAATGCTTTGGCTATGGGAACCGCTGCAGCAATTTTAACCCCATCGCCCAGGATAAACGGATACATTCCCACGGCCAGTGTTTTTGCCAGTGTCAAACCGGACAATATTTTCAGCCAGGATACGCCGCAGGCGTAAATAATGATACTGCCGCAGACCATGGCAAGCACATCTTCAGCCGCACGCCCTTTCGATTTTTTCGAGATCCATCCAATCACGTAGACCGCCGGAAGATAGCCCAAAAGATACCCGCCGGTGGGTCCTGCAAAACGCCCGATGCCGCCGACACCTCCGGCAAACACGGGAAGTCCCAGAGCACCGGCCATCAGATAAACCCCGACACTTGCAACCCCCCACCTGGGTCCCAATAAAAGGCCTGAAAGAAATACAAAAAGATTCTGCAGAACAATCGGCACCGGACCGATGGGCAGTGCCAGGTAGGCACCTGCTGCAATCAGGGCCGCCAGAAGCGAGGCATATACCGTCATGCGAAGCGATGTGGAAGGATCCATGATCGACATCCCTTTCTCATTCATTATCCGTCATCTTTTTTCTTCATGAAAACAATCGCCATGGGTGATTTTTTTAAGCGACCCGTCCGCAAGTTTCAATATGAGTGCTCCATTCTTATCCACATCAATGGCAAGGCCTTCTGATATTTCACGATTCGTCACAATTCTGACTTGCCGGTTCAGAGTCTCTGCATATTTCTTCCATTCAGAAACCACATTTTCCAAAGCCCCATGGTTAAGCCGGCTTTCAAAACTATTAAGAAACTCGGATAAAAGCGCTCTCCGTGAAATCTTTCTTCCAAGAATTTTTTTTAACGATATTGCCATGGGCTCGCGAACGGTGGGATCATTATTGACATTGATGCCCACGCCGACATTGATAAAGCGTACCCTATCGGTTTCGGCCTCCATTTCAGATAGAAGTCCTGAAACCTTCCTGCCGTCTATCAGTATGTCGTTGGGCCATTTTACCATGGCATCAATCTCAAACATTTTACGCAAGGTCCGGGCCAAAATCATGGATGCCGCAAAGTTGACTCTTGAACTGAGCGCCGGAGGTATTTTCGGCCTTAGTATCATTGAAAAATAGAGCCCGCCTTCCGATGAGAGCCAGGTCCTTTTTAACCGGCCCCGTCCTTTGGTCTGCCGGCCGGCAATGACCACCGTAAAGTGGGGACAGTTGTTCCTTGCAAGTTCTCTGGCAACATCCATGGTGGAATCGACTGCATCAAAATAATGAATTTTTGATTCTCTGTCCCCAAATTCCCATGGATAAAGGACGTCCGGCGTGCTTATCAGACAATAGCCCTTTGATGTTGCTTCGATAGGGTATCCAATTTCCCGGAGCTTTTTGATATGCTTCCATATCGAAACCCTTGAAATTCCAAGCCGATCACTGAGAATCTCTCCGGAAACAATATTTTTTTCATCTCTCAATATGTTAAGAATCTTACCTTTCACGGGTTGTCCATCTTTGCGTTAACCTTCAAAATTGAATTGGTTAACGAAATTAAGATAAAATGTCAACACCAAACCATGCCTGAACTGCAGCAGCGGAGACATTCCTTCAGCAGCCTGAAGGGGGGGAGCGAGGGAATTGAAAATTGGCAGATTTGCTCCGAAGATTTGTAATCGGATCGGAATTATGCGGGGTATAGCATCGGATCACCATTTAAGACAGGTCC
>JAQBBE010000016.1:0-9163 GCA_032126435.1 Desulfobacterales bacterium | reverse complement strand
TTTTTTTTTAATACAACCGTATGAACAACGGAGCTTTTTTTATGAATTCTACAGATTTAGATATCCTCAGTATGATCCTGCATGCCGGGCCAATGGTTAAATGTGTACTGCTGCTTCTGCTGTTTTTTTCAGTCACATCTTGGGCTATCATGGTAATGAAATATCGCTATATCCGGACGGCATTCTCAGAGTCGGCTGAATTTATAGATTATTTCTGGACAAGCAGGAACCTTTCCAATGCTTTTGCAAAGGCCAAGCAGCTGCACGGCAGCCCCGTTGCCAGGATTTTTCGAGTTGGATATATGGAACTTAATAAATTGAGCCGGGCCGGCAGTCCAAAAGCATCGGAATCAAAACCTTCATCAGGCGGTGAAAACACATCCCTAAGCTCAAGATTTACCGGAATCGACAACGTCAAACGCGCCTTGCGCCGGGCGATTAACAGCGAGACCACCCGCATGACTCGAATGGTCCCTTTCCTTGCAACAACCGGAAACATAACGCCATTCATCGGTTTGTTCGGGACCGTATGGGGCATCATGAGTTCTTTTCATGGTATCGGCCTGAAAGGTTCAGCAAGCCTTGCCGTCGTCGCTCCGGGGATTTCAGAAGCACTGGTCGCAACAGCGGCCGGGTTGGCGGCTGCAATCCCGGCGGTTATCGCCTTTAATCATTTTATGCAGAAGATAAGAATCCTCGATTCTGAACTGCAAAATTTTTCCGCCGATTTTTTGAATATTATCGAACGGGATATAATTACATAAGGGAGAAGCTTCCATGGCACTCGGAACAAACGGCGACCGCCTAATGTCTGATATCAATGTAACACCGTTTGTTGATGTTATGCTCGTTCTTCTGGTTATCTTTATGGTCACTGCACCCATGATGATGCAGGGTGTAGATGTTGCGCTGCCTGAAACAACTTCACAGCCGCTGGCCGCAAAAAAAGAAAATCTTATCATCACCATCAACAAGAAAAATGAAATATATATCAATAATTACCAGGTCGAGATCGATTTTCTTCAGGAAAAACTCAAAAAAATTTTAGAAGGCAGTTCGGAGCGGGAAGTGTATCTTCGGGCAGACCGGGAAATACCCTACGGGTTTGTGGTCCGTGTTATGTCTGAGATAAAAGCGGGAGGGGTCGAAAAACTGGGCATGGTAACGGAACCGATTCAGCAGGATAAAAAAGGCAACGAACAAAAAGCAAAAAGCTGATGAATCAAAGGACACATCCCCATCATTATTTAGACCGAGAAGAGGAAGATGAACGCCGGACATTATTTTGGAATTTTACCGCTTCTTCTGTGTTTCATTTGATTGTTTTTGCGGTTCTGATCTTTGCACCCGGCTATGCGAAAGGGAGAAAGCCTTCCCTGTCTGTTATAAATGTCAGCATTGTAACACTGCCTTCTCAGGGGGAAATGCCCCTTCCGGAAAAAAAGAACGCTGTAGAATCCGAGAAACCGTCGGTAACGGAGAAAAAAGCGCCAAAGATTTCCACTGAAACCACGCCTGAAGCCGTTAGCAAGCCTTCCACATCCATTTCTCTGGATCCCAAGAAGAAGGTTAAAACATCTCTTAAAAAGAAGACATTCAAAACTGAAAAGGTGGTTAAGAGTGCCATAGACCGAATTGAAAAAAAAGTTGACGAATCGAGACCCGATCAGATCAGACAGGCGATTGCCCGCCTTCAGAAGCAGGTGGAAAAGACCGGACCGATAGACCTTAAAAATCAACAAAATATCAGGGGTTCGGGAATCCCGGGGGGAACCGGAGCCGACAGTAAGAAAGTTTTGGAAGTCATCGATATCTATCGAATCGAAATTGCATATCGGATTCAGAAAAATTGGGCATTTTCCGATCAATTGGCAGGGGGCCGCACCGATCTTGAAGCCTGGGTTGCAATTAAGGTGATGAAAAACGGGGAAATAAAGGATGTCTGGTTTGATAAAAGGTCGGGAAACAGCTATTTTGATGACGCTGCAAAAAATGCGATTATGAAGTCGAATCCACTTCCCCCGCTCCCATTAGCCTATGTACGGCCCTATTGTGAAGCCGGTTTTCACTTTACGCTTTCGGGAATAAGTAAATAATACAGATTTTCGTTTCTGATTTAAGGAGTTTGATATTGCTATGAGAAATTGCTGGATTAAATTTTTTGGGCTGATGGTAATAATGTCTTTTTGGGCGGTACCTGGAGTGGCCCGGGCCGGATACGATTATGTTGACATTTCCCAACCTTTTTTAAGAAAAATTCCCATCGCAGTACCATTGTTCAAGAAGGTTTCTTCGGGTCATGAAACCGACCAATTATCAAAATCAGCATCTGACCTTCTCGCTGAAACATTGGAGTTTACAGGATATTTTAAATTTATTGACCGTGAAGCCTTTTTGGTCAACCCACAGACGGATGCCGCCTTTGCCAACGTCAATTTCCATGACTGGACCAGCATCGGCGCAGAGCTTCTGGTAACCGGCGGTGTTCTGGTCCAGGACAACCTTGTGGAAATAGAGCTCCGACTCTACGATACCTTCAAAGAAAAATTGTTGGTGGGAAAAAGATACAAAGGAAATATTGCGGATGAACGAAAGATAATCCGTCGCTTTTGTAGCGAGGTGATATATACCCTGACCGGTGACAGGGGAATTTTTGACACTGAAATCGCATTCGTATCTACAGGTTCGGGTAACAAGGAAATTTATATCTGTGAATTTGACGGATACAATCCCCGGCAGCTTACACACACCAACAGTATCACCCTCTCGCCGGCCTGGTCATCGGATGGGGAATGGATTGCCTATACCTCTTATGCAAAGGGCAAACCCGATCTTTACATAAAAAATTTGAGAGAAAATCGCGGCTATGTCGTTGCAAAACAAGGTATTAATACAACACCGGCCTGGTTTCCCAACAAATTCGAGCTGGCTGCGACCCTTTCATTTTCAGATGATCCTGAAATTTATCTATTGACCGGAACGGGGAAAATTATTAAAAGGTTAACTTATAACAAGGGTATTGATGTATCGCCCACTTGGTCTCCGGACGGCAAGTCTATCGCGTTTGTTTCAAAAAGGTCTGGAACCCCACAAATTTATATCCAAAATGTAGATTCCGGGCAGGTAAAGCGATTGACATTTCAGGGACGATATAATACACAGCCCGCCTGGTCGCCCAAAGGAGATAAAATGGCATATTCAGGAATGGAAAATGGCCATAACGATATCTTCGTGATCGGGTTTGACGGCCAAGATCCGATTCAATTGACCCATAACGAAGGTGACAATGAGTCGCCTTCCTGGTCTCCAGACGGGAATCTTATCGTTTTCGCTTCAACACGGGAAGGGCCTTCCAGGATCTATGTCATGACGAGCTATGGAACCGACCAGAGACGCTTACTTGTGTTGAAAGGTCGGCAGACAGAACCAAAATGGTCACCAAGAATGGTCAACAAATAATTTAGCAATACCTTAAAAGGAGGAAAAAATGCAAAAAAAATTGTGGGTAATTTTGGCCATGGTATTTGTAATCCCCGGTTTGCTGTTCACCGCTTCATGTTCAAAAAAGGTCGTCAAAGAGGACACCTCTTTATCCCAACAGGCCGAAGATGAAGCTGCAAAAGCTGCTGCTGAAAAAGCAAGACAGGAAGAATTGGCCAGACAGCGGGCCATAGAAGAGGCGGGCCTCAAGGAAGAAGCGATACAAAAGGCGAAAGACAACTTCTTAAATGAAGATGTCCACTTCGAATTTGACAGCGCCGTTCTGACGCCGGACGCACAAGAAATATTAAAAACAAAAGCCGAATGGCTCCAGAACAGTCCTAACGTCAAGTCTACCATCGAGGGACACTGCGACGAACGTGGCACCCTTGAGTACAACCTTGCTCTGGGTGAGAGACGCGCCTCAAGTGCAAAGTCTTTTCTGGTAGACCTTGGGATTCCGGCATCGCGCTTAATCACCATAAGCTATGGTGAAGAACGTCCGGTAGACCCCGGCCAGAATGAAGCGGCCTGGGCAAAGAACCGAAGATGCCATTTTACCATTAACTGATAGGATACCCGAATAGCGTCAAAACTCGATTCAGCGTTATCCGTTATTCGGGCTGACAACCATAACCGGCAAGCGACGGGCGGGCTGTCGCTTGCCGGCGATTTCGCATGGAATTGACGTTTTACGGGTTAAATTCTTACCATGAAAAATACGGTATTAATTGTTCTGTCGTGGATGATAGTTTTATCCGGATGCGCGCTTCAGCAGGATGTAATCTCACTGGACGACCGCCTGGCGCAAGCGGAACGCCGCTATACTGAGGCCGAGAAAAAGAACAAAGAACTTGATTCAAAACTATCTGAATACGGCAAATCTCTGGAGAAGGATGATAAAGGTCTTAGAAGTAAAACCGCCAGTCAAAGTGCAATGATTGACAGCCTTAGAGAAGAGATCCGAATTTTAAGTGGGAGGCTCGAAGAGGCAGAATACTTCTTAAAACAAAAAATACAGGCTTTTGAAAAATCGTCGGAGGCCATTGATAAGACCACAAATTCAAATAAAGACCGTATCGCACGTCTGGAGCAGTATTTGAATTTTGAATCAACAGCGTCCGGTCAAAAAAGCATGCCGGATTCAGGCAAGACATCCGAAAAGCAGGTCAAAAACCAACTTTCTGAAGACGGAATATACCAGTCTGCCAAACAGGCGTATGATCAAGGTGACTTTGAAGCCGCCCGAGAAGGGTTTAATAAATTAATAACACAATATCCAACGTCAAAAAATGCCGACAACGCCCAGTTTTGGATCGGTGAAATATACTATCATGAAAAATGGTATGAAAAAGCGATTCTGGAATACCAGAAGGTTATCGAAATATATCCAAAAGGGAATAAGGTTCAGGCATCGCTCTTGAAGCAGGGATTTGCGTTTTTAAACCTGGGAGATAAGTCAAATGCGCGTCTGATCTTATCGGAACTTATAAAAAAATACCCGAAGTCGAATGAGGCAAAAATTGCCCAACGCAAATTAAAAGGACTTGCACCTTGATACCGGATACCGAACATCGGATGCAAAATTTTGATCCGGAAAAGCATTAGGTTTTACTACGCCATACAGAGAATACCGTATCAAGAAAAGAGCATGGAATGATAAAGATTATCGGTATCGATCCAGGCCTATCTGCAACGGGTGTTGGAATTGTCAAGGGAGTGGGTCTTAAAATCGACGACTTCTCCTTCGGCAGTATTCATACTTCAAAAAACACATCTTTACCCAACCGCCTTGATCAAATATTTTCAAATCTTCTCGTTGTTTTGAAAGATGAAAAGCCGGACCTAATGGTCGTGGAAGACGTATTCTCTGTGAAAAAATTTCCAAAGGCCGGCATCACTTTGGGCAAAGTGTCCGGCGTTGTTCTCCTTGCCGGATGCCGGTTTGATATACCTGTAACGGAAGTCCCCGTCCGTGAAGCCAAACAGGTATTAACCGGAAATGGCAATGCAACCAAAATGCAGCTTGAAAAGGCCGTACGAAGTTTATTAAACCTGACGACGCCGATACGACCTTATCACGCTTCTGATGCCATGGGATTGGCACTCCTCGGTCTGTTCCGCCATAGCGCCGAACTGGCTAAAATCGCATAACATATAAAGAAAGGATAAGATGATAGGTTATCTTGAAGGAAAACTTCTGAAAAAAGAAGATGACCGGATACTTATTCTCGCAAATCAGGTCGGTTACGAGGTCCTGCTCCCCGCATTTGTAATGGAAACCTTTAGCTCAAAAACGGTGGGTGACCAGGTTTCCCTTTATATCTATTATCAGCAGACCGAGCGGCAACCTAAGCCGATTCTGATTGGTTTTAATCTTGAGGTTGAAAAAGAATTTTTTCAATACTTTATTTCTGTTGAAGCCATCGGAGCCCTTAAGGCGGTTAAAGCCCTGAGCATTCCTGCTCGTGACATTGCAAGAGCCATCGAGTCAAAAGATGTTAATACGCTCAAACAATTAAAAGGTATCGGTGACCGGACAGCCCGTAAAATTGTCGCCACACTCGAAGGCAAGATGGATAAATTTGCGCTGATCCGAAAATCTGAAAAGATAGAATATCCAGTGGTGGAAAACCTGTCAAAAAAGGTATTGGAGGTACTGATAGGTCAACTGGGCTACAGGACAAAAGAGGCAAAACAGATGATTACGGATGCCATGAAGCGTAACACCTCCATATCGACGCCTGAAGAGCTCTTTGAAGAAGTCTATCGGGGAGAAAATGCCCGAAGCTGATTTGACAACCGTACTGGCGTTGCTGGGAATTAAAGGTGCGAAACTTGAGTCATGAGACATTATCCATAAAAATGTTACCGAAAGGCTTTTCACAAGTGCCTAAAGTTTGAAATGATCTAAAGTGCTTAAAGTTAAGGTAGCGCTAACGCGCTGTCATTAAAATATAATTGACTAAAAATTCCTTAACTTTAGCTCACTTTAGGCATTTGTAACTTTTTCTATTTTAATATCAAAGTCAGTATATCAATAAAAAATGTCGAGTAGGATTTTTACTCCTTAGTAACTACTGTTGAGTTAAACCAATGACGGATGACATACTCACACATTTTTCCGACAAACAGGACATTCTGACAGGATCGTGTCTTGCGGTTGACAAAGATCCGGAAATCCTGTCTTTGAGGCCGACACGGTTCCCGGATTACATCGGCCAAACGGAGGTTGTAGAAGCCCTGAAAATAGCGATTGAAGCAGCAAAACAGCGTGAGGAACCGGTTGATCACATCCTGTTTTATGGGCCGCCCGGCCTTGGGAAAACGACACTTGCACATATTATTACCCATGAAATGGGCGGCAATCTCACGACGTCTTCCGGACCGTCTTTAGAAAAAGGGGGAGACCTCATCGGCATTCTAACCCATTTAGAAGACAGGGATATCCTCTTCATCGATGAAATCCACAGAACCCCGAAGATTGTGGAGGAATTTCTGTATTCTGCCATGGAAGACTTTGCCGTCGATTTTGTGTTTGACAAGGGGATGCATGCCCGAAGTCACAAGTACCGGCTGAACCGCTTTACACTTGTCGGCGCCACCACCCGGGTGGGGCTTTTATCAGCGCCCTTGCGTGACCGGTTCGGCATTTTCAGAAGCCTCGATTTCTACAGTCAAGCGAATCTGGTGCAAATCATCAAACGTTCTGCCGTTCTGCTTAAGGTCACCATCGATGATGAGGGGGCAACCGAGCTTGCTAAACGATCCAGGGGGACACCACGGATTGTCAACAGGCTCCTTAAACGTGTAAGGGACTATTCACAGGTGCGTGCAGACGGAATCATTACAAAAAAGACCGTCGAAGCAGCGCTATTGTTAGAAGGTGTTGATGAAAAGGGATTGACCGATCTCGACCGCAGATATCTAAAAACAATTATCGAGTTTTATAAGGGCGGTCCGGTGGGCATTGAAGCCATCGCAGCAACCCTTCAGGAAGAAACAGATACACTTGTCGATGTCATTGAACCCTATCTGTTAAAAATCGGGCTTGTTACACGGACCGCTTCCGGAAGAAAGGCTTCAGAGGAAGCTTGCAAACATCTCGGCTTGAGCTTTCAGAAAAGACTGTTTCAATAATTGGACCCTTAATCCGGATATTTCACGATTGGATTCGTTCATTTCCAAGGCCTCAGGGGCGAAGCTGCCGTAACGTTTCGAAAGTCCTTGATAACACAAAAAATGAGCGAATCACACCCGTGAACTATTCAGGCGGAAAGGGTTAAAAATTGCTTCATCATGTCGACAATCACATTGCTGACGGATTTTGGTTCTGAAGATGCCTATGTAGGGGTTATGAAGGGAGTCATCCTTTCCGTCAATTCTTCCGCCAAGATTATTGATATTTCCCACGCCGTCGATCCACAGGACTTGATCGAAACTGCCTACCTCATTAAGTCTTGCTACCGATATTTCCCTGAACACACGGTGCACATTGTTGTTGTAGATCCTGGGGTCGGCAGCGATCGTGCCATCGTTGCCCTGGAAATGATGGGCCATGTTTTCCTTGCTCCGAATAACGGGGTGTTAACCCTTCTTATGGATGAAGGAGAGATTGACGCGATGGTCAGGGTCGAGAATACGCACTACTTTTTAAATCCCATAAGCCGGACCTTCCACGGCAGGGATATTTTTGCTCCGGTGGGTGCCCACCTATCCAAGGGAATTGACATAAATAGTTTGGGTTCGCCCTTGGATCCACAGAATCTTGTTTCTCTCGATATTCCAAAACCCTATATTTCCAATGGGGATGAACTGATAGGGACCATTGTCTCCATCGATCGCTTTGGAAACTGTATTTCCAATATTGATGGAGATTGTTTGAAAAAATTTGCTGGGAAAAATGCTGAAAAAGGATTTGAAATCAAGACCGGTAAAAATATAATTACGGATTTATCCCAACGGTATGCAGATGTAGAACCCGAGTCTTCCCTTGCCATTTTTGGAAGCTTCGGCTATCTTGAACTTGCGCTGAATTGCGGCAATGCCAGCCGTCGTCTAAAAATTAAAAAAGGAGATGCCATCACATTGAAGTTAAAAATTTAGTTGGTGTCCATCCATAAATGAGGATTTTTGTTCAAGATCAAGGCATGCGAAAAAAATAACCACAGGTGCCCCGCAGGAAATGCCCTTGGGGTGCATATGTTTAATATTCCGAGGATTATTTTTTGAACATAACGCAGAGATTGGGCAAAAAGACCATTTAGGGATAGACACTAGTTCACAGGTGTAGCGCTAAGATTTGGGCCATATTGGGTCGATCTGAATGGTCAAATCCGTTGTAATAGCAAGCTATTTCGAGAATTTTACGAATTATAATCGGCTCAAAATGGCTTCCGATCAGGAGATACAACTTGAAAAATAAAGCCCAGGAATTTTCCATCGTTAATAAAGAATTGACTGTGGACGGTACCGTTTCCTCCAGAGGGCGGCTGATCGTCAAGGGCGAGGTGAAAGGTACAATTATTGGAGAAAATGTGATTATCGCCGAAGAGGGTTCTGTTTATGCGGATGCGGAGGTTGTCAGCATGACCATCGCCGGGATTTTTGAAGGAGAGATAAAGGCTTCAAAAGAATTGATTATTCTTTCAACCGGAAAATGTTCAGGTAAAATTATCTGCAA
>JAQBBE010000015.1:0-3309 GCA_032126435.1 Desulfobacterales bacterium | reverse complement strand
ATGAACCAACAATCTTTTTAAGGCCGTATCGCCAAAACCACTCTCCTTAAACACTTCGATCCTTTTCATCATGGCTGATTCTCCGTTCTTTTTTATATGTTAACATTTCGTTACATAAAATACCATTGTGTTTGTGTGTTTGCATTGAAAATAACATATTGAATAAATAATAATTAAATTGTGCAAATTGTATTAAGATGTAGAGACATGGTTTTTCAAAGCATTTGTTTGTTGACAACAATACTACAATGTAGCATTTTTAATCGGTTGTCAAATTCGGCGCCATGCGTATTGTCACGGGCGGAGCTGAAGATTTTCAGGGATCCTCAACCTTTGAAGACATGATTTTCCAGCCGTGGATGAATTGAAAATAGGCGGTTGACTTCTGGCGAAGGTTATGGTTGATTGCGTATATATTGAATGAAACTCAACTCGTCGATATGACTGGTTAATTTAGATTGTTTTTTCAATACCTATTCTCCAAAGAAGCGAACCGGCTAAAGATCTAACCGTTTATACGGGGCGTGCCATGGACAAAAATATTGAAAAGGAATATTTGCTCAAGGCGATCGGCGCTTTCAAGCGAAGGTTCATTGTGGTTTCGCCTGAATTTAAAATCCTGGCTGTAAACTGCCGGCCCGATGGGATGTCCGAAGCTGAAATTATCGGGAAATGCTGCCATGAACTGTTCTATGATCGATCCTCTCCATGTCAAAATTGTGCAGTAAAAGAGACCATCAAAGATGGCAAACCCACTTTAATGCCCAAGCCTGAAGATACATTGGAGATGGATGAAATGCCGTGTTATTATGCGTATCCAATCTATTCCGGAGAGGATATCGAAGCTTTTGTCAGCATGGATTTTGACATCCCCACCCGAGGGGGTCTCGAAGAGAAACTACAACGTACGAATGCTTTTTTGCGGAATCTGATTTTAAGTGCTGTCGACGGCGTTATTGCTTCGGACAAGAAAGGGAAGATCCTCATTTTCAATGAAGCCGCCACCAAGGTTTTCGGCTATACCATAGATGAAGCACTCAACACCGTGAATGTTCGGAATATTTACCCCGGAAACAACGCATTTGAGGTCATGCAGAACCTCAGGAGCGAGGATTACGGCGGCAAGGGAAAACTGAGATCTTATCAGGTAGACGTCATCAGTAAACATGGTGAAATTATTCCAATCTCACTGAATGCAGCCATTGTTTATGAAAACGGGCATGAGGCGGCCACCATCGGTTTTTTTCACGATCTGCGCGAGGAACTCCGAATGAAAGAGGAACTTGAAAAGACTCAGCTTCAGCTTCTCCAGTCGGAGAAGATGGCTTCTTTGGGCAAACTGGCTGCAGGCGTGGCGCACCAGTTAAATAACCCTTTGGGAGGGATTACGCTGTTTGCCAAGCTGATCATGGAAGAATACGACCTGGAGGACGGTGCAAAAGAAGATTTAAACCGCATTCTGAAAGACGCCAACAGATGCCGCGACACGGTAAGGGAGTTGCTGGAGTTCACCCGGCAGACCCGCCATTTAATGCGGCCTAGTAATGTCAACCGGGCGCTTACCCGCACCCTCTTTCTCCTCGAAAGCCAGACCCTTTTCCAGAATATAGATATCGTAAAAGACCTGGATGCTTCCCTTCCACCTGTTTATGGCGACATCCAGCAGCTGAATCATCTGTTCATGAATATAATTCTCAATGCGGCACAGGCCATGGAAGGGAAAGGGAAGCTTACGATAAAGAGCGGCCTGCTTCCCGATGCCGATCGGGTCTGCATAGAGATATCCGATACCGGTCCGGGAATACCTGAAGATATTCTTCCCCATATATTTGAGCCGTTCTTCACCACCAAGGAAGAGGGGAAAGGGACCGGTCTGGGCCTCAGCCTGGCCTACAGAATCGTTGAAAATCACGGCGGTCATATCAAAGCTGAAAGTAAACCGGACGAGGGGACCCAATTTTTTATTGAGCTTCCCCTTGCGGCCAAGGACCTCGAAGGAGATTAAAGTGGAGATAACACCTGACGCAACAGCATTGGTCGTGGATGACGAACAGGATATCCGGGATGCCTGCGAGCGGATTCTCACCCGGGCCGGTCTTCGGGTGCTAAAAGCGTCCCGCGGGGATGAAGCGCTGAGTGTTCTGGAAAAAGAAAAGGTCGACATTGTTCTACTCGATTTGAAAATGCCGGGCATGGACGGTCTGGAGGTTCTCAGTCGAATTAGCGGCATATACCAGAAAATTCAAGTCATCGTTATTACGGGATATGCTACGGTAGAAACCGCCATCGAAGCCATGAAACAGGGGGCCTACGATTTTATCGCCAAACCCTTTGATCCGGATCAGCTCCGCATTGTCGTCAGTCGTGCCTGGGAGAAAATTTGCCTCACCCGGGAGGCTGAAGAACTGGAACGTAAAAGACAAAGGACCTTGTCTGATCTGGATACGGAGAAAAGCCGCATTCGTACCATTATCGAATCTTTTCCCAGCGGTGTTGTGGTCACCAATCCCAAAGGACGGGTGGTTTTGATGAATCCGGCCTTCAGACAACTTCTCGGTCTCGCTTCCGATTTGAGCGCAGGCCGCCCTATTGAGGACTACCTGCCGGACGAAAAACTCTGTAATCTTGTCATGGAAATATCCCGGGGAAAACATGTGGACTTTGACGATATCCCGGATTATGAGTTTTCTCTATCCGATGAAAAACATTTTCTGGCCAGCGGGCAGCCGGTTTTAGGCGAGAGAAAAGAGTGCCTTGGTGCGGTGTTAAATATTGTGGACATCACCACCATGAAAGTTCTGGATCAACTTAAATCCCAATTCGTGGCAAAGGTTTCCCATGAACTGCGCTCTCCCCTTTCCACCATCCATGAACAGCTGGCCCTGGTAATCAGAGATATGGTCGGTGATGACCTTGTCCAAGACCAGCACATTCTGTCCCGCGCCAGGGAAAAAACCCGGGGGCTAATTTCACTGATTGGAGATCTCCTCGATCTGTCGCGCATCGAAGAAGGAATTATTTGCCAGGAACCCCAACCGGTCCGACTGGAGGAACTCCTTGAAAATATCGTAGACTTTCTGGGTACC
This sequence comes from Desulfobacterales bacterium, assembly GCA_032126435.1. Lineage (GTDB taxonomy): Bacteria > Desulfobacterota > Desulfobacteria > Desulfobacterales > UBA11574 > JAAXQD01. The sequence goes on along the minus strand of JAQBBE010000015.1, from coordinate 223 downwards.
TCGGCCAAGAAAAAGAACCAGTCCCTTACACTGGACCTCCCAAAAGATCCCCTCCCCGTACTCACCGCAGATCCCATTGCCCTGGAAAGTATCTTCGGAAACCTGATCACCAATGCCATCAACTACACCCAGGACGGCGGGGAAATAAAGGTAGCGGTCGATATGGCGGGAATCAATGCCCGTGTAACCGTTAGGGATAATGGATTCGGAATTGCAGATAAAT
>JAQBBE010000014.1:0-8175 GCA_032126435.1 Desulfobacterales bacterium | reverse complement strand
TCCGGTCGGTCATGTAAGACATCGAGCGCAAGCTCATGTTCATTGGCTTGGGCAAAGGTAATTGCCACCATCAATCTGTCGAAAGTCTCTTTGAATTTAAACATGGCTAAATCTCTCCTTTGTGTGATTTGTTTTTTGCCTTTGGCCATTGATACAGCAACTCCTGTGCCAATAATGCAAAAATTATGGTATCATATTGAAAAATTTGATTAAATACTCTTATTGGTGTGAAACCGAAATTGTGAAAGGATAGTTACAATTTGCAATGCTTCTTTACGCAAAGATTAAAATACACTTTGATATTAATATGTTGTGCTATATTGCAAAAAAGAATGTTTCGTTGCAGATTGTAACGTCGAATGGTTTCTTATGTCCTCTTAAGAAAAAATCATTGCGTGCAGGAGTTGAATCTGGTTTTATAATCTCAAGTTAGCAACATTAGAGGACGTCCCGAATGCAAGGGGTTAGGGGTAAAAAGTCATCCTTGGATACGTTGAGCCCTTAACAACTTTCTAAACCCGTTTTACAGGAACCGATTCAGATCAGGATGGCAGATTGTTATTATTTTTTTAATCGACAGGATTTTGTTTGCGCTCATTTGAAGTATACCCAAAGAAGAATGGAATCATATTATGCGCTTATTTAAAAAAGAAAAAGAGCCGATGAAGACAATACCATCGGAAATTGATGAATTAAGAGAAGAAGTGCGAAAAGCCAGGATGTCCGAGCCAGTGGAAAAGGTTGCTTATAAAGAAATTGAACGGCTCACAAAAACTTCCCCTTCAAGTGCAGAATATACCATCGGCATCAACTATATCGATTATTTGGTGAGTCTTCCCTGGAACAAAATGACCGATGACAATCTCGATATTATACGGGCCGAGTCGATTCTCAATGAAGATCATTTTGGACTCACCAAAATAAAAGACCGGATTTTAGAGCATCTTGCAGTCAGAGTATTGAAAATGTCTTGCCAGCATAAGGTGCTGGTGGTGGATGACGAAAAGATTACCCGTCAGAATCTTGAGCATGTTTTTAAAAAAGACGGGTATTACGTCAATACTGCTTCCGACGGAGCAGAAGCGTTGAATTTTCTGGAAGAAGGTGCCTTTGATGTCATTGTAACGGATCTTAAAATGGGCAAAGTCGATGGTATGGCTGTCCTTGAAAAAGCCAAGAAAGTCAATCCAAGTACCGAAGTGATAATCATCACCGGATATGCCACGGTGTCCACGGCCATTGAGGCCATGAAGAAGGGATCGTACCACTACCTGACGAAGCCGTTAAAGCTCGATGAAATCCGGTCAACCATTGAGAAAGCGTTGTTCAAAAAAAAGGCCCGGTTAGAGCCGAAAGGTCCGGTGATCTGTTTTGCCGGACCGCCGGGAACCGGAAAAACCTCATTGGGAATGTCCATAGCCAAGAGTTTGGAACGGAAATTCGTCCGTATTTCTCTGGCCGGCATGAAGGATGAGGCTGAAATAAGGGGGCATCGCAAAAGCTATGTTGGTGCTTTGCCGGGGAGGATCATCCAGGAAATTCGTCGTGCGGAAACGAAGAATCCACTGATTATGCTCGATGAAATCGACAAAATCGGCCGGGATTTCAAGGGAGATCCGGCGGCAGCGTTACTGGAAGTCCTCGACCCCGAGCAGAATGCGCATTTTGTGGATCATTATCTGGATGTTCCCTTTGACCTGTCTCATGTCATGTTCATTGCCACCGCAAACGCACTGGATCTGATTCCCGGACCGCTACTGGACCGTCTGGAGGTGATTACCCTGCTGGGATATACTGAAGAAGAAAAAGTCAAAATCGCTACACACTTTTTAATACCCAGGGAAATCGAAGAAGCCGGACTTTCCGATACCCCGCCTGTATTTACTTCAGAGGCAATCCACAAGATCATAAGAGAATATACCCGGGAAGCAGGATTGAGAAACATCAATCGCCAAATTGCTTCCATTTGCCGCAAAATTGCACGTGAAACCCTGCGCAAGAAAAAAGCAGGTCCGTCAAGCATGATCACTCCTGAAATGGTAGAGAATCTCCTGGGGCCCAGGAAGTTTTATTTCGAAGTCGCTGAAGCACAAGAACGGATCGGTGTGACCACTGGGCTGGCATGGACCGAGGCGGGCGGGCAGATTATGTTCATCGAGGCCGCAAAAATGAAGGGGAAGGGGAATCTCATTTTAACCGGTTCATTGGGTGACGTGATGAAAGAATCCGCTCAGGCAGCCATGAGCTATATCCGCAGTCATGCCGATTTAATAAATATTTCTGAAAACATATTCGAAGCGCACGACATCCATATTCACGTGCCAGCAGGCGCCATTCCCAAAGATGGCCCATCAGCCGGCCTGACCATCGCTGTGGCTCTGATTTCTTTGCTGACGGAACGTCCCTGCAAAAGGGACGTTGCACTGACAGGTGAGTTGACATTAACCGGCAGAATTCTTCCTGTGGGTGGCGTAAAAGAAAAAGTTCTTGCAGCTCACAGGGCCGGGGTAAAATCGGTGGTTTTTCCTGCCAAAAACGAAGCCGACATCAAAGATATTTCTGAAGATGTTAAAAAAGATTTGAATATTATCACCATTAACGAATTAGCAGAGGTCATAGACCTGGTTTTAAAGTAAAACAAAGGACGGAACGCTCAAAGATGCTCAAGAACTTTTGGCGCGTAAAACCATGCCCTCTCGGGGTCTGCACATCAAAATCAGGAGCAAAGAAAGAAAGCGGTTGGCCCGTTTAACAGGTTGACCGCTCCCCAAAAAGCGAAGATCTTGTTTGTCTCAAAAATGCCAAGGACACAGAACCCAAAGCCTCTACTTCGGGCATGTGTCATGATGTAAAGGCAAATAATGGTTATGACAGTTTTTTCAATAACGCCTTAAGTTCTCTGACCGCATCGGCCGATTTTTCAAGTGCGACCTTCTCTTCGGCCGTAAGGGTAATTTCAATGATCTCCTCAACACCGTTTGCACCCAATTTCACAGGAACACCGATGAAAAGATCGTTAAATCCATATTCACCTTCAAGGTAGGCCGCGCAGGGCAGGATTTTCTTTTTGTCTTTGAGAATCGATTCAGCCATTTCAACGGCTGCAGAAGCCGGTGCATAAAAGGCACTTCCTGTTTTAAGAAGTCCGACAATCTCAGCGCCGCCATTGGCGGTTCTTTCCACCAGTGCGTCGATTCTTTCCTTTGAAAGCAGTTCTGTAATCGGAATCCCGGCGACAGTAGAATAACGGGGTAACGGCACCATGGTATCGCCATGTCCGCCAAGGACAAATGCCGTGGTATTTTCAACGGAAACATTTAGTTCCATTGCAATAAAAGTTCTAAATCGTGCTGAATCGAGCACCCCGGCCATACCGATGACCCTGTTTTTGGGGAAGCCGCTGGTTTCATACGCAACGTGACACATGGCATCAAGGGGATTGCTGACAATAATAAGTACAGCATCCGGAGAATGTTCCACCACCTGTTGGGTGACATTTTTCATAATTCCTGCATTGATGCTCAAGAGGTCATCTCGGCTCATACCAGGTTTTCTGGGTATCCCGGCGGTAATAATAACAATATCCGAGTTCGCTGATGCTGCATAATCGTTTGAACCTGTTGGGTGGGCATCGTGCTTTTCAATGGGTGCGGCCTCAGCAAGATCCAGGGCTTTACCTTGGGGGAGACCATCAACAATATCCACCAAAACGACATCGCACAATTCTTTTTCTGCAAGCCTTTGTGCTGCAGTAGCGCCAACATTGCCGGCTCCGACAACGGTTACCTTTTTGTCCATATCACTCTCCTTCTGTTATTTTTATGGATTAATATTTTTTAACGTTAAAATTTTATTCCAAGGCTCCTCGTTTTTTGCATTTATTTGGGAAGTCCCCTGTTGAGAAGCGTCCCTCAAATGCGCTTATAAAACAATTTTGATAACACAAAATCATTTGTTGTCAACCTATTTATATTTCGATCTATTCTGCTTGTTGTTGACATAATCAATTGAAACAGGATAAAAAGTTTAAAAAAGGTCGAAAGTTGCCTATGAATATCGCAAAGCAAATTAAAACACTGTTACAGGAAGCTGAGTTGTATCATTCTCAGGGATTATTGGACGAGGCGTTGCTGAAATACCACAATGCAGAAGACTTGATACAAAGGCATGAACAACTCAAGAACAGATTAAAACTGATTGACGCTGTTTCAAAAAAAATTCAACGCCTTAAAGACGATATTCAGCGTATCGAAAATGCGCCCGAAAAACCTGAAGTTTCAGCCAAAATTCAAGACTTGATCAAAAAATTGTTCACGTTCACACCGAACATAAACGAGGACGCAAGAGCCCTTGAAGGCGCAGTCGCATTGGCAAAGTTCGGCCAGTTTAAAAGAGCAATATTAGAATTTAAAGCATTGTTGAAAAGAGATTCACTTCGAGTTGCTGCAGCCAAGAATATCATAAGATGCCATATGGCCCTTTCTTCAGTGGATGATGCCGTCGTCGAATATGTGCAATGGCTCTCAGAAAATATTTTTCTTCCAAATCAGCAGCAGAGACTTCGGATTTTTTTTGAAAATGTGCTGAAGAAAGAGGGCATAGATAAAATACTTCCGCAGACCAAAATGCCCGCAGATGATATGGAAACCGTGATCCATATTCCTGAAATTCATCACGTTAAGGCTCAGGCATATGAGAATGATGGATTTAAAATTGATGAAGTTAAGATTGAAGACGATGAAGATCTCGACATTAATTCAATCGGAATAACCTTTGACAGTGGTCCTCTAAAAGAGCAGGTATTTGAATTTAAAGTAAGGTTCCAGTTAGGAAACGTCGTCAGCCTGCTGATTCCAGGCAGGGAAAAAGATCTGATCGAAAATTTCAAAGCCGGAACGACGATCAATGATGTTCAGTATTATTCGAATATTGCTTTCTTTAATGGCTCAGGTCTGATTACGGCGGTAAAGAAAATTCAAATCGGCCCTTTGCGGGGAGATTATTGTGTGGATATTGAGGCCGCAATAAGTTAAGCCACATACTTAGCAGGGAGTGAGATACTTTGCCGGCATTTGAAGTAGAAGCATTGCAGAAGAAAGGCCTTGAAAAATTTGAATAATTTTTGTATACTAGTATTTTTTAAGACATACTGCACGGGCTAAACATATACTAAATTTTCTATGTGGAGCTGATCATCAATGGCTGTTTTCAATTTTAAAAAAAGGGAGCTCGAGTGTAAAATTGTCTATTACGGGCCTGGAAGATGCGGCAAAACAACTAATATGGAATACATTTTTAAGACCTTCAAGAAACAGATCATCGGTGAGATGGTCTCCATTGATACTGAAGGTGATCGGACCCTTTTTTTTGATTTTCTTCCCATTGGACTTGGGAAGATAAAAGGTTTTGATATAAAAGTTCAAGTGTATACCGTTCCCGGCCAGGTTCAATACCGATCTACCAGAAAACTGGTTTTAAAAGGCGTTGACGGTGTTATTTTTGTCGCCGATTCACTGGCGGTCAGACGCGAAAAAAACATGGTTTCCTTGAAAGACCTGCAACATAATTTAAAAGAATATGGTCTTAACATTTTTAAAATCCCTCTTGTTATGCAGCATAACAAGAGAGACCTCGCCGGACAAGGCTTTCCGATTATGTCTGTTGAGCAGATGGAGAAGGATTTAAACAGACAGCTCAAAGTCCCTTCTTTTCCAGCCAGTGCAATTATAGGCCAGGGCGTTGGGGCGACTTTAAAGGAATGCCTGAAGTTAACATTGATATCTTTTAGACAAAAATTGAAATTAGGACATTAGATATTATAAATGGGCGATTTTGTTCTTGCAGGCAATCTGGACTTTCTGAGTTTGGGTGATATTCTGCAACTCCTCGGCTCAAATTCAAGTACGGGCATTTTGCGCGTTAGGAGTAAATATGCTCAGGAACCGGGTTTAATATATTTCATCAATGGCAATCCTGTTAATGCGTTGGCAGGACCCTTGACCGGTCTTGATGCTGTTAACGCACTTTTTGGTTGGGCTGATGGCGAATTTGAATTCAGTGAAGAAAATATTCGCCGTAAAAATGTGATTAAAAAGAGCCGGATGCAAATTATTCTTGACTGTTTAAGCAAGCTGGATGACGGGCAGATAGAGCGATTGGGACCTGTATCATTCCCAGCAAAGACAACAAGTCCTTCGGAAAAAGTATCGACACTGCCCGTTATAAAAGGGCCGCTTATCGATTATTCGTATGTGGTCGATGAAGAAGAGGCACGTGCCGGCAACAAGATCGTCGCCCAAGGAAAACATGGCGGCTGGTTATGGGTGATACTTGAAGGTGTGGCAGAAATTGTTAGAGAAACCCCTCATGGCCCTTTAAAAATACTCAGAATCGGTGAAGGTACATTTATCGGGAGCATTGCTTCATTTTTATTGTTGGAAGGAACTGTTCGAAGCGCCGCAATTTTCGCGGTGAATAATGTTCAGTTGGGCGTACTCGATTCGCGGCGTCTTTCCATCGATTTTTTGAGAATGTCCAACCCCTTTAGAAGCCTTGCAATCAGTCTTGACAAGCGATTAAAACAGGTCACCGATATGGCGGTTAATATCCACCTGAAAAAGATTCGTATCGAAGACTATATTAACGGTAAAAATCAGCTGATTACCCAGGGTGACAACGAAACGGATTTATATCAAATCACGGAAGGGGAAGTCCATATTGTCCGACACACTGAAAATGGTTATGTGCCATTGGCGAATCTTCATTCCGGAGATTTTTTCGGCAATGTCTCGTTTCTTGATTTAGGGCAAGAACCTTATCAAGCTTCGGTCTTCGCTTCAGAGGATCTCAAAGTAAACAAAATTGACCCTGACATTCTGCAGAAAGAGCACAATCGCCTTTCATCCACATTTAAAAATTTTATAGAACACCTTGCAACGTGCGTATCGGCAACCTCCATGGTAGCTTGTGAATTCCATAAAAAAACCGGTGAGAAAGAACCGTAGAAATAATGTTTTTAATGCGCGTAAAATAAAATTTTAACAAAACCGTATTGGGTGAATACCATGACGACAAACGAAAGAAGATATCATCCAAGAATCAGTGCCCTCAATTTGATATCATATGATTGTATTGATGAAACTGAGCAAATTGTGGCGCAGGGAATGGGAAGGACTTTAAATATCAGTGAAGGCGGAATTTTGCTTGAAACGCACATTCCCATCGACCCCAAAAATACCATTGCGCTGGCCATAGGTCTTGAAGATGAACTGATCGACATTAAAGGAGAGGTTGTTTTCTCCATGGCCGGCATAGATGAAAAATTTGAAGCCGGAATCGAATTCCTTGAAATGCCGGATTCGACACTCGATATTTTAAAAAAATTTATCAAAGCATTTTCAGAGCAATAACATCTGATAAAGATGGTGGGGGGTATGTCCGACACCCATTTGTGAAAATCAAATGAAGTGCTTTTTAAGGATGTTTTGCCGTGTATGGCAACATGAACCGTTATGGCATCCTCGCTCAAGCGTAGCTGACAAAGGAAATCAAAGTTGTACTTGTTTTTGCAAAGGATAAAGAATCATGCTGCAGACTGTCATTGAAACCGACTTTGAAGAATTGAATTTGATCAAAAGGGGCAAAGTCCGGGACATATATGATCTCGGAGACACTTTGTTAATGGTGGCAACGGATCGAATTTCTGCGTTTGATGTGGTTATGCCTGACCCCATCCCTGAAAAAGGAAAAATTTTAACTCAAATTTCCCTTTTCTGGTTTAAAATAATGGAGTCTCTTTTGCCCAATCATGTCATTTCCAGTAACGTGGACAACTATCCGGACATTTGCAAACCGTATGCAGAAATTCTGCGTGGAAGGAGCATGCTGGTTAAAAAAGCAGAGCCTTTGCCGATCGAATGTATTGTAAGAGGGTATATATCCGGATCCGGATGGAATGACTATCTGGCTTCCGGACGCATATGCGGCATAAAGCTCCCCAAAAACCTGAAAGAATCTGACAAACTTCCCAAGCCTATTTTTACGCCTTCAACCAAGGCAGAAACGGGGCTTCATGATATTAACATAAATTTTGACGAGACCATCAAAAAAATTGGAAAACATCTTGCCGATCAGGTTAGAACGCTCAGTCTTGAAATCTACGGCAAAGGCGCTGAA
>JAQBBE010000013.1:0-5072 GCA_032126435.1 Desulfobacterales bacterium | reverse complement strand
CTATTCTGAAAAACAGCTGACGGCCATGCTCTCTGATTCCGGCGTCGGGGATATCCAGCGCATTTATTTCGACTCTCCCAATGATTCTGGAATATTAACAGGCATCGTTGCTCCTTCTCGATAAACAATAGCGCCACGAATAGCAACATGTCAAAATCTGAGCATGTTAGGAAGAAAAGCTCCCCTTCGTAAGCGGCGGGGTATCAAAATGGATTTAATTTTATCCCCTTAACCCGATTTGAAGATTCCTTCAGCCCAGCAAAGCGGGATTTCCGCTGGGCTCCAACACGCTGCAAGGAATCTTCCACTGTGATGCATATTTTTTTAAACCTAAACCGATATCACTGGAGGACTATTATGGACAAACCGATTGAAAACTATTGGAAAACCCGGTTGACGGATCTAAAAGAAGTTTTGGATGCAAATAACTTTGAAACTTTTATCGTGGAGAACACCGATGAAGCCAAATCTATTGTCCTGGAAAAAATAATTCCCGGCACATCACCAAAAAGTGTTTCATGGGGCGGCTCTATGACATTTACGGCCACCGGTCTTTATGATATTCTAAGAAACAGAAATGATCTGAAAGTGTTCGATTCTTTTGAAAAAAATCTGTCTCCCGAAGAAAGTCTGGAGCGACGCCGTCAGTCACTGTTGGTCGATCTTTTTATTTCCGGAAGCAATGCGGTAACCGAGGCGGGTCAGCTGGTTAATCTGGATATGATCGGCAACCGAATTTCAGCGATCACCTTTGGCCCCAAAAATGTCATCATCATCGTCGGGCGCAACAAGATCGTTCCGGACCTGGACGAGGCCATGTTCCGCATAAAAAATTATGCAGCCCCCGTCAACGCCATGCGGCTTGACAAAAAAACACCTTGTGCCAAAACTTCTTTCTGTGATGACTGTAAAAGTCCGGATCGAATCTGCAATACTTGGACGATTACTGAGAAATCATTTCCGAAAGGAAGGGTGAAAGTAATATTGATAAACCAAGATCTGGGTTTTTAGACTGGAATTCAGGTTAAGCGCTGTCGGTTTCCCGTGACATCTTGTCTTTATATAGCTGATAATACTTAAAAACTTTTTCAATGTAATACTGGGTGGATTTGAAGGGGGGAATGCCTTGATACTGCCTGACATTTCGGCTTCCGGCGTTGTACGCCGCAAGCGCCAGTTTAATGTCTCCGTCAAATTTGTTAACCAGCTGTTTGAAGTACCGAACGCCGCCACTTATATTCTGCTTGGGATTGAAAATATCCTCCACCCCAAGAGCTTGGGCGGTTGATGGCATCAGTTGCATGAGGCCTTTTGCCCCCCTTATAGAGATCGCCTTGGGGTTGTATCCGGACTCCGCCATAATGATCGCCTTGACAAGGGCAGGATCAACTTGGTGGCGGCTGGACATCTGAATGATGATGGGATGAAATAACTGTTCCTTTTTATTCATATATCCGGATAGTGCGCCGTAAACACTATACCCACCCGCATTTTCATCCGCCAAGGGCTGGGAGATGGAAGGCATTGATTTTTGGGAGGTTTCTTTCATTACGCGGACATCTCTCTGGCCGCTAAGGATTGAGACAAGAGACACACCCAAAATCATTACGAAAATGAAAAAAAAGCGAATAATTTCAACGGAGAGTATTTGTATAGTAATTTTTTTATCCATTTGAGATTTCCATTTTGCACATCTGTTTGATCTGTATCAAACAGATTATTTTAGCAGACTCGAAATATTCAATGTATTCATTCGGTGGATCCCGCTAAAAGCGAGAAACATTTTTGATAAGCCTCAATATTTCAGAATCTGAATGTTTACTATAAGGTTGGGTATATTGTGTGTCAAGAAAAAAATTAGACATGTTGTGCATCAATCAACAATCAACTACAATATATTGTACTCAAATAAATATTATTGGCCTGACCTGAATATATTGGGTCTGCTTTTTTTAAAACGGCGTTATTAACCCCCCTGATTACTTTTGCAAGAATAAAATAAATGAATTTTGGAAACGATCTATGAGTGAATCAGAACCCTCAACCTGTTGAGATTTACCCGCCTGACTCAAATAGTCATTGCTTTATTAATAAATTTGCTGTTTATCACAAAATTGTAATTTTATCTAAAGGACATAAAATAACATGAAACGCATCGAAGACATCACATTGCTGTTTGAAATCAGCGAAGCACTCAATGAACACCTGGATCTTAAAAAGTCTTTATACAAGGTTTTAGAGATACTCTCCAATTCCCTGAACATGGTGCGCGGCACCGTAACCATTTTGCACCCTTTGCGCAACGAAATCCACATCGAAGTTGCCCACGGTCTCTCTCGAAGTGCGGTGGAACGGGTAAAATACAAACTGGGGGAGGGAATTACCGGACGGGTGATTGAAACCGGCAAAGCCATTACCATCCCCAAAATTAGCGATGAACCGCTATTTCTAAACAGAACCGCTTCTCGCAAAGCCGTTAAGGATGAAGAACTCTCTTTTATTTGCGTTCCAATAAAAAAAGGCAATCAGATTATCGGTTCACTCAGTGTCGATAAGCCGTATGACCCGACTTATGCCTTGAACGACGGCGAAAAACTGTTGTCTGTGGTTGCAACCATGTTAGCCAGGCATGTGATCAACCTGGAAACCATCCGCCTGGATAAAAAGCGGCTCAGTGAAGAGAATGTCCGGTTGAAAAATGAGCTTGAGAATAAATACCACATAACGAATATCATCGGCAACAGCAACAAAATGCGAGAAGTCTTTCAGATGGTTTCGCAGGTGTCAAAGAGCAATGCCACGGTTTTAATTCGAGGTGAAAGCGGTACCGGAAAAGAACTTGTGGCCAATTCCATCCACTATAACAGCCTCAGGGCTAAAAACAGATTTGTTAAAGTCAATTGCGCAGCCCTTCCCTCAAACCTGATTGAGAGTGAACTCTTCGGGCATGAAAAAGGTTCGTTTACAGGGGCCATCAGTCAAAATATCGGAAAATTCGAGATGGCCAATAAGGGCTCCATCTTCCTTGACGAAATCGGATCAGTGGGACTTACTGTTCAAATCAAACTTCTGCGGGCCTTGCAGGAAAAGGAGTTTGATCGCGTCGGCGGACATCGAACCATCAAAACGGATGTGCGCATTATTGCCGCAACCAATAAGAATCTCGAACGGGCCGTTAAGGATGAAAGCTTCAGAGGCGATCTGTATTACCGTCTCAATGTTTTTCCTATTTATATGCCGCCGTTAAGAGAACGCAAGACCGATATTCTGCTTTTGGCCGACCATTTTCTCGAAAAATACGTAGCAGAAAACCATAAAGATATCCGTCGATTTTCAACCCCTGCCATCGATATGCTCATGCAGTACCACTGGCCGGGAAACGTTAGGGAACTCGAAAACTGTATCGAACGGGCCGTTTTACTGTGCGAGGAAGGTGTCATTCACAGCTATCATCTTCCGCCCACCCTTCAGACAGGGATTGAAACCGATACGCTCCCTGCCCTATCCCTTGAAGATGCCGTGGCGAATCTTGAGAGGGAAATGATCATCGACGCCCTTAAAAACACGCGGGGCAATACAACCCTAGCAACCGGCATCCTGAAAACAACGGTAAGGAAATTCGCTTACAAGGCCAAAAAATACGGGGTTGATTATCGTCATTACCGGTGAGAACACTTCAAGTCTAATTGTGCCCGTTCAAATGGCTTTAGAACAAAAATAGAGGGAAATCCAAATTATCATTCAAATTGGGAGATTTCAAACGTGATCGGATCGGTTGTGGAATCCTCAATTTCAAGATATGCGGTCTGCCCGGGCACCAATTCTTCCATGACCTGATGAAGAAACTTTCTAAACGACTCGTCTTGCCCCTTCTCGGAAAGATCTGTTTTTGCCCGAACCACATGATCGTTGTCTATTAATGATCAATCGATCTCAAACGCTCTTTCTCCATGTATGGTGTTGTCCAGTCCAATAATTTCACTCTCCTCATCCACTCTCAGCCCACCGGTGATGAATCGGGTCACATAAACCACAATGAGCGTTCCCACCGCCGTAAAAAGGATGGTGCCCACAATCGATACCGCCTGAATATAAAGTTGTTTTGGATTCCCGAAAAGTAATCCTCTGCCGACTTCGTTGATGGCCGGATTGGCAAAAATACCGGTTGCCAGTGCACCCCACATACCGCACATGCCGTGTACACCGAATGCATCCAGGGAGTCGTCATAACCTATTTTATTTTTAAGAACGGCAACACAAAAGAAACCCAGAATGCCCGCAATCAGTCCAATCACCAGCGAAGCGGACAAATCTACAAATCCGGCCGCAGGCGTGATGGCCACCAGTCCGGAAACAACTCCGGAGGCGATCCCAAGTACCGTTGGCCTTTTATTAACCCACCATTCGACAAACATCCACCCCAGGGCACCCATTGCAGCGGAAGTATTGGTGACCAGAAACGCCGAAGCGGCCACACCGTCTGCAGCCAGTTGGCTGCCTGCATTAAAACCGAACCACCCGAACCACAACAGGGCAGCTCCCAGTGCGGTCAGGGAAATGCTGGACGGAAACATGGCGTCCTTACCGTATCCGATTCGTTTTCCGAGGACCAGAGACAGTACTAAACCGGCAACACCGGCATTGATGTGAACCACGGTGCCACCTGCAAAATCAAGTGCCCCCATGTTTGCCATCCAACCGCCGCCCCATACCCAGTGGGCAAGGGGAGAATAAATGAACGTCAACCACAACACCGTAAAAACGATCCACGAAGAAAACTTCATGCGATCGACGATGGAACCGAGAACAAGGGCCACGGTAATTGCGGCAAATGTCATCTGAAAAACGACAAACAAATAGGTGGGTATGGTTCCGGACAGACTGTTTACACCGATTCCGCATAAAAACAGGTTTTCCAGCCCGCCGACGATTCCCGCCTTGTCCGGCCCGAATGCCAGGGTGTAGCCCCACATCATCCAGATCACGCTGGCAAGACAATAAGCCACAAAGGTCATGGCATAGGTGTTCAGAAGGTTCTTATATCTTGACATGCCGCCGTAAAAGAGCGCCAG
>JAQBBE010000012.1:0-7627 GCA_032126435.1 Desulfobacterales bacterium | reverse complement strand
GACCGGTATCCATTTATCGGATAAAAACAGGCGTCAGCTGTATATACCCGAAGGATTTGCTCACGGTTTCTGCGTATTGAGCGACACCGCCCACTTTTTTTACAAATGCTCGGATTTCTATGCGCCGGAAGATGAAGGCGGAATTATCTGGTCTGATCCGGATATCGGTATTCGCTGGCCTGTTGAAAACCCGACGATTTCGGAAAAAGATCAACAGTACCCAAAACTGTCCGATCTTACACACGAACAGCTTCCGGATTTTAAAGCGCATTAGTATTAGTGTTCATACAAATAAAAAAATGACAAACACATCCCATAAAGTAGAACTCCTTGCACCGGCAGGTAATTTTGAAAAACTGGAGATTGCCGTCCATTATGGCGCCGATGCCGTCTACCTTGCAGGCAAGGCGTTCAGCCTGAGGAACTTTTCCCAAAACTTCACCCTCGATGAGCTCCAACAAGCCGTCGAGTTTGCCCGTAAACACGACGTTAAAGCCTATGTGGCCTGCAACACATACGCAAGAAACCACGAACAAGCTGCAATTTCCGATTACCTTAATTTACTGGGAGAAATTGGCCCGGATGCCCTCATCGTAGCAGACCCGGGTATATTTATGACCGCATCCAAAATCATTCCGAAAATCCCCATACATCTCAGCACACAGGCCAACACAACCAACTTCAAAAGTGCGCTGCTCTGGCAAGAACTCGGCGCCAAAAGAATAAACGTAGCAAGAGAGTTGTCTTTAATGGAGATTAAAGAGATCGCCCTTCGCTGTGATCTGGAAATCGAGGCCTTTGTTCACGGATCCATGTGCATATCATATTCGGGACGATGCCTCCTGAGCAGCTTCTTGGCACAGCGGGACAGCAATCGAGGCATGTGCGCACAACCCTGCCGATGGAAATATGCCCTTGTAGAAGAGCTCAGGCCCGGTCATTATATGCCCATCGCTGAAGATGACAACGGGAGCTATATATTCAATTCAAAGGACCTGTGCATGATTGAACATATCCCTGAGATGATCGATTCAGGCATTCTGTCATTGAAAATCGAAGGACGAATGCGGGGGATCAACCATCTGGCATCAACGGTCAAGACTTACCGGGAAGCCATCGATGCCTATTATGAGAACCCTGGAGAGTACAGGGTCCAGGAAGACTGGCTTTATCAACTGGATTCTGTCAGCAACAGAGGTTATTGCACCGGCTTTTATTTTAATGATCCGCATCAGACATTGCAGAATTATGAAAACATAAGAAATAATGGCCATGTGTTTGTTGGAAAAGTTTTGGGCAACACCCAGCCATCGGGTCTAAAAATCGAGGTGAGAAACAAAATTTTCAATGGAGATATTCTTGAAGTGCTCAAAAAAAAAGGACCTGCAACGCGAGACCGGATTAACGCCATCGTTGATGAAAACGGACACCCCTTGTCATTTGCCCAGCCGGGCAGTAAGGTGTTCATTTCACTGAACCATGATTATTCACCGAATGATCTGATCCGGAAGGTCCATAAAAAGGACCGGTGATGAAGGGCTATATACAGGTATATACCGGCGATGGAAAAGGAAAAACCACTGCGGCTTTAGGCCTGGCCATACGGGCCGCCGGTGCCGGACTTAAGGTTTTTATCGGCCAATTTATCAAGATGGGCGAATACAGTGAAATAAAAGCACTGAAAAGATTCGAGGATCTGATAACTGTCGAACAGTTCGGCAGAGGCCGTTTTATCCAGGGAAAGCCGTCTGTCGAAGATATCAAAGCCGCCCAAAAAGGACTTGAAAAAATAATTGCGATTCTCTCTTCAGGCGAACACAATGTCGTCATTATGGAAGAGGCGAACGTTGCGGTCAAAATCGGGCTTTTGTCCGTCCAGGATATTCTAAAAATTATAGCGGCAAAACCCCAAGACGTTGAACTCGTCATCACCGGACGGGGTGCGGATCCCCGAATAATAGAAAAAGCTGATCTGGTAACCGAGATGAAGGAGATCAAACACTATTTTCAACAAGGAGTGGCGGCCAGAGTCGGAATTGAAAAATAACCCTGATTTATTCCTTCATAATAAGTGTTGCGGCTTCTTCAAATTTTTTGCTGATCATCAGGGTCATATCAGCTGCATCTTCCAGCAATAAACCCGCTTCACGCATGTTTTTCTCTTTTGCTTTTTGCGCCCAATCCCTGTATGTTTCAGCATGATCATCATTATGCTTTATCCAGTGTTCAAGCAGTTTGATCATTTTTTCATCAAATGATAAGGTGCTCTGTATTTCATGATCGTGTTGATGATGATGGGTCATTTTAATTCTCCTGCACGATCACCCCGATCAAATGAAAACACACAATCGGGTATCATGGGTTATGGGTTATTCTGAATGCGATAATTTTTTCAATGGGCTCAAATGATACGTTCTTCGTTACCGGGTTTTACATGCATCACGCATGACAGTCAATAAATATCAATCGAAAAATTATGACCGGATTTCGTTTTAATAAAAAGAACATCGCAATACTACTTCTTTTTTTCTGTGGTGCCATTTTCGGTGTAATGGCCGGTGTTTTTTTAGCCCTGACCCATGACCTTCCTCAAATTCTAAGCCTTAAAAAATTTACACCCTCTTCCATTACGCGAATTTATTCAGCAGATAAAGTGCTCCTGGCAGAACTTTTTGCAGAAAAAAGAGACCCTGTACCCCTCGAAGTCATTCCATCTTATCTTACAGAAGCGCTCGTTGCCACAGAAGACCGGAACTTTTATCAACACAGCGGCATCGATCTAAAAGGAATTTTCAGGGCTATCATCAAAGATATCCGTGCAGGAGAATTTGTTGAAGGGGCCAGTACCATCACCCAGCAACTTGCCAAGACCCTCTTTCTAACCCCCCGGAAATCTTTATTGCGCAAAATAAAGGAAGCATTTCTGGCATTTCAGATAGAACGACGATACACAAAAGATGAAATTATAGAGCTTTACCTGAATCAGATATACTTTGGCAGCGGTGCTTACGGTGTCGAATCGGCCGCAAGAATATTTTTCGGCAAATCCGTAAAAGACCTCGGCCTTGCCGAGTGTGCGCTGTTGGCAAGTCTACCCAAAGCACCGTCTCGATACTCCCCTCTGATAAACAAAGATCTTGCCCTTAAACGAAGAAATATTGTCCTAAGACAAATGGAAGAAACAGGCATTATTACTGAAGCAGAATTTAATCGAGCAAAAGAAGAACCCTTGCATCTTGCAAAACAAAACAATAATCTGCGTAAAGCGCCCTACTTTGTCAATCAGGTCAAAAGTTTTCTTGAAAACACTTTAGGCTCGTCAAGGCTTTATAAAGGCGGTCTGACCGTTGTTACCACCCTCGATTCCAAGATGCAAAGGGCAGCGGAATTTGCAGTGGAAAGCGGACTTTCCGAACTTGAAAAGCGGATGAAACGTAACGGAATTAAAACACCCGACCCCCAATGTGCACTGATTTCCCTGAATGTACAGACCGGTGGTATTTTAGCGATGATCGGGGGCAGAGATTTTTCAAAATCCCCTTTCAACAGGGCAACAGACGCGAGAAGACAACCTGGATCTGCATTTAAACCCGTGGTCTATGCATATGCCATTGAACAGGGCTTCTCCCAAAGCAAAACCATTCTCGATGCACCCGTGGTTTTCAGGGCTGGAGAACCGAACAAAGACTGGAGACCTGAAAATTTTTCCGGTGGCTATAAAGGCGAAATGACACTCAGAATGGCGCTGACACTTTCGGAAAATATTCCGGCCGTCAGGCTCATTGAAATGCTGGGTGCTTCCTCAGTGGCAAGGTTTGGACACACCTTGGGAATTGAATCCGACCTGTATCCGAACCTTTCACTGGCCCTCGGCACATCAGAAGTAACGCTTATGAATCTGACCGCAGCGTACACGGTCTTTCCCAATAAGGGAGAACTGATAAAACCTTATGGGATCATGGAAGTCGTCGATCGAAGGGGCCGGGTGGTATGGCGGGTAAAACCCCAAAAAAAAGTGGTGCTGTCACGGGCAGATGCGTCGATTATGACGGATATGCTCTGCGGTGTAATTCAGGAAGGCACCGGGAAGAAAGCACGGGTAATCAAACGTCCTGTTGCCGGGAAAACCGGTACCACCAACAACTTTAAAGACGCTCTTTTTATCGGTTTCTCACCGTCCATTGCCACCGGAGTGTGGGTGGGGCAGGATTCGTTTACAACCCTCGGCAAAGGAGAAACCGGGGCTAAAGCATCACTTCCCATTTGGATCGAATTTATGACCCAAGTACTTTTAGACAAGCCCATACAATATTTTGACATACCGGACGCGGTCGTAAAAGTGCCCATGGATCCGTCAACCGGCTGCCGTGTAACGGGCGATTCACCCCATGCTGTTTCAGCTCTTTTTAAGAAAGGAACCGAACCGAAACAATCCCGGTGCAGCAATAAACCTTAACGTTGCAAAAGTCACGGCTCAAACTCACGAATGGTAGGTTTTGATCCGGATTCTAAAGAGGTAGTTTAGGTGTATATAAAATTCAAAGAAATCGGGGGATACTTCCAGACACCCGGTCTCGGCAGAATATGCTGACCGCCGACGGTCAGCCAATTCAAGTCGGGTTTTATATCCCGCAACTTCCCGTCGTCCGGCGGTCTGCTGTGATTGGTAAAGGCGTATGTGGCCTGAAAAATACAGACATCTTTGTTTCTTGTGCGGGTCACGCAATAATTTTTTTTGAAGGTGCGGGGGGTTATTTTATTTGCCGCTGCAATCTGCTCCATTTCATCATTCGTCAGCCTCATTAAAATCGATTTGGAAACACCCCTTTCTGAAATCCGTATCAATGCCCTCGACTCGCTGCTTCCGGCATAAATTGTGGAAATACACGAAATTCTCTTTAAATACTGGGCCGCAACAATAGCGGCCGTCCTTCGGCCTCCCGCTTCAAAAGGAAGGCAGTAATACTCGAAAAATTTTTTCTGAATATCTTCGGCGTATTTATCTCCCCGTTCATACAAATCTTTTGAGATATATCGAAGGCTGGCGGCCAAATCTTCGGCTGCATCTGCAATGGGCCAGTCGATTTTCACATGAAAATGTGAAAGGCTGAATCGGTCCTTTTTTTTGCTGGCGACATCTCTCTGGATGAGGATTGCATAATCAACGGGCAGAAGGATCTCCATCAAATCATTGAAATGGGAACAGTCCAGGTATTTCTGATTTCTATCAAATTTACCTGAAAGCGGCAGGGTTTCATACCGGAGAAGATTGGCCTTGGTTGTTTTGTTGGTTTGAAAAAAACGGATATTTTTTTTGTGAATTGCAGAAATGCTATCTTCCAAAAAAATCACCAGAAAAGTATTCTGGCATTCATATTCCACAGCCGGAATACGTGCACGGGGTTTTAGCTCTCGCTTTTCAACAAACGGATACGGGGTCTTTTTAAGAATAAATTTATTATAAGAATCGATCAGCGCATACTGAAGCATCTGCTGATCCAACTCATCCCGCAGCAATTCGTAATAAGATCGCCGGAGTCTGTTTTTCTGACTCAGCTCTTCTCTTACACACCAGAATGCCAACCTCCGCTCCTTTCGGTTAATCACATGTGGAAAGACACGCTGTATTGTTGTTTGTTTTCTCTTTTAATAGCACTAATTTAGAAAAACGTCAACAAGTTCATCGGTTCCCGTTAAATTTTTCAAGCCATCGATACAAGGGGGCTCTATAGATGTAGGCCAGAAAAACGATGATAAGGCATACACCCATAATCACTGCGAACAATCCGTATCTCTGTTCAAAAACATACGCGCCTTGAAGACTTAGCATCAATGTTCCCGGCATCCGTCCGATGGTTGCGATCAGCATGAAAACCGTTAAAGGTATTGCGCTCAATCCGAGAAATAAGCACAGGTAGTCTTTAGGAAAACCGGGGAGAACAAATAAGACGAACAGAACGATGACGCCTTGGCGTTTAACAACCCTGTCCAGACGTTCCAGTTGACGTGCGGGAATGAGCTTCCTGACATAATGTTTTCCTAAAAAACGACCGATTGAAAAATTGAGCAATGATCCTAGGGTCAGACCGACACTCGAATAAAAAAATCCCTTTGCCGGGCCGAATAAAAATCCGCCGATAAAGCCTGTGGCTTCACCTGGAAACGGTGCCAGGAGCACCTGGAGTATCTGAATGATGATGAAAACTAAAGGTGCGCCGCTGCCGAAAGAAGCGATAAAGACTTGGATCTGATCTCTGTCCGTAAAAAGATGGTAGAAAGCGGTGATTTTTTCCCACAGGAAGATTCGGTTCACATATCCCAGAAAAACAAGGGCGACGATAACCGTGACAAAGAGAATGCTATATTTTCGGGGAAAAGCCTTAAGAGACATTCGATAGATTTATTCGGGTTAAGTATCGTTCAGAGCAGCCACAGCCGGTAAGTTCTTCCCTTCCATGAGGGCGAGGAAGGCTCCCCCGCCGGTGGAAATATAGGTGATTCTATCGGTTTCACCGCTTTTGTGTATGGCAACATCTGTGTCACCGCCGCCAACGATAGAAAGGGCATAAGAATTGGCCACGCTATGCGCCATAGCGAATGGTCCCCGGCTGAAGGCATCCATCTCAAATACGCCCATAGGACCGTTCCAGATAATGGTTTTTGCATCATACAACGCCTGGGAATATAGCAGAGATGTGGCAGGACCGATATCCAAAGCCATCCACTTTTCAGGAATCTCTTGAATCGGGACAATTTTGATTTCACCTCCGCCATCAAAATCGCTTGCCACCACTGCATCCACCGGAAGATAAAACTTTATGCCGCGTTCGGCCGCCTTTTTCATAACAGAGGTGGCAACTTCAATAAGATCCATTTCCACCTTTGATTTTCCCAAATCGTAACCGAGGCTTTTAAGGAAAGTATTTGCCATGGCACCGCCGATGATGAACTTGTCAACATGGTGGAGCATGTTTTCCAATGCGCCGATTTTGCTGGACACCTTTGACCCCCCCACAATGGCAACAAGCGGACGTTTCGGATCAGCCAGCGCATTTTCAAAATAGCAAATTTCCTTTTGAAGCAAAAATCCCGCTGCCGAAACCGGCGCGAATTTTGTTATGGCGACCACCGATGCATTGATCCGGTGAGATACGGCAAAAGCGTCATTTATGTAAACATCGCAGAGCTCGGCCAGTGCCTTTGCAAATGTATCCTCATTTTTCTGTTCTTCGGGGTGGTACCGCAAATTCTCAAGCAGGACGATATGGCCCGGCTTTATTTGATCGATAAGCGTTTTTACGTCCGGACCGATACAGTCTTTGGCCATGACAACATCTTTTCTAAGGAGTCTGCCCAGGCGCTTGGCCACTGGAGAAAGGCTCAGTTCAGGCACGATCTTCCCGCTGGGTCTCCCGATATGTGATGCAATGATTAGTTTGGCGTTATGGTCCAGGGCATATTCCAGGGTCGGCAACACCGCCCGAACTCGGGAATCATCGGTGATGTTCTGATGCACGTCCAGGGGAACATTAAAATCGACCCGGATAAAGACCCTTTTGCCTGAAATATCTATATCTTTTATGGTTTTCATAAAGCTTCCTTTTGACACCTTCCTTTGGCCCCAAGC
>JAQBBE010000011.1:0-11223 GCA_032126435.1 Desulfobacterales bacterium | reverse complement strand
TTTTTCATCTTCAAGCCGTTTGATTTCTTTGGCCAGCTTTTCTTTTTGGCCCCGAAGGAAGTTCATTATCGGAGTTTTACCGTATTTAACGATCACAAAGACGATAATCCCGAAATTGATGTACCGCAGAATCAGATCATATATCGGCCGCCAGTTGCTCGATTTTTCAGCTGCAAATGCGTCATGACCCAAAAAATGTAGGCTCAAGACGACGGCCATGAAACAACAGAATACCCCGACGATTTTACTCATACATTTCATGAAGCCAGCCTCCGTTCCAACAGCTTTTCCATGATATTTACGGCCAGGGTTTCAGATTCCTTTTGGAGATGTTTTCTTGCTTCGGAGATCTGAGCCTCAACTTCCGCTTCAGCCGCTTCTTTTAGGGTTTCAATTTGTTTTCTGGCAGAAGCTGTGATCTCAGCGGCCTGCACGCTCCCGGATTCTTCAATTTCATGCTTTAGTCCCAGGGCTTTTTTTCTAGCTACTGATTCCTGCTTTTTAAGTTTGTGGGTTAGGCTTTCAAGTTCCTTTATAGCATCAACCGTATCCATTGTTATCTTATCCATGTAATTTACCCTTTCACTTCTAACATTTTGTAAAGGGCGGAACATGATACGGTTAATGATAAACAAAAAGATCAGAAAAGAGAGCAGTTGAACAAGTAACGTCTCATTGATACTGATTAGGGCTATGTTGCTGATAATATGCATAAGCTGTTTTCTTAAAAAATATAAATTTTAGGAATTAAACAACGAATAAAAGCAATAATGCAATAACCAGTGAATAGATTCCGGTAGACTCGGAAACCGCCTGGCCCACCAGCATGGTTCGGGTCAGCAGTCCCGCTTCTTTGGGATTTTTTCCAATTGCTTCACATGCTTTTGCTGCAGCCATTCCTTCACCGACACCCGGTCCGATGGCGCCAAGCCCCATTGAAATTCCTGCACCGAGAAAAGCCGCCGCTTTTACAATATCTACACCTTCAATTGCCATTTTGTTCCTCCTAAACGAGTTTTTTTGGTTTTATATCAATCACAGTTATACGACAAAGATCAAGACCAGGGCGATCACCAGCGAATAGATCCCTGTGGATTCGGCAACCGCCTGGCCCACCAGCATCACTCTTGTTAGAGCTGCAATATGTTCTTGATTCCGCGCGATCCATGCCACGGCACTGCGGCCGGCAAAACCTTCTCCGATTGCAGGGCCGATGGCGCCGATCCCCATACACAGACCGGCTGCAAGCAACGCCATCGGGGGGGCAATCAAATCGGTTGTCGGGAAAGATTTGAACATCAGAATAAAGCTGACCAAAAGTGCATAGATGGCCGTTGTCTGGGTAACCGCCTGTCCCAGCAGCATGACATTTGTCACCGGTGTAGCGGTTAAGGGCTGTCTGGCAACGCCATCACAACTGGCTTCCGCTACAAGACCTCCCCCCAGACCGGAGCCGATGGCGCCTAAACCCGACGATATTCCGGCACCCAAAATAGCGGCCCAGGTGGGCGACACCGGACGCACGGAAAAATCTGTAAATAACAGAATAAAGGATACCACCAGTGAAAAGATGGCCGGCGTCTGACATACCGCCGAACCGATGAGCATATTGGTCGTTAAACGTCCGGTGACTCCCGGTTGCCGGGCCATGCCTTTACAGGCTGCTCCGGCAGGAAACCCTGACCCCACACCGGAGCCGATGGCTCCGAGACCCATGCACAAGCCTGCCGCTATCAGTACATACGGCGTCAGCGCATGCGCAGGAAAATTGGTAAACAGCAGCATCATTGCGATGACCAGGGCAAAAATAGACGCAGACTCGGCAATGGCTTGCCCAACCAGCATGGATTTAAAAATATCGCCGGACAATTTGGGGTTGCGGCCGATGGCCTCGTTGGCACTTGCTGCTGTATATCCCTCACCAATAGCTGCTCCGATGGCCCCGAATCCCATGGCCATTCCGCCTCCGGTGAAAGCAGCTACCTTAATCCAAGTTTGAATGTCGTATGCCATAAATTAATTTACCTGAACCGCAATATATACCACCGTCAACATGGTAAATACAAACGCCTGAATCGTTCCGACGAACATCCCGAAAAAAGCATTCAAAAAAGGTGGCGTAATAATGCTGTAAGTCAGATAGGAAACCACCAGTATGATAATCGCGCCGCCCATAATGTTGCCAAAAAGACGAAAAGAAATGGAAATTACTTTGGCAAGCTCTCCGATGATATTCAACGGCGCCATGATGAACATTGGTTCGCAGTAATCTTTTAGATAAGTTTTTAACCCCTTGGCCTTAATCCCTGCATAATGTGCAATAAAGAATCCCATGAGTCCAAGACTTAACGGCGTATTAAGGTCCTTGGTCGGTTCTTCAAGGTGGGGAATGATGCCCAGCCAGTTGGAAAGTAGCAGAAACATGAACAGGGCACATATCAGCGGTGCGTAAGTCTTGGAAAGCTCCTTTCCCAGCGCATCTTCGGTCAGGGCATACAGATGTTCAACAAAAAGTTCTCCGACGACCTGCAACGGCCCGGGAAGCCGACTCTTTTTTTGGGTTGCAAAAAATCCAAAGCAAAGGAGTGCAAAGAAAACGATCCAGGTCATCACAATGACTTCAACGTTCAACGTTATATCGTGCCCAAAGAACGGAATGATAAGTTGGTGTATTTTACCGAGATCTTCCATATTACGCCTAGACCTGTTTTCTCCGAATAGAGTTTATGAAACTTAAAAAATGGTCCGTCAGAATAAACAGTTGGACCATAAAAATTCCGAAAATTACAGAAATGAGGTTGTATTGATCGAATTTAATGGCGATGATCAACGGCACCGCCAAAAGGATATATCTCGAACATATGGAAATGAGTGGAAAAAAGAAGGTTTTATTTTTAGATTGGCCGATTCGCAATGGAATCATTTCGCCCATTATAATAAAATTGACAATACTGAAAACCGTTCCGAGAATCAGACCTTTGCCCACAGGTTTCTGGCCGGCCATAATAAAGAAAAAGCCAACAAAGATGGCTCCGATAATGGCCCTGGAACAATATTTTTTTTGTGTTTCCCTAAGCGATTCCATTGTCGGAATTGTTATCTTTTTCCTTGATTTCGGTAACTTCAAGGATCTGGCGATAAACGACGATCCCCCCGCCGATAACCCCCAAAACCGTAAAAATGGCGACAAATATTCCTTTGGTCCCTAAAAATTTATCGAGGTACCGGCCGATAAAAAAACAAAAAAAAATACAACCGACCATGGTTAGGCCGAGTTGCGTAATTATGGAAAGGTTTTCAATCCACGGCCGATTTTTCTTATAGTTAAAAGACATTTTATATAGCGCACCCTGTCTCACCATAACTATTTGATTTGTTAAATTATTTCTCCGATGATCAGGTTGTGCTCTTTTTAAACCGTTAGTCTGATAGCAGATAATATTCTATACTGTCAAGCAGATATGTGAAATTTATTGGGGTCTTTTTCTACTTTCAAAAAGAAAAATGTATTATTGTATTAACTTATTTTGTAATATATTCTAACTCTCGCATTATCCAAGGGGGGAATCGACATATGGCAATATCGAATACACAGAGATTGCGCCGCTTTTATGATCAGTTTGTCGGCGATGACAATGTTCTCATTGTTATTAATGCCGATCCGGATGCCATTGCCAGCGCAATGGCGGTTAAAAGACTGCTCTGGCGCAAAGTGTCCAGTGTAACCATCTCCAACATCAACATCATTAAACGTCCGGACAATATCGCCATGATCCGGCTCTTGGGCGTCGATATTGTCCCAATTAAAGATGTTGTCCAAGATCGCTTCACCCGGTTTGTAATTGTCGATTCTCAGCCGGACCATCATGAAATTTTTAAGTGCTTCCCGTCGGATGTAATTGTGGATCATCATCCTGATACGGGCGTCCAGGCGCCTTTTGTGGATATCCGAACTAAATACGGCGCTACGGCCAGTATAATGACCGAATATTTAAGGGCGGCGAAAATTAAGCCTTCCGCCAAACTTGCCACCGGTCTGTTTTATGCCATTAAGACGGATACCGACAATTTTGTACGCCAGACCTTAATGGAAGATGTCAGGGCATTTCAGTTTCTTTACCGTCATGCCAACCTCCACCTTGTCAACAAGATCGAACGATCGGAGTTGAGGCCCGATTTTTTAAAATATTTCGAAATCGCCATTGCCAATCGGCGTATTCGAAAAGGGCGTATGTTTGCCTATCTCGGTGCGGTGGTAAATCCTGATGTCTGTGTCCTCGTTGCGGATTTTTTTATGAAAGTCAGTACGGTGAACTGGAGCATTGTTTCGGGTGTATGTAATAAGAAACTGATCCTTATCTTGAGAAACGACGGGCTTCGCAAGGATGCGGGAAAGGTCGCCTACCAAAGTTTTGGTGCCATCGGTTCCGCCGGTGGCCATAAAAGTATGGCGCGTGCTGAAATTCCGCTTGCAGACCTTAAAGCGGTTGCGGACCATACGGACAATAAAAAACTGTTAAGGTGGATGATACATAAAATTGAAAAGAGAGCGGGGAAAAAATGACCTTTGATCCGGTTGAAATGACGGTAACCATTCTCGGGTCAGGAACATGTGTCCCTTCACTCCGGCGAAGTTCCTGCTCAATGCTGATGAAAATAAATGAAAATTTGCTGCTGTTCGACTCGGGAGCCGGCACCATGCGAAGGCTTTTGGAAGCCGGTATTGAAATTTTCGATGTTTCCTTTATTTTTTACAGCCATTTCCATCCCGATCATACCGGTGAACTGGTCCCGTTTTTGTTTTCCAACAAATATCCGGACGGAAACCGACGTAAAATCCCACTGACTTTGGTGGCTGGAAGGGGATTTGCAGAATTCTATGACAACCTGAAAAATGCTTACGGTTCTTGGATGGAACTTGCTCCGGGCTTTTTAAACATTGTTGAACTCGACAATAACGCCCGTGACATGAACAGGTTCGGCGATTTTCAGGTGGAATCACTTCCTGTTGATCACAACGAAGAAAGCATTGCATTCAAAATAACCGGTTCCGGCGGAAAATCAGTGGTCTATTCCGGTGATACAGATTTTTCCGACAATCTGGTTGCACTTTCCAAGGCCGCAGATCTTCTAATTTGTGAATCGGCACTCCCCGATGAATTGAAGGCAAAAGGGCATTTGACGCCGTCTCTGGCCGGTGAGATTGCAACCCGGGCAAACGTTCGCAATCTGCTTCTGACGCATTTTTATCCTGAATGCGACCTTGTCGACATAGAGAAACAATGTCGTAAAACCTATGACGGCCCGCTGCTTCTGGCGGAGGACCTGATGACTATAGAAATCTGAAATTTACATGCCAAATTCAGATAAAAAGAGAATGCAGGGTGAATGATTCAAAATACATACACCCTGAACTCGAAACGTTGAATGCTGAACCCAGAACGAAGAACCCAGAACACGGAACCTATAACGATGAGATATTATCCAATATCCCTTGATATTCAGAACCGAAACTGTCTGGTGGTCGGCGGTGGTTCTGTGGGCACCCGAAAGGTGATGATGCTTTTGGAATGTGGTGCGATTGTCTCTGTTGTCAGCATCGAAGCCACTGAAAAACTGCAGGAGCTTTCAGTCAATGGCCAAATAAGACTTGAAAGACGACCCTTTAAGACTTCAGATCTTCATGCCAAGTTCCTTGTTATGGGTGCAACCGACAACTCGGAAATAAACCGGCATATTTACGCCGAGGCCCGGCGTCTGGGTGTATTGTGCAATATTGCCGACCAACCTGAAGCGTGCGATTTCATCCTCCCGGCCATTGTAAACAGGGGAGATTTGACCATCGCCATATCGACTTCCGGGAAGAGCCCTGCTTTTGCAAAAAAACTGCGCAAAGATCTTGAAAAGGAATTTGGAACCGAGTATGCCGATTTTCTCAAACTTATGGGTGAAATCCGTAAAAAACTCTTAAGTGAAGATCACGAACCCGAGGCCCATAAGCATCTTTTCGAACAGCTGATCGAAAGAAAGCTCATTGGGATGATAAAAGATCGCAATATTACCGCGGTTAATTCCTTGCTTTTTGAAATTTTTGGTGAAGGGTATGCGTACGAATCATTGATGGGCGCACATCAATAAATTGGCAAAGGACGACATACGTGGAAATTTTTATTGTCATTATATTTTACCTGCTGAGCACCATAGGGTATTTTGCTTATCTTTTCCTGCAGAAAGATGTCTTCCAGCAGACCGGATTTTATTTGCTCGTTGCCGGTTTCTGCTGCCATACGGCGGCGATCGGTTACCGGTTTATTCAATCCGGACATTTTCCGGTCAATAATCTCCACGAAGTTCTCTCTATAGTGGGGTGGACGATTGCCGGTGTTTTTCTGGTCTT
Source organism: Desulfobacterales bacterium (assembly GCA_032126435.1). GTDB lineage: Bacteria > Desulfobacterota > Desulfobacteria > Desulfobacterales > UBA11574 > JAAXQD01. The sequence continues at coordinate 4,826 of JAQBBE010000011.1, read as the reverse complement.
CCAATACAGGTTTCATCTGAAGATTCTGGGGGTGTATGCCGCGCCTCTGGTGTCTTTTGTAATGGTCATTGCAGCCAAGTTTCCCAATGCACCTGGTCAGATGAACAATATTCTAAACAACTTGTGGCTTGTGGTCCATGTCGTCGCCGTATTTATCGGAGAGGCCTCATTTGCACTGGCATGCGGTGTCGGGCTTTTATATCTTCTCCAGGAGCATGCGATAAAATCAAAAAAACATGGTTTCTTTTTCAGGCGTCTTCCATCTCTGGAACTGCTCGACACCACCGGATATGCATGCATCCTTACCGGTTTTGCCATGCTCACCTTTGGGTTAATTACCGGTTTTGTATATGCCAAAGCGGTCTGGGGCAGGTTCTGGAGCTGGGACCCCAAAGAAATCTGGTCCGGCATTACCTGGCTTTTGTATGCAGCCCTGCTCCATCAGCGTCTTACCGTTGGATGGCGGGGACGCCGAGCGGCCATTATGGCAATCATCGGTTTTGCGATTATTCTATTTACTTTCCTGGGCGTCAACTTTCTTATGCAGGGGCATCACGGAGAATTTACCAAACTATAAACAGATTAATAAAAGCGTACGTTAAGAAATATGTTAGATATCGTATTAATGGGATTGAATCATAAAACAGCGCCGGTAACCCTGAGGGAGTGCCTCGCCTTTTCAGAAGATGAGACTTCCGCTGCCCTGAAAGCTTTTCAGAAATCTCCGGCGATCAGCGAGGCGATGCTTATTTCAACCTGTAACCGTGTAGAAGTTCTCATGGCCACGAGTGATACATCGAATGCCGCGGATACCGTTAAAGTTTTTTTTTCCGAATTTAAGAACCTGCCTGTTTCTGAATTTGAAAAATCCCTTTACATTCATGAGGGGGATGATGCGGTCCGGCATGTCTTCAGAGTTGCATCCAGTTTAGATTCTATGGTGGTGGGAGAGCCTCAGATTCTGGGCCAGATAAAAGCGGCGTATCAAATCGCCACCTCAAAGAAGACCTCCGGTGTTCTGTTGAACAAATTGCTCCATCGAACCTTTTTTGTGGCAAAACGCGTTCGGAGTGAAACCGGAATTGGAGACCATGCGGTATCCATAAGTTTTGCGGCCATTGAGCTGGGCCGTAAAATATTCGGCACCTTTGAAGGGAAAAAGGTACTCCTGATCGGCGCCGGTGAAATGGCTGAACTGGCAGTAGAACACCTGATTCGAAACAGGGCCGGGAACATTCTGGTTGCCAACAGAACTTTCAAAAACGGTGTTGAGCTTGCCAAGAGATTCAACGGGCAGGCGATCCGGTTCGAGGAGATTACCGGCTTTTTAGAACACGTGGATATTATTATCAGCTCAACCGGTTCGCCCGATTACGTGGTTACGCGGGATCAGGTCAAAGGGATTATCCGCCGCCGCCGCAATCGCCCCCTTTTTTTTATCGATATCGCCGTCCCCCGGGATATCGATCCGGAAATAAACCGGCTCACCAATTCCTATGTTTATGATATCGATGACTTAAAAGGAATCATCGATGAAAACATTGAAGATCGAAACCGGGAAGCGATCAAAGGAGAAAGAATCGTCGACGAGGCAGTGATCAGTTTCCGGCACTGGTTCGAAAGCCTGGATGTGATACCGACCATTGTCGAATTGAGAGACAAAATGGAGGACATTGCAAAAGGAGAAATAAAAAAGACACTGCAGACACTAAAGCATCTCTCAGATGACGATCACGAGGCCATCACCCGAATGACCAACGCAATGATCAATAAAATACTTCACGATCCCACTTTGCTGTTAAAGAGCAACGGGCACCATCAAAACAAATCCGTCTATCTCGACGTCACCCGAAAACTTTTTAAACTTGATGAGTGAAAGGAGGGCGCTTTGAAAAAAACAGCATACCTTTTTCCAGGCCAGGGTTCACAGGCTGTTGGAATGGGCCTCGATTTTTATCAGGAATTTGATGTTGTTAGAGAACTTTTTGATTCGGTGGAGGAGATTTCCAGAATAAACATATCAAAACTCTGCTTTAAAGGCCCCATTGAGGATCTTACCGAAACCGTAAATCTCCAGCCCGCAATTACAGCGGTTAACCTGGCCTGTTTTACGGCCATGGAGAAAGCAGGGCTTGAGCCCACCATCTCTGCAGGTCACAGCCTCGGTGAATACAGCGCCCTGTGCGCATCGGGCATTGTTTCCCGGGAAGACACCTTTAGACTGGTCTTTAAAAGAGGTGAACTGATGCATCGGGAAGCCACCCGAAACCAAGGCGCCATGCATGCAATTATCGGGCTTCCCATAAATACCGTGGCGGAACTCGTTGCAGAGGTTCAGAAGGACGGCGTTGTTGCCGTTGCGAATCACAATGCTGAACTTCAGATCGTGATCACCGGCGCGCCTGAACCGGTGAACAGGGTTTCCGATCTGGCCGCTTCACACGGCGCCAAGGTCATACCGTTGAAGGTGAGCGGTGCGTGGCACAGTGAGTTGATACAGGGCGCCCAAGACGAATTCAGGGACGTTATCGAGTCGATACGTTTTAATGCACCCGAGAAACCCATGGTGTTTAATGTCACGGCCGACGTTGAAAGTGATCCTGAAGAAATTCAATCGATCATGGCCCGTCAGTTTTGCAGCCCGGTCAAGTGGTACGACTCCATGTGCAGACTCATGGCGGAAAACATTGAGATTTTTGTGGAGGTCGGTCCGGGGAGGGTTCTTACGGGTTTATTAAAAAAGATTTTGCCCAAGGATTATCCGGGGAAAATCTATAATGTAGACAGCATGAAGAGTCTGGACCGATTCTTGAATGAAACGACGTGAGTTGTTTAAAAAAAACATCCATTTTCTTCTTTACATCGAAATTTCATTGGTGTATCAACATAGTTTTAAAAAAAAAGTTATCAATGAAATTTCAAAGGTTCTGCCATGAAAAAGAAAGATGTTGAATATTTTAAAGAATTTCTGAACAACCGGTTAAGAGAACTCTTAAATCATGCCGACGATACGGTTTCAGGCATGACACAGCCCAAAGAAAATTTTCCGGACCCCACAGACCGTGCTTCCCTCGAGTCGGATCGGAATTTTATGCTTCGCATAAGAGACAGAGAGAACAAACTGATTAAAAAGATCAGAAACGCCTTAAATCGTATCGAAAACGGTACGTTTGGGGTTTGCGAAGAGTGCGGTGAAAATATTTCCATCAAACGTCTTAAAGCCAGGCCGGTTACGACGCAGTGTATCGATTGCAAAACCAAAGAAGAGGCTTCAGAAAGAGCCCTTGGATTATGATACGCATGTGAGAATCGATCTTCATATTCATTCAACCGCTTCCGATGGGACCCTGTCATCCCCGGAATTGCTCGATCTGGCTCAAAACCTCAATCTCGGGGCGATCGCCATTACAGATCATGATACCGTAGACGGTTCAAAAGAAGCCCTCGCGTATGGAATTCCCCCATCGATAAAATTTTTAACCGGTATTGAAATAAGTGCCACCCCACCGCCGTCGTTTTTCTGTCCGGGAAGTTTCCATATTTTAGGCTATGCTTTTGATATCGATGACCCTGTCCTTAACCGTTCCCTTTCCCTACTGAAAGCGTCCAGAAAGAAAAGAAACCCCCGGATTCTTGAACTGCTTTCCCAAATGGGGATCGAACTTACCTTAAACGAGGTCCGAAATTTAACCGGAGACTGTCAGCTTGGAAGACCTCATATTGCACAGCTTATGGTAAAAAAAGGCTTTGTCCGTTCGATTGATGAAGCATTTGATAAATATCTGGGAAAAGGTAAACCGGCATATGTCGATAGATTCCGTTTTGATTGTGAGAAAACAATTCAGACCATACTGAATGCCGGAGGGATTCCTGTTCTGGCCCACCCCTTTCTTCTGAACATGAACGATGAAAAGATCTTCGACGGTCTGATGGCAGTGTTAACGGAAATGGGGCTGAAAGGTATAGAAGTCTATTTTCCGGAACACACGGCGGATCTCATGGACTATTATTCCCGGATTGCAAATCGCTATAATTTGTTGATCACGGGGGGTACAGATTTTCATGGGGATGTAAAACCCGAGATAAAAATGGGATCCGGGAAAGGAAATTTTTCTGTTCCTTATGAATTATATGAGAAACTAATTTCAGCCCTAAATGAGCGCAAATAAAATTGAGATGACACAGACAAATCTTTTTGAGTTCCGACGTAACCTTATGTATGAATTTAAGAATGTCGATCTCCTTGTAGCGTCTCTAAGACACAGCTCATTTGTCAATGAACACCCGGAAATGGATATTCAGGATAATGAACGGTTTGAATTTTTAGGAGATGCGGTTCTAAATCTCGTTGTTGGACACCTCCTCATGCAGCGTTATCCGGATCTTAAAGAAGGGGACTTGTCCAGGATGCGCGCCAATCTGGTCAATGAATCCCAGCTTGCATCGATTGCCCGCAAAATGGACCTTGGTTCTCATATACAACTGGGCAAGGGTGAAATCCAGTCACAAGGCTGGGATAAAAATTCGATACTGGCAAACACCTATGAAGCTGTCATTGCTGCAGTCTATTTGGATGGTGGATTTGATGCTGTATTTAAACTCATCGGCGGCGCTTTCTCATCTTTGATGGATTCCGTCGATAGGCCGAGTGCCAATCACGATTATAAAAGCCAGATTCAAGAACTTGTCCAATTGAAGTACCAAAAAATACCTGATTACACCGTTGTCCATGAAAGCGGTCCGGATCATGACAAAACCTTCCATGTGCAGCTGAAAGTCGGAGAGATCGAGACAAAAGGCGTTGGAAAAAGCAAGAAGGCGGCTGA
>JAQBBE010000010.1:0-4941 GCA_032126435.1 Desulfobacterales bacterium | reverse complement strand
ACATGAATGATGTTTACAATCTGTTTAAGATTATTGGGCGTGAAAAAGTGAAACAGATTTTCTTTCAGCAGATACAGCTTAAAAGGTGTAATTATACGCCCCGCACTATCAATTTTTTCAAGAAGGTATTTGAGCGTAATGTTTGAAAATATTTTAACCGATCATCAGCTTTCTCTGGCGGAAAAATTAATGCCACTGTTTAGAGAAAGATTTTATCTTGCCGGTGGCACTGCAGTTGCTCTTCTTATCGGCCACAGGCGTTCTGTGGATTTTGATCTCGCATCCTTACATCCAATTGACCCTTTTCAGATAGAACGTAAGCTTCTGACTCACGGTTTTAGTGTCCAGCATGTTCTAACCGCAACAGGAGATGAGTTCTCTGTGATTACTGATGGAATAAGAATCACCTTTTTCTTTTTTCCCTTTCAAATAAAACCGGAGCTTTTTTGGGACCGTGTCCATATTAAGCTTCCAGGCATTTTGACACTGGGTGCTATGAAAGCCTATGCTCTTGGAAGACGTAGCAAATGGAAGGATTATGTAGATTTATATTTTATTCTAAAATCCAAGCACTCTGTGGATGACCTGATCGCTGCATCTAATAATATTTTTTCGACAAGCTTCAATGATAAACTTTTTAGAGAGCAGTTGTGTTATTTTAATGATATAGATTATTCAGAAGAAGTAGAATATATGGACGTTACGCCTACTGATAATGAAATAAAAGTTTTTTTAGAATCTGAGGCACTAAAGATTTGGTAACCGTTCACAAGTTCAGGGTTCACCCCGGTTAAATTTCCCGAAGGGAGCCCTATTTAACAGGATAAACCGTTCAGGGTTAGGAAAAAGACTGAAATAGGATCCCCGAAATCCCCCGCCATAAAAAATGCGGATTTTGCCACATCATTGCCAAGTACCATGTTCCTGATTTGTGCGGATGTGGAAGCGGTCGGTTTTCCCGTACAAAACGCTTACAGAATGGCGTATGGTTATGACAATACAAACTTTGAACCCGTGCCTGTCCCGTCGGGCAGTATGACGGGGAACCTTTGAACCCGTGAACGGTTACGTATTATGTAACCTGTGGATTAGCTTTCATTATTTTCAGATGGCCTTATAAAATATCTTGACTTTATGGGCTGGTATGGATGTCAAAGGGCATCAGGTCTCATCATTCAAGGTGAAGGATAGTCTCCATTCGGATGACATAAAGGAAGGACAAGATGAATGAAAACGTGTTCAATATAGAGCAGGTCAAGACATATTGGATTACTGAAGCACAAGAGGCTCTTGACGTTGCTGACCATTTGGTGGAAAAAGGGGATTATTCATATGCCCTGTTCTTTGGTCATTTGGCGGCAGAAAAGCTCTTGAAAGCATTGTATGTTACACGTCGTGAGGAACATGCGCCTCCGATTCACAATTTGTTTAGATTAGCTGCAGCCGCTGGGCTTAAACCGGATAAGCTGAAATCCGACTTACTTATAAGGATAACAGCTTTTAATATTGAAGCAAGATATCCGGACATTAAACGAGCTTTTCGGAAAAGATGCACTGCCGAATTTGCTATCCGTGAAATGCAGCTCATTAAGGAGATTTTTCAATGGCTAAAATCCCTCCTTCCATAGAGAAAAGTGTTCAGAGGTTTCTATACACGGTCAAGCGTCGGTATCGCATACAGGCGGCTTATTTGTACGGCTCCCAGGCCAAAGGTAAGGCGACATCATGGAGTGACATCGACGTGGCTGTTGTTTCGCCTGATTTCTCAGATGATTTGTTCGAGGAACGCCTAATTCTAATGCAGCTTGCGGCGTACATAGACGACCGTATTGAGCCTCGGCCCTTTAAAGTGGAGACCTTCAATGTGAACGATCCTATAGCCAGCGAAATTCAAGAGCACGGCATACGTATTATGTAATCTGTGGATTAGCTTTCATTATTTTCAGCACTTATTGAGAAAGTCATGGCTGGGCAAGAGGTCATCATAGGTAAAGCAGGGAAGCCCGTTGCAAAGCTTGTGCGATATGAGCGAAGCGAGAAACCGCGCAAGCCCGGCGCCTTGAAAGGAAAGATCAAAATAAGCGACGATTTTGACGAACTACCGAAGGATATTGCAAAAGCGTTTGGGATGATGGATTGATGAACCTCTTGATAGATACACATGTTCTTTTATGGTGGCTTGATGATCACCCGACCCCGGCCTGTCCCGGCACCTTCACGGGGAGCTACGCGGCAGGCGGGGCAGGCAGGCGTTCACGGGTTCAGGGGTTCAAGGTTCAGAGGTTTCCCATCAAACTGCCTGACGGGACAGGCAGGAGTTCAAGGTTCCCCGTCAAACTGCCCGACGGGACTCCGATATCGGGATCAACGCTTCACTTCGGCAGGCAGGGGTTCTCCATGGCTGATCACTACCAAACCTTTCTTAAATTTTTAAGTCCTTTCAAGTAGTCTTCATATTCCAAGTTTGCCTGAACTCCATATTCACTGAATATATCCAACATCTTTGATATAGAAACACCGGCTATTTTTGAAGCTTTTTCTAACGAAGCCTCGGAATTTTTATATTTTTCGATGGAGAGCATGACCCTGCCCAGCTCAACAAGTTCTCTGACCTTTTTTGACACATCAGCATGATCTTCCTTCGCAAGCGATGAAAGAAATTGAAAATGATCATCATTAATACGTATGCTGAGAGTTTTTCCGGTCATTTTTATTCACCTCCTTGGATCCTGTTCTTTGTATCTTTAAGTATAATATTGCTATACCTGCCGATGGTTTGGAGACTTTGCAATTTTGTCAGGGCTTCATCTCGGCCAACAAGCTGCTTTTCATATGCTCTTACTAAAAAACCGATGGCGGTAATGAAATCAATCTTTAAAAGCTTGGAAGCCCGGATAGCATTTCTATCGTCTGTAGCAATGGCTTTAGCCCCTGTCTGAATGGTAAGCAACAAGGCTTCAGCCTCGCCTTCATCGATGTTGAAATCGGCCATTAATTTTCTTTTTTGCTTTGGGTTTTTCGCCGTCAAAATTTCAATCTTTCCTTGTTTGATCAGGCTCTCTACCAACGGCCTTTCTTCCTCACCCTGAACACATACTTCGGATTTCACTTTTTTAGGTATCGCAACCCTCCCTTGAAAGGTTGATATAAACAAATCAAGTAAACCTATTTTAGCGAGCAAAATCAAAGTTGATGCATCAAAAACAATCATATTACAAACGTATTACATTCGAACTACATTGTCAATTAGAAAACGTAACCGTTCACAGGTTCCCCGTCAAACTGCCCGACGGGACTCCGATATCGGGATCTACGCTTCACTTCGGCCCCGCGGGATTTACCATTCGTTTCAACAGGCGCAGATTGACTTCGGTGAATAGGCATAAAAAATCAATTGACATTAATAAACAATAATGTTTAATAAAGTAAACGAGTATTCACATTGGAGATAATATATATTGGTAACCGTTCATGGGTTCAAAGTTCAAGGGTTCAGGGTTCAAAGATTATAGGTTTACCTCACAAATCTTGACCATCCAAATACAAAATTTTTGGGAATGGGTTATGTATAGAGAAAAACAGGTTAAAAGTTCAGAAGCATTACAAGTGATTCTATTGGATAACCTTTATGCCCAATCCGGATCGGAAAAAATTATTTTCCAGGGTGGTACTGCTTTAAGATGGGTCTATGGTGGAATGAGGTTTTCAGAGGATCTTGATTTTGTAACACACTTGTCCAGAGAAAATATTCAAAAGATTTTAAATAGAACATTTCTAAAAACTCAAAATGCATGTATCGCTCAATTTGGTCCTGGGCGCTCAGAATATCAGTACAAGCGTGGACGAAGTCAGGCAACCAAGGTATTTTTCATATATCGCCCTGAAGCTCAACGTGAAAGAATTGCTGTCAGATTAGAATTTGAGATGCTTAGCCCTGGCTATGAACCGGGATTTAGAAAACATATTTTGAGAGATTTACCATCGGTTGCAGCTCTGATTACCGGAGGTAAACTGGTCATTCCGTATTCAAGCAGTATCGTTCTATGCGAAACACCGGAGGAAATCATGTCTGACAAAATCAGAGCTCTCTATGAAAGAAAATATCTTAAGGGAAGGGATATTTATGACTTTTGGTGGATCATAAAAAACCTCAAGGTCGCTCCAAAATGGATTGAAGCAAGGGAAAAATTTTCGATGTATAAAAATCCTTTTGTCCCAGCCCGGGAAGCTGATTTTTTTTTAAAAAAAGAATCTGTTTCCAGTATCAAAGGTGCGATACAAACTGATCTGCCCCGCTTTATACCACAAAACATTTTTTTCATATATCAAGAACAGGATTTCAGCGAGTTCATTAACACGTTAAAGGAAGCGACATCAGATCTTTTGGATCAAGGAATAAAAAAATATTTTGAAGACCATGAAAAAAGAAAAAACAGCCATTAAACGCTTAAAAAGCCTTCCAAACCTTTTCCGCACTCAAGATGCAGAAAAAGTGTCGCCACATACCGGCATGTTTTTGTCCAGGGCCCTGCAAAAAGGACTGATCCATCGTCTTAATCGCGGGAATTACATCAATTCCTTTCTTTACGGGTTTCCCAGAATAGAAGAGGTGGCCTGTTTTTTGAGACCTCCGGCATACATTTCCTGTGAATGGGCTTTAAATTATCATGGTATCATCCTACAATCACCTTTGGTGTGTACCGTGATAACCTTAAGTACGGCTGTTGGAAAAAAGCGAAATGTTGGTTATCAAGGGATTACCATTGAATTCTCAAGGATTTCCCCTTCGCTTTTTACCGGCTTTACCTATTATGAAAGATTTTACATGGCCTCACCGGAAAAAGCCATTTTAGATACGCTTTATTACCGCAAGTCTATTCCAGTTCAGGATGAATTAGAGGTGGATGAAGTCGATTCCAAAATACTTCTAAAATTGGCCGA
>JAQBBE010000009.1:0-31760 GCA_032126435.1 Desulfobacterales bacterium | reverse complement strand
CACCGAGTCTGAGCAGCCGACACAAGTTGCGAGTATCGGCTTTATCTTTTTTATAGGAGTTTTTATAGATCAACGCATTTTCTCTCGGATCACAAACGATCACTTGACTGACAAAGGGATTGGCAACCTGTGCTGCCCAATACGTTAAGGTACCTGCCTCAATGGTAAGATATTTTTCTTTGGCCTTAATTGATTTTAATCCATGGATGATGTTGTTTTCAGAGGTGGGAAACTCCATATTCCCTCTAAAATAACCGTCATTATCCATGTGCCCTAACGTGAAATTTTTTGCGTGCAAATCCATGGCTAAATATGCTACTTTTTTCATTGGACGACCTCCTTTCTATCGGTGTTAATGTTTTTGTGCTGAAAACACTATACACCAAGGTCGTCCGTTTTTCATGTTACCAAGGGGTCAAGGATTCAAGGGTTTCTTTTCTAAAGACTTTATCAGCACCTTTAACATTCTTTCTATTTAAGATATGAAAAGCATCCTAATGTAATCCATGGTTGTCTTTCTTCCTTTGGGAATTTTGCTGTTATTCTATATATCTATAAACAGAGTTCGTATGACTTTGCCAGACTTTCACCTCTTTGTAATTCTTTAGCATTTGCACTCGAACCCTTGAATCCTTGACCCCTTGTACCCTTTGGAATCACACCTACTCAATTGGAGATGACACACTTATTTTACCCTAATTAACTGCAACTAATCGGGAGATGATTCATATATTTTAACTTTATGAAAAAATGAGACCAACAGGCATTCAGAGAATCCGTGCTTAAGATCGGGTCACTGTCTGAATCCATTCGTGAGCGTTAAAAAAAGAACAACAAATTGGCAAAGTTTTACGATTTCTTTTTGTCCCATTCCTTTTTCAACTCCGTTATTTTGGCCGTAAATGCGTCTTTCATATCTTTGGGGACGACTTTGATCATCTTTTCAGAGACCAGCGTCACGTGGGGGGAAAGCAAGGAATCTTTGATGACAGGTGTCCCTTTGGGAAGGAAGGTGGTAAGGGCAATCAAAATAACCGAAACAATGAGCAACCCTTTCATGACACCGAAGACAGCACCACAAAAACGATCAAACCAGCCCAAAAAAGCCAGTTTAAGCAGGTAATTGATGATGACACCAAGAATGCTGATAACAAGGAAGACAACACAAAAAATAAGCATAAAACTCAATATGTTAAGGTATCCTGGGTTGGAAATCCACTCTGACAGGGGTTTTGCAACCACCGTGTAATAGGTATACGCAGCGTAAAAACCGCTAAACACCCCGATTATAGAAGACAATTCTTTTATCAGTCCTCTGAAAACACCTCTTATCACGCAATAACATAAAATAACGACAATGATGATATCAAGATAGTTCATGGTATGCCTTTACAACATCTCTTATGCCAAAACCTTTGAAAATATAAATAAAATCGGAAAGATCCATTTTTCGGAATATTTTTGTTGCCGAAAATTAACAAAGCAGATATTTGGAGTCAAGGTATTTTTCTTTTTGTTACGTGTATTAAATTGTTATTTGCAATCGTTTGAAAAATTATGATATGTCAAAGCTCTGGAATTGATGAAATCGAAAAACTTTTTGCGCGCGGAATAGCGCCGCTAAAATGTACCTGTGCAGCTTTTCAACGAACAAATGGCCAGGGGCTGGATTGCCGACTTCCAGGGAATGGGGAATTCAGATCGAACCAGAATCTATCGGGAACCTGCATAATGGTGACGAAACCGTCAACATCGGACAGCACATCGGTGCAACCCTGAAACATGGATGAAATTTCCCAAAATAATAAGACCCGATTAATTTTCTCGGACATTAATCTGGCGAACCAGCTTTTCGGCGATTACAACAAAAACCTTAAAAAAATCGAAGCATTGGTGGGTGTCTCCATCCATGCAAGAGGCAACACTTTATTTATCCAGGGGGATAGCATCGCTGAAAACCTGGCGAAAAATATCCTCAAGCAGCTTTACAACCTGCTAAAAGAAGGTTATCCCATATATCCCAAGGATGTGGATTACGCGGTCAGAATTCTGAGCGAAGACGACCGTATTAACCTTAAGAACATTTTTCTGGATAAGGTCTACGTCACTTCGAAAAAAAGTCCTGTAATTCCCAAAAGCCCTGCCCAAAAGGAATATATAGACGCCATCCGAAAATCCGATATGGTCTTCGGCATAGGACCGGCAGGAACAGGTAAGACCTATCTCGCCATGGCCATGGCGCTTTCGGCACTCCAGAAGGAGCAGGTTAATCGAATCATCCTCACAAGACCCGCGGTGGAGGCGGGTGAAGCGCTCGGCTTTTTGCCCGGAGATCTCGCACAAAAGGTAGATCCTTACCTGCGGCCGCTTTACGATGCGCTTCATGATATGATGCGCTTTGAAAAAGTGTTGAATCTGATAGAACAAGGTATTATAGAAGTTGCGCCGCTTGCCTTCATGCGAGGCCGAACTTTGAACGATTCTTTCATTATTTTAGATGAAGCCCAAAACACGACTTCCGAGCAGATGAAGATGTTTCTCACCCGGATAGGATTCAGCTCCAAAGCGGTCATCACCGGTGACATCACCCAGATCGATCTTCCCGCTGAGAAGTCTTCGGGGCTCGTTGAAGCCAAAAATATACTGCAGGGGATCGAAGGAATAGAATTCATCTTATTTTCAAAAGAAGATGTGGTCCGGCATGGGTTGGTCCAGAAAATTATAAAAGCCTATGAGGATCTCGATTCCAGAAAAAAGAAATTATCACAATGAGTCTAATAACTACCCAATTTTCTTTATATAAGCTTTTCGGCAACAGTGACCGTGTCCGCTGGGGCATTCTGGCCGGTGTAACGATCATTTTTACAATCTTGCTGTATCCGAGCCTTGTGGTCAAAAAACATTCCTACAAATTGGGTGACGTTGCAACCAAAGATATCAAGGCCAAAAAAGATTTTTTAATCGAGGACGAGGATGCAACAGAAACCAGCCGGAAACAGGCCCTGGAAAATGTCCAGACGGTTTACGATCATGATCTAACCCTTTCCGGAAAAATTAACCGGCAGATACAGGCTGTCTTTGGTGATCTTCAGACGATTTTCGAAGCTTCAAAAACACAAGACTCACCGGAAACATCTGAAACATCCTCGTCTGCAAATGTTGGGGAAAAAATATCCCTTCATGACCTCGTCTGGCAAAAAAAACCGGAGTTCGAGGAAAAACTCGGCATTTCAGTCAGCGACGGTGCCTATACCCTCCTCGAAAAAGAAGCCTTTTCTAAAGATATTTCGAACCTTATTCCCAGGATTGTAACGGAAATCTTGGAAAACGGGGTGGTTGCAAACAAAGAGCTGCTTCTTAAGGAGGCCGATAAAGGGATAATTTTACGAGACCTAAAAACAAAAAAAGAAAAAGTCGTCTTTAACTTAAAACACTTTTATGATCTTGACCAGGCAAAAACCATGGTCAAAATTATCGGTCAACCCATTCTAAAAGATCGGAACTACATCCTGCGAGACATGATCGTCGATTTTTCTCAAAGACTCATCCAGCCCAATATCACCTTAAACAGAAGTGAAACCGAAGAGCTAAAAAAAGAGGCCTATGCGGGAATCAAGCCGATTTTTCACAAGATAAAAGCCGGAGAGATGCTGCTGCGTGAAGGAGAACGGGTGACCAGGGTTCAGCTTCTAAAACTCAATGCCTACCAGGAAGGGGTGAAAAATGAGCAAGTTTTGGTGAGCTGTGTTGGATCCACACTGATCATCCTGTGCATCCTTATGACCACCTATATCCTCTGTATTCACAATCATCCCCATCTCGACAACACCAAAAACCTGCTTTTTTTGGCGAGCATTATCGTAACCTTTTTGTTCGTCTCAAAAATATCCGTATCTTTGGCTGAATCCGTTGCCTATTTAACCCCGTTTCCAATCTCCGCGTCATCCATGTCATACGGCATTCCACTTGCTGCGGCCACCATGACCACATGCCTGTTTCTGGGGCTTGAAATAGCCATTCCCATCGCCATGCTCATCGCCGTCGGTACGACCATAATATTTCAAAACAGATTCGATATTTTCATCTATTTCCTTCTCAACAGCTTAATGGCGGCACACTGGATGCAGAATTGCCGGGAGCGCAAAGTGTTTATAAAGGCCGGCCTGAAACTCGGATTGATGAATGTGATACTGGCAACGATCATCGATTCTTATATGGGAGGCACCTCCATCTTCAAGCTCCTGTGGGATTGGGCCTTTGCGTTTTCAGGGGGCATCGCCGCGGGAATCGTAACCGCCGGCATCGCCCCGTTGATGGAAATCGCTTTTGGCTACACCACGGACATTAAACTTCTCGAACTTTCAAATCTCGATCAACCGATTCTCCGCAGACTGATGATAGAAGCTCCGGGATCGTATCATCATTCGGTGATTGTGGGAACCATGGTGGAGGCTGCGGCATCTGAAATCGGCGCCAATTCTCTGCTTGCAAAGGTTTGCGGCTATTATCATGACATCGGCAAGATCAAAAAGCCGATGTATTTTATTGAAAACCAGACCTACGGTGTTAATAAACATGACAAGCTCGCGCCGTCCATGTCCAGCCTTATCCTCATCGCACATGTCAAGGACGGGGTGGAAATCGCCAAAAAAAACAAACTCGGGCAAGTCATCATCGACACCATCAGACAATCCCACGGAACCAGCCTTATCCGCTATTTTTATGAAAAAGCAAAGCAGTTGAAAGGTGGGAACTCGGTGAATATTGATAACTTCAGATATCCCGGGCCAAAGCCGCAAACCAGGGAAGCCGGACTTGTCATGCTGGCAGACGCGGTTGAAGCGGCGTCAAGAACCCTTGCCAATCCAACGCCATCCAGAATCCAGGGCCTTGTACAAAATCTGATAAACAAAATTTTCTCGGACGGCCAATTGGACAGCTGCGAGCTGACCTTGAAAGATCTGCATAACATCGCAAAAAGTTTTAATAAAATATTAAACGGAATACACCACCATCGCATTGAGTATCCCGAGCAATCGCTCTTGACCAACGGGAAGGGAAAAAATGGAAGTTTTGATAGGCAACAGGCAAAAGAAGTACAAGATATCACTGAAACAAATTCAACAAAAGGCCAAAGCCATCTTAAACGCCTTGGACAGTCCTGACGCTGAACTTTCCATCCTGATCGTCGATGATCCGCAGATAGCGGTACTCAATAAACAATATCTCAATCGAAACGGGCCGACAAATGTGATCGCCTTTCCCATGCGCACCGGCTCCTTTGCAAATATAACCCCACAGCTTCTCGGTGATGTGCTGATTTCCGTTGAAACCGCCTGTAGAGAGGGAAAACGAGTGGGGATCAGCATGGAAGAACGTTTTACCCAGCTTCTGGTGCATGGGATTCTTCATCTGCTGGGTTACGATCACGAAACATCGGATCAAGACGCTCACGAGATGGAAAAAAAGAGCAATGAGGTTCTGAAACTAATTAACACCTAACCGTGTAGGCCCGGTACCGCAAACACTGTGGGACAGGCCGGTTGTAGCGAAGCGGATATCCCGATGTATCGGGGAACCAAAAATATTTGCCACCAAGGCACAAAGACCCGCCCGCCTCGCCTAAGACGAAGCCGATGGCGGGCAGGCGAGTCTTTGTGGCGAGAAAAAAAAAGTTTTACCCCAAAAAGCACAAAATCTACAATTGAGGAACCCATGGAGGTTATTCGATGGCTGGACTATCGGTAAATGTTGATCATGTTGCCACATTAAGGGAGGCCAGGAAAGGCCGGTATCCTGATCCGGTATCTGCGGCAGTTCTGGCGGAACTTGCCGGAGTTGACGGTATTGTCGTTCACCTTCGGGAAGATCGACGTCACATCAAGGATCGTGATCTCAGAATTTTGAGAAAGGTTGTTCATAGCAAGCTCATACTGGAAATGGCTTCAACCAATGAAATGGTTGGAATTGCGCTCGATGTTCAGCCCGATGTCGTTACCCTGGTTCCGGAAAAACGGGAAGAACTCACCACCGAAGGCGGGTTGGATTTAATCGTGCACAAAGATGCCGTTGCTGAAACCGTCGGCACGCTTCAGGACAACGGTATTCCCGTGTGCATCTTCATCGATCCCGACCCGGAGCAGATCAAAATTGCCCATCAGATCAATGCGAACATGGTGGAGATACATACCGGTATATTCTGTGATGCAAAGACTTCTAAAAAAAGAGACCAGGCTTTTTCCAATATCGTTAATTCCGCAAAGCTCGCTTTTAAATTGAGAATGGGCGTTAACGCCGGACATGGTATTTGTTACAAAACCATAAAGGCGTTTAAGGGTCTTAACGAAATCAATGAATTCAGCATCGGACACAGTATCATCTCCAGGGCGGTTCTTGTGGGCATGGACAGCGCCGTCAGGGAGATGCTGGCGCTGATTAAAGCGCTATAGCACTGATTCATAACACATTGTTATTGCATTTTAGGTTTTAAAATTTGGATAAATTTCATTTTTACCCGCTGGGTGGGCACTTCTGGAGAAGAAAATGTACCTTGTAACCGCAAGTGAAATGCAGAAAATGGATCGCCTGACCATTGAATCGTTCGGTATCCCGGGGATGGTTCTGATGGAGAATGCGGGCCGGGGGGCGACACAATTTTTTTTTGACCAATTTGAAGACGCTGGAAATAAAAAGATCGGCGTTGTTGCAGGTCGGGGTAACAATGGCGGAGACGGTTTTGTAATTGCCCGATATCTTGCTCAAAAAAAGATGCGCGTGACGGTGTATCTGCTGTCTGAAAGCCATAAGGTCAAAGGTGATGCCGCCGCCAACCTCAACCTTCTGCGCCCGCTGAAAGTTCCTGTCATTGAAATGCCAGATCAAGAATCCCTCTCAAGGCATAAGAGCGCCATGCGCCATGAAGCCATCTGGATAGACGCAATCTTCGGGACCGGTTTGAAATCGGATGTAAAAGGAGTTTTCAAGGACGTCATCGACTTCATTAATGGTTCCAACAAACCGGTTTTTGCGGTGGACATTCCGTCCGGCCTCAATTCCGATACCGGCCAACCCTGCGGAACCTGTATCCGAGCCACCGCCACCGCCACATTTGCGTTTGCCAAAACAGGTCATATTCTCTTTCCCGGCGCAGATTATACGGGAAACTTGAAAATCGTCGATATCGGCATACCGCCGTATATTGCGGATGATGTGCGACCGTTGCAACACCTATTGACTTTGGATCTGATTCGCGCTGTTTTTCAACCCAGACCCTCGGATGCCCATAAGGGACACACCGGCCATCTTTTGGTCATTGCAGGCTCACCCGGAAAAACCGGCGCGGCCGCAATGACGGCCATGTCAGCCATGCGGGCCGGAGCCGGCCTTGTGACCCTTGGGGTCCCTTCGAGTTTAAACCCTATTTTAGAAGCCCGTGTGACCGAAGCCATGACAGATCCGCTTCCTGAGGTCAGGGAAGGCATCCTCGGCGAAACATCATTCAACAGAATCATGGATCTTCTTTCCGACAAAAAATGCATCGCCATAGGGCCCGGAATGGGCACGGCCCCCGAAACGAAAACGCTGGTTCATCGAATCCTCCAAAAAAGCACAAAACCGATGGTTATCGATGCCGACGGACTGAACAGTCTTGTCGGACATACCGAAATACTGAAAAACCTCGAAATCCCGGTCATTATGACGCCCCATCCCGGTGAGATGGCACGGCTGATCAATACCACTGCAGCCGACGTTCAAAAAGACCGCATCCATTGTGCCCGTGAATTTGCAACAAAATTCAATACCCACGTGGTCCTCAAAGGGGCCGGGACGGTTATTGCCCATCCGGACGGCAGGGCGTTTATCAACCCCACCGGAAATCCCGGAATGGCATCCGGCGGTATGGGGGATGTGCTCACCGGAATCATAGCAGGCTTTATTGCACAGGGACATTCACCTGAACTCGCCGCCCATGCCGGCGTCTATATACATGGTGCAACGGCCGACGCATTGGCCAAGACCAAAGGCCCCTTTGGTTATCTGGCAACAGAGGTCCAGAATGCCATTCCCGAAACGATGAAAAAGTTTACGGACAGCCTCTGAAAATGGCATCCGGATCTCAAACTCCAAGTTTCAAACATCAGATATCGACCCATTCCGTTGAAGCAACAAAAACACTGGGCAAAAGCATCGGTATGTGGATAACGTCCGGAACTGTTTTGGCCCTGAGCGGTGATCTGGGAAGCGGAAAGACTTCGTTTGTTCAAGGGCTTGCCAGAGGCCTTGAAGTCCCGGATAATTATTACATAACCAGCCCGTCTTACACGTTGATCAATGAATATCCCGGCCGGTTTCCCCTGTTTCATGTTGACCTTTATCGCATCTTAGATATCATGGAGCTTGAAGATATCGGTTTTTATGAGATACTTGACGGTAACGTCGTGGTGGCCATTGAATGGGCGGATAGAATCGGGAAGGGGCTTTTACCTGGCCCCATAAACATACACTTTGAAATTACCGGCGACGAAACACGAAAAATAAACATATCTGCTAATGAATTCAAGGATTTGAATCTGTTAAAAAAAATTGAAGGTTTCGAAAAAAATCTTCTTTGCCAATCCCCTTGACTTCACACAAATAAATTGAAGCCTCCTGCAGCCCTGCTGAAGCGGGATCCCTGCATTGCTCAGACAGACTCCGGGGAATACCCGCACTGTTGAAGTCCGGACACAATGTTCCATGATACAAAAGTGTTTCATTCATATTGAAACGGACGGTTTTGAAATTATCTTTCAATTTTATTCCTTTACTGAAAAATAATTTTGAGTTATATATACGGTTTTAATACGTATTCCATTTTTCCATCGTTTTTCGTTTTTTCCCGAAAAACTTTTTTCCCATTTCACCGGGCCCATGGAGTGGAACCAATCATTTTGCCAATGAAGCTCTATAATTTCATTCAATTGTAGAATTTCCGTGACGTTTTAATTTATTTTAAGGATTTAACATATGGGTTTAATTGTTCAAAAATATGGCGGCACTTCAGTGGCCGATATAGAGCGGATCCGAAATGTTGCAAAACGGGTCGCAGAAACCTTTGAACAGGGCAACGACGTGGTGGTCATCCTTTCAGCCATGGCCGGCGTTACAGACGACTTGATCGATATGGCGACCCAGATCACAGAATCCCCGGATAAACGTGAACTGGATGTGCTTCTGGCCACAGGAGAGCAAACAACGGCCGCGCTTCTAGCCATGACGTTAAAAAGCATGAACCGCCCCGCCGTATCCATGCTCGGACATCAGGCCAACGTGGTTACGGACTGCACCTTCGGCAATGCACGAATCATCGAAATCGGCGCAGATAATATAATGAACCTTGTCAAACATGGCAATATCGTCGTGGTGGCGGGATTCCAGGGATCTGATATCAAAGGCAACATCACGACCCTCGGACGCGGAGGATCGGATACCTCCGCCGTCGCCATCGCTGCGGCCCTGAAAGCCGATATCTGTGAAATCTACACCGACGTGGATGGCATCTACACCGCTGACCCGGGCATCTGCGAAAGAGCAAAGAAGATCGATAGAATTTCCTACGATGAAATGCTCAATATGGCCAGCCTGGGGGCTAAAGTTTTGCAGATCCGGTCTGTGGGATTTGCCAAAAAATATAATATCCCGATTCATGTCAGATCATCTTTTAGTGAGGAGGAAGGCACCATGGTTGTTAGTGAAGACGCCGGCATGGAGAGTCTTGTTGTATCCGCAGTGACGCACGATAAAGATCAAGCGCGGATTACCCTGAAAAAGGTTGAAGATCAGCCGGGGGTCGCGGCAAAAATCTTTTCACCCATCGCCGAAGCCGGTATCGTTGTGGATATGATCATTCAAAATACTCGGGTCGAAGGTCAAACCGATCTTACATTTACGGTTCCCAAAGAACATTTCTCCACCGCCATGGAGATCGAGCGGAAGGTGGCTCAAGAAATCGGCGCAGAGGATGTTTTGGGCGATAAAAAAATTGCAAAAGTCTCCGTTGTCGGCGTCGGCATGAAAAATCATTCCGGTGTGGCATCGATTATGTTCAGTACACTGGCCAGAGAAAGTATAAACATCATGATGATCAGCACATCTGAGATCAGAATATCGTGTATCATCGAAGAAAAGTATACCGAGCTTGCAGTTCGTGTTCTTCATACTGCATTTGGGCTGGACAGAGAAGATTGACCCGGAATTACGCATGAAAAGATTCAGAACCGATCAGATGCTGTTCGCCATCTTACTGGCGGCGGTAATTCTGGGTGTCATTATTTACAGGGTTTTTCATTTTTTTTGATCCCCGTTTCTCATGAACCGTGCCAAGACGTATTTTATGGTGTAAGAAACGCAGGGTGCCGCTGCAAATTTGAACCGCTGTCATGACAAAAACACCTCTTGCCACCATTATCCTAATACTCTTTCCGGCACTCCTTGCGGGCCAAATGCATGTCCGGCGAACTTGTCGTTACCGTTGTCTTTCTGGAAGCATTCGGGATCTCCGTTCTCCTTTTAATGCATTCCTTCTTTACAATCCCTCGAAATACCCAAAAGTTTTACTTCCCCCAAATTCTCTATTTTCTTTCAGTGGGCGCCAATAAAGGGAGTTTGCTCAATGTCGAATAATTAATGAACTCCTTAGCATGTTCGCTTCGGCGACCGTTTTCATGCCGGAATAAAGTGTTGCATAATATTTTTTTTTACTTTAGGATCCACGATTTTCCTGTTCTAAGCGAAATCATAATTCGAGATATAGGATGCTCTTCGAGGTCAAACAATTGATGTCATGGCGCGTAAAATGGACTTTTCGTGAAACCCTAATTGATCGTAAACAAACTGGGAAAAATATCATAAGTTTTTAGTTTTTTATATTTTTTGTAGATACAAACGTATTTTCATAACGCTTCTATGGATGAGATATAATTCTTTTAATACAATCCCATTTTGTTTACCCTTCGGTAAAGTTGATGATACCCACCCCATCTCCGGAGCATGTCCCGTGAATAGCGGGGTTATCAAGGACTCGCAGTAGACGAGGCTTCGTCCTTGATGCCTTGGATCCGGGGCATCCTAAACTTTCCCTCAATTAGGGTGAAACAACCAGGATTGCAGGATCTAAAAATTAATACCACCAAACAAAACCCCATGTATCGCTATCTTATGGTGCTGACCATCAGCTCTGCAGTCGGACTGCAAGCATGGCGGACCCTATTCGACAATTTCGCAGTCATCGCTGTCGGTCTGGACGGTGAACATGTGGGGATGATTCAATCCGTAAGGGAGATTCCCGGCTTTTTGGCACTGCTGGCGATTTTTGTCATCATGATCTTCAAAGAGCATCGCCTGGCAGCGCTGTCGACGCTCATTCTGGGGATCGGCGTGGCGGCCACAGGCCTATTTCCTTCTTTTGCAGGACTCATTGTTACCACCCTGATCATGAGTTTCGGATTTCATTATTATGAGACCGTCAATCAATCCTTGACGCTCCAATATTTCGATATAACAACATCACCCTGGGTATTCGGCAAACAGCGCGCTTTTGCCGCAGCATCCAACATCGGGATCGGTCTGATTATTTTTGTTATTGCACCTGTTTTGAATTTTACTCAAATCTATCTGCTGGTGGGCGGCATAATCGTGGCAGCCGGTATTTGGAGCTTTTTTCAAAATCCTGTTGACCGAAACATCGTTCCTCAGCGAAAAAAAATGATCTTTCGGAAAAGGTACGGCCTCTTTTATTTCCTCACCTTTATGGCCGGAGCCAGACGCCAGATTTTCATCGCATTTGCTGTCTTTTTACTGGTGAAAAATTTTCATTTTACGGTTCGAGAGGTAACGATCCTTTTCGTGCTCAACAATCTGATTAACTATTTCATCAGTCCGCTCATCGGCAGATCTATCATCCGTTTCGGTGAAAGAAAGGTACTCTCTTGCGAATATTTCAGCCTCATATTTATTTTCCTGGGATATGCCTTCGTAGATTCCAAAATACTGGTGGCGGGGCTTTACATACTCGACCACATTTTCTTTAATTTTGCTATTGCAATTCGCACCTATTTTCAAAAGGTGGCGGATCCCAGAGATATCGCTCCGAGCATGGCGGTGGGTTTCACGATCAATCACATTGCAGCAGTGGCGCTTCCGGTTGTCGGCGGACTGCTGTGGATCATCGATTACCGCATTCCCTTTGTGTTCGGCGCAATTCTGAGTATGATTTCCTTGATCGCCGTGCAGTGGATCCGGGTGAAATAACCCCACGCTTTTCAGGGAAAATGCATCTGATTTTTAGCTGAGGGGAAATCAACATCCGAAATGGGCCACGTCTGCGAGCAGAATATTTTTTCCCAGGTAAATTCTCCAAATGGGTTTGTCCTGTGAGTTTTCAAGGATGACCTGACAATGTTCCTGTTTTGTGGTATGCTTTTCTATCGCAAAGCTCCACTAACATGCAAAAACGTTGAGAATGAAATATCTGCTGATTATTATAGGGTTAATTTATATTTTGAGCCCCTATGACATTCTTCCCGATTTTATGGTCGGGTGGGGCTGGATCGATGATTTAATCGTTCTGTATTTTTTGTGGCGATTTGTGAAAAATCTCCGCCAAAAACAATCCAATGCCCAGAATTTTTATCATCACCACCGTCAATCCTTCGAGCGTAACAACGGCTTCTCAGAAAAAGACGCACAGGGGCCGGGCGCAAGTCCTTCAAAAGATCCCTACACGGTATTGAATGTCCCCAGGAATGCATCTCCTGAAGAAATAAAGAACGCTTACAGGAAACTGGTCAACCAATACCATCCGGACAAGGTGTTCCATCTGGGAGAGGAGTTCAGGGAACTGGCAGAAAAACGCTTTAAAGAAATAGAGGCAGCTTATCGGAAATTGATCCCCAAATAACTCAGCGCAATTGAACTGGGAGAGCTGTTTCAGTTCAACTCCAATGGTCTTTTATTCTTACAGATTCTTCACTTTACGCAATGCACGATCGATAGCAGGAACAAGTTCTGCAAGATCGCTTTTCAATATGTAATCGTGTGCACCGGCGTCCATAATCACAACTGCATCTTCATACGCAATCGCACCTGTTACAATGATGAATGGTACATTAAGCCGCTTCTCCGAGTATATATCCAACGCATCGAATGGACTAAAGCCGGGCATAGAATTGTCGCACAGGATAACATCCCATGTCTCTTTTTCGAAGGCTTTTCTCATAGCTTCAGCAGTGTCGACCTGATGGGAAGTCGGGTTATAGCCGTCTTTCTTCAATTGACGGACCAGCAGCAAGACGTCATCTTCAGAGTCCTCGGCGATCAATACGCGGATGGGTTTGTTCCTAAATTCTTTCTCCGGTGGTGGAGACTCGTTCAAAGCCAGCCAATAGCGATCCAGCTGACCGATAATTTCCGCAAGTTTAACAGCGTCCGCTGGTTTACGTATAAAACTATTGACGCCCAACCGGTAACAATCCGTCAGATCCCGACTATCCTCGGTGGACGTAAAGGCAACCACAGGGATCAGATTCGTCCGTTCATCCTCGTGCAAAATTTTTAATACTTCCAGACTATCTATTTTTTGAAGATTCAAATCCAACAAAATAACGTGAGGCATTTTGCGCCGGTCACGGTCCGCATAGACCCCGGTGCCAAATAAATAGTCAAGGGCTTCAGCCCCATCTCTTGCAACCACCAGCTCGTTAACAATATTATTTTTTTGGAACACCTCGAGTGCCACCCGTTCATCGTCGAGATTGTCTGTAAGCAGCAGAATTGTTTTCGCATCTCTTGCGTGTCTTCTACTCTCACCGCTGCGTCTTTCAGGACCGATGTAATTGGGATCATCCTGCTGTCTTCGATCATAATCCTGAATCAGAGTCCCATCGATAACTTTCTCCCGACGGTCCTCGTTATTTTGCCAGACATAAATTTTGTTATCGGGTTGCATACCGTTACCTTTCAATGTTATTTTGCATGAGCATGGTTTCGATGGGGCCGCTTCCATTTCAATCAAGCCGCGGCAATACCCCCATCAAATATAAAAACGTACCGACGACGATAATGGTAAGGATGGTAAATATATAAGACAAGATAAGTTTTTTTTTTGTTTTCGCGTTTTCTCAATACTCTCTGCAGCCTGTTTTCTCTGCACGTGGACAAAGGCTTCATCGGTATATCCGCATCGTATGCAATGAGTTGAGAGCCCATCGTTTCTCTGACCACATTCAGGGCACTTCCAAGGTTCAAAGGTCATTTCCTCGGTTAGAATAACGTCTTTGGTTTCAAGGAACTCGATTCCAGTCTGAAACAGTCCGGAACCGTCTGTATTGGAATAAACGACCCGACCTTTAACGCCGAAAGATTTACCTTTAACATCGACGGTCAACAACAGAATATCTTGCCATTTAAACGCGTCGGCAGTTTCTATGAGGATTCCCCCTTTACCGACGTTTATCGCCTTTCCCTGTCCCTCTTTTATCGGGCTGCCATTATCGTCTATACAAACATAAGATATGGGGTCGTTTGTTTTGAATCTCGGATGTTTTCTTCTGTCTGCAAATGTCATGTCTCTACACCTTCTGAGTACTGGGATGATCCATTATCCAGAATTGAAATATAAAAGGCGTTTGATAGGGTCGCAACGAAAAGGGCGATTCAGCAGAATCGCCCTGTCCAAAGATTATCGAGAAAAGTTTAGAATCCTGCAAGGCCCCGGCCGCAAACCATCGTCTCCCGAAATGCCGTTATTAACGCCGAGGCATATCTTCTCTTTTTATTTAAATTTTGAAGACACCCGGCCGAAAAGATGCACGCACACCCGAGAACTTCAATTGATTGAATTCAGGTAAAGCAAAAATCGTGCAAGGCTTAACATTCCAATTAAAAAACCTTAATTTCCATTAAATATCATTGAGTTAAATTTATTATGAGAATTGCTGGACGGCGACTGTATGACAAAATTTGACAAAATTTGTCCTGTTTTTGACAGAACATGCATTATACTAAGAAACTTTGAGCTTTCCCACCAGATAGCCGTCCATTAAAAGGTGTATCATATGATGCAATACACAGACAACAAGTGCCAGCCCGTATTCCGGAAAAAGGGAGACTTGTAAAATTATCGACAGCGGCAGGGTCTTTTGCCCGCCCATGAAAATAACACTTTCTCGCCGGCCCTTGCCGAGCTTCAACAGTCGGGCAAAAAAACCGGCTGCAGCCAAAAGAATGCTATGAAAGCTAAAAACAAGAAAAAAGACGATCCCCACCGATGCGCCGCTGTCGACGATGGCATCTCTTGCCTGGGACATGGCCATCCAGACGATTGCAAGTACCAGACACTGGTTCAGCGTTTGCATTTTCTGAGCAAAGCGATCCATAAAGGTTTTTGTAAAATATTTTATAGTTAAACCCATGCAGAGCGGCAACAGCACATAAAGGCCGATCTTGATCATGATTGCCGGCTTGTCGATATAAACAACCGTTGATCCTCCTACCAGATTTAACAACAGAGAAAGAACAACCGGTATCGTAAAAACGGCCAGCCCACTGGCCAGTATGGTGATTGCCAGGGCATGTGCCATATTGCCGCCTGCGGCCCCGGTCATAACCACACCGCTGCTCAATGTCGTGGGCATCACCGCCACAAGAAAAATCCCTATTTTAACGCCGGTGTCCAAAGATGTCGCCCCGAATAAAGCCCCGGTCGCCGGTGAAACCAGGAAAATGATGATCAGGGCGGCAACGATACCCTTTACATCCATCAGCCCGGACCTTATCTGCCTGGCATTCAATGACAACCCCGAAAAACAGAATATGAGAATAATCACGGCATCGGGCCCCTGATGCATTTTGAGCCACCTGCCGATGCTCGAAACAGTTTCGCTCGTGTCCGCCACTGTTACGATGAAAACAAAAAGAAGTCCGACCAAAAACCAGTATTTTTTTAGTAAGCCAGACACGTCAATGCGCCCTTATGATATTGCGGATTTACCATTACCCATACAGGAACTATTGCATGCATTTAAATTTTCTCTAACATTTCATGGTGTTGAGCAAGGAATCGCTTCAAATATTAAACTTAATCACACTTGAAGCTCATTTAAAACCGACGGGGTTCAATGATTAACAGGCTGTTGCCCGTTAAATGGTTACACATCTTTCTTGCACACATAACAGCTTGAATATGCGAATTCTACAAAAATTACGTTTCCTTTACACAAATATTATTATATGTAACACCCGACCCGGAAAATTCGAAAAAAAAGTGTTTGCCGCGAGAGTTTTAACGCTTTAATATGATTATTAAATTTTGTTTTTCAACATTTCGCGTTTTCAGGATCGATTCTCCTATGCCGGCAGAACCTGCATAAAATTCACCATGAAGAGACCCGTTTAAAACCATCAACGATGATTTGAAAAAACGCACACGCAAATCTATATTCCACCACATATTGTATTCACACAGCCAAAATTATACCTTCCATTGTGTTTTTTTTCTTTACAAGCAGAAGATTTTCTGCTATTTTTTTTAGGATTAAACTTTACACAAAATATGGGTAACAGCAGAAAAATTTTATAGGAGATTTTATTGCATGAAACTTAAAAAGCTGGAAATAAACGGATTTAAATCCTTTGTTGAAAAAACCAGTGTTCAATTTCCTCGGGGTATTTCTGCGTTTGTGGGTCCCAATGGTTGTGGAAAAAGCAATATTGTAGATGCAATAAAATGGGTTATGGGAGAACAAAGTGTAAAGCAGCTCCGCGGAAAATCCATGGAAGACGTAATTTTTTCAGGTTCCAACGGGAAACCGCCATTGAACATGGCAGAGGTTTCCCTGACCCTTTCCAACGAAAACGGCACTGCTCCCGAAGAACTTAAAGACTTTACCGAGATCATGTTAACAAGACGTCTTTACCGCTCCGGAGAAAGCAACTACTTCATCAACAAGCAGCCCTGCCGGTTAAAGGACATACATAATATCTTTATGGGAAGCGGTATGGGCACAAAATCCTACGCCGTCATTCAGCAAGGAAACATCGGCAGAATTACGGACGCCGGACCGGAAGAAAGACGGGTTTTGATTGAAGAGGCTGCCGGAATTACACGCTACAAATCCCGTAAAAAAGAAGCGTTGAGTAAAGTCGGGGCAACAAACCAGAACATTCTGCGTGTTGCCGATATCATCGCTGAAATAAACCGTCAGATGGCCGGCCTTAAACGGCAGGCCCGGAAAGCAGAACGTTATAAAAGATACCAGGGACGCATCAGAAAGCTCGATATCTACCTGACACTCCACTATTACGATGAATTTACGCGTGAAATAGATGAAGCCGATGCGCTGTTAACAGGTCTGAAAGATACAGATATTGAGCATTCATCCAGACTGAAAAAACTCGATGCAGAGGTTGAAAAAATCAAGCTCCAGAGAACGGAAAAAAATCAGAAAATCACCGATCAAAAATCCCGCAAATTTGAAACACAGCGTCATATAGATCGAATAGAAAATGATCTGTCCCACCTCCACGAAGATGTAGAAAGACTCACCTACGAGTTTGGGGAACTCGAATCTGCCCGAAAAAACCTTGAAGAAAAAAACAGAGATTTAATGACCGAAGTCGCTCAAGTTGAAAGCCAGAATATAACCCTTTATGATCAAATAAAAACGGCAAAGTCGACCATCGACAAAGAGCAATCGGTTGAACAAAATATAAAAGATCAACTTTTGGCTTTGAATCAGGAACTTGAAACCTGCAAGGCAAATTTGATGGATTTGGTGGCCCGGGAGGCACAATACAAAAACATCTATCAAAACGCCACCAGCAACAAGGAAAGTCTCAAAAGAAGACTTAAAATAATCGATGAGGAAGAAGCCGCCACCAGCAACAAGGTTGCCGGTCTTAGGAACAAAAAAAATAAGGCCCAAGCCCAGCTGGATTTATATAAAACAGAAATCGATGGTCTGAACGAACAGATCGACATCACCCAGAAACACCTCCAAGAAAAAAACAGGGCCCTTGGGGAGCAGATCAAGATTGTTCAGACGTTGGATATTGAACGAAACAAGGCCAAATCATCCTATACCACCTTAAAGAAAATGGAAGACAATTTCGAGTGGTACAAGGACGGCGTTCGGGCCATAATGAAAAGACACCGCCTCAATATAGACGCCGTATCATCGAACACCCTAGAAGATAACGGCGGTGATGGTATTTTAGGCCTGATGGCGGATATCGTTGAACCGAAATCTTCCTATGGAACAGCGGTGGAAGCAGCGCTGGGAGAATCCTTGCAGTACATCCTTATCCAGGATCAAAAGGCCGGTGTCGATGCCATCGATTATCTTCAGACCACCCGGTCGGGACGCAGCGGTTTTATCCCTGTCTCATCGATCAAAAGTACTTCTTCAGGCCCGAAGACCGGGCCTGATCCACAAAAAAAACTTCTGAATCATGTTTCCGTAAAACAAGGTTTTGAAAAGATCGCAGAAGCACTTTTGGGACATGTGGCGGTGACCACCGACATGGAAGAAGCTTTGGCGCTGTTTAACAGCAACGGCGCACTGCAGACCGTTGTAACCAAAAACGGCGATTTAATCTCTCACCAGGGAATTATGGTCGGCGGCAGCAAAGACAAACTATCCGGCATCCTTGCAAAAAAGCAAGAACTCAAGGATGTCAAGTTCCAAGTTAAAGATTTAAGCCAAAAACTCGATTCAGCCCGCCGCAAACAAAAAGAACTGGAGTCTGAAGCTTGGAATATCGAAAGCACGCTGCAAAAATTTCAAGAATCCAAAAATAAGGCGGCACACAATGAAGTCGAAGCAGAAAAGGACCTTTACAAAGCCACCGAAGATCTTAAAAACGCCCTTCGGCATCTTGAAATTGTCCGCCTGGAACACGAACAGCTTCTGGATGAACAGAGCGATCTTGATGAAGAAGTTGCAAGATACAATACTGCGGTGGCCGAGGTCGAAGCGAAAGTTAGAAATGCACAGGTCCTCGTCTCGGAAAAACTGGAACGAATCAGCATCGTTTCATCTGAACTGGAAGCGTTCAATCATAAGGTTGTGGATCTGAAGCTAGACCTGACGGCATTGAATGCCAAACTGGAAAACAGCAATAACAGTTTAAGGCGGCTGAAAGAATTCCAAAATGATGGGATAAACAGAATCGAACAGCTGTCCAGGGACCTTACCCTTAAACAACAGAAGAACGCCGGTTTAAAAGAAAAAATCAAAGAATTAAAACAAAAGCTTTCCGACCTGTATGAGGATATGAAGCGACTCGAGCAAGCACTTGAAAATTATGAAGCGGATTATCATGAAATCGATGCAAAACTAAAAGAAAGTGGCGATTTCATATCGGTGATACAAAACGAACGTGAAGAAACCCTTCAGAAAACACGCCTGCTCGAGCTTGAGCAATCCCAGCGACACGTCAAACGGGAAAATCTTGCGAATCATCTGCAAGAAAGTTATCACACGCCCCTGGCCGTGCTTAAATCAGAATTTGACGACACCTCCGTCGACACGAGTTTATCCATAGATAACCAAGAAAGCGAACTCAACCGGCTCAGAAAAAAAATTGCAAATATCGATGATGTTAATCTCGGTGCCATAAAGGAGTACGAACAGCTTAAAGAGCGCTTTGATTTTCTTAATGAACAACGTGAGGATCTCGAAAAAGCGGTCATAGACCTTCACAAGGTCATCCGTAAAATAAACAGGATATCCAAAGAGCGATTTCTTAACACTTTCGATACGATCAACAAAAAGTTGGAGGAAGTATTCCCCCGTCTGTTCGAAGGGGGATCGGCCCAGCTCGTCCTGACAGAGCCTGAGAATCCCCTTGAAACCGGTGTAGAGTTTATGATACACCCGCCTGGAAAAAAACTGACCCGGATGAGCCTCCTTTCCGGCGGCGAAAAGGCCCTTTCCGCCATCGCTTTGATCTTCTCCATCTTTTTAATAAAACCGGCATATTTTTGTCTCATGGACGAAATCGATGCCTCTCTCGACGATACCAATGTTTTCCGATTTAACGTTCTTTTACAAATTATCGGAGAAAAATCCCAGATTATCATGATAACCCACAATAAGAGCTCCATGGAATTCGCCGAGACCCTGTTCGGCATCACCATGGAGAAAAAAGGAATTTCTAAAGTTGTGTCGGTGAACTTTCAGCGCAAAGAAAATTGATGGGAACGCCGGGCCTTTGCCCCGCTGGGTATGACGGAAAACTGAAAAACCCGGTGATCGATCAAATTCTTCTTGACAAGGAAGACAAAATATTTACAGGTAACGCAATTCCTTTGAAAATCAACGTTCCTACACGCCGGTATTCCATGGGTTAGGCAAGAAACACCAAGCCTTAACAAATCGCATTGATATCTTTGAATTGTAGAATTTTAGAGATGTATAATTATGGCATTGAACTGGTTCAAAAAAAAGAAAGATAAACAGGAAGAAGCGGCATGCACCGAACAGAAGCCCGACAACGTTTCGGAAGCATTTAACGCTGAAGACGACCCACGGGATGAAGTCCTTGAACAGAACAACGGTAAAGCGTCCGGAAACATAGAAAACGGGATGTCCGCGCCGACGGATCCCACTGAACAGAACACCGATCCGGATGTTCCTGCAAAATCAGGGGGATTTTTCAAACGCCTCAAAAGCGGTCTCTCAAAAACCCGCAAACTTCTTTCCACCGACATTAACGAACTCTTTGCCGGCAACAGAAAAATCGATGACGAACTGCTGGAGGACCTCGAAGAGCTTCTGATCACTTCAGACATTGGGGTTCAGACCACCGAATATCTCATCGAAAGTATTTCAAAAAAGTCTTCGGAAATATCCGGTCCCGATCAGCTCAAAGCAGCGCTTAAAGAAAAGATTCTGGAATTGCTGAGTCCGGAACCACCGCCCGTTCGAAAAATTACGGATAAGCCCCATGTCATCATGGTCATCGGCGTCAATGGTGTCGGGAAAACAACCACCATCGGAAAACTGGCGGCCAGAGCTGCGTCTTCGGGGAAGAAAGTTATCTTGGTCGCCGCCGACACTTTCAGGGCGGCGGCAATAGAACAGCTCGACATATGGTCTCAGAAAGCCGGCGTTGACATCATAAAGCATAAAGAAAATTCGGACCCGGCCGCTGTTTCATATGACGGTATTGAAGCTGCCGTTGCCAGAAATGCGGATATGGTTTTGGTCGATACTGCAGGCAGAATTCACACAAATGTCAATCTGATGGAGGAACTCAAAAAGATTAAACGCACCATTTCAAAAAAACTTCCTGGCGCCCCCCATGAAGTTCTTCTGATTCTCGACGCCACCACCGGTCAGAACGCCTTGTCCCAGGCCAAACTGTTCAACGATGCCATCGAGGTCACGGGAATCGCCCTTACAAAACTCGATGGAACCGCCAAGGGCGGAATCGTCGTCAGCATTTGCAGCACCCTTGAAATCCCGTTAAAATATATCGGCGTCGGTGAGAAAATCGAAGATCTCCAGGAATTTGATCCGGTTCAGTTTGTAGACGCGCTTTTTTAGTAAAGAATCCGGACACAGAGGACCCGGCTTTTCAAGATTAAATACCGAATCAATAGGTTATTTCAAACCCGCTGAACTCACCGGTGTAATCCTCCCACCCAACCTCTACGTTCGTAACCTTTGCAATGGGAGGTCCCTGCTTGCACCATTCAAGAACCGACAGGACGTTCTTCTCATTCCCTTCAAACACGGCTTCGACGTTCCCGTCTCGTTTATTTCTCACCCACCCGAAAACACCGTGTCTTTCTGCTTCGCGTTGGGTCTCCAGTCTAAAAAAAACACCCTGGACCCTGCCGGCGATGACGGCATGGACTCTGACGTCTTTCCCCATATTTACCCCCTTGTCAATTGAATATTGAAGATCGACGACAGTCAACCGATCATTTTCTTAAGGGTAGTTTCATCAATAATATCGACACCCAGCGATTTAGCCCGTTCAAGCTTTGAACCGGGCGAAGTCCCGGCCACAAGATAGTCCGTGTTCCGGCTTACAGAGCCGGTAACCTTACCTCCTGCATTTTCAATGATTTTTCTCGCTTCATCTCTGGTCAAAGTAGCAAGGGTGCCGGTCAGGACAAAAACCTTACCGGCAAGAGTCTCCTTCTGCTGAGCACCTTCGCCAAGAATTTCAACCCCGCTGCCAATAATTTCGGCGACGATCTTCCGGTTTTCCTCCGCGCCAAAAAAACTTCCGACACTTTCGGCGACCACCGGCCCCACCCCTTCAATCGTTTCCAGTTCATCCGGCGTTGCATTCATAAGGTCCTCCAGACGACCGAAGGTCCTTGCAAGGATGCCGGCCACATGCTCTCCCACATGACGGATGCCCAGAGCATAAAGAAAACGGCTTAACGTTATCCGCTTGCTCTTTTCGATGGCACCTAAAATATTTACGGCAGATTTTGATCCCATCCGCTCCAGGTTTTTAAGCGGTTCTTCTTCCAGTCGAAAAATGTCCGCATAGGAAAACAGCAGATCCTTTTCCACCATCTGTTCAATCAGTTTATCCCCCAAGCCGTCGATGTCGAAAGCGCCCTTTGAAGCAAAATGCTTTATCCGTTCTTTGATCTGAGCCGAACAGGAGATGTCGATACATCTTAAAGCCGCTTCATCTTGGGCACGGACCACCGGAGAATTGCAAACAGGGCAGTTGAGGGGCATCTTGAATATTCTTTCTTCTCCAGTTCTCTTTGAAGTGATCACCTTGACAATTTCGGGGATCACATCCCCGGCCCGTTGCACCAAAACCGTATCGCCGATTCTGATATCTTTTCTTTTGATTT
The DNA here is from genome assembly GCA_032126435.1 of Desulfobacterales bacterium. Taxonomy (GTDB): domain Bacteria; phylum Desulfobacterota; class Desulfobacteria; order Desulfobacterales; family UBA11574; genus JAAXQD01. The sequence continues at coordinate 8,890 of JAQBBE010000009.1, read as the reverse complement.
CATCTTCGTTGTGAAGTGTTGCACGACCGACCGTTACGCCGCCGACCTTCACAGGGAAAAGATGCGCGACCGGTGTCAGGGTTCCGGTCCTTCCCACCTGGACCGCGATGTCAAGGACCTGCGTGGTCTCCTGAAGCGCTTTGAATTTATAAGCGATGGCCCATCGCGGGCTCCGGGATGTCGCCCCCAAAAGGCGTTGCAAACGAAGACTGTCCACCTTGATTACCATTCCGTCAATATCATACGGCAACAGATTCCGCCGTTCGCTGAGGTCTCTGTAACAGTCGATGGCCGCTTCAATGGTGATTTTCGATCTAATATTCGGGTTGATTCTGAATCCAAGTTTTTGCAAGGCTTGCAATGTATCCCCGTGCGACTCCAGGTCAAGATCTGCAACGCGACCAATACCGTAAAAAAAGATCTCCAGAGAACGTTTTGCAGTGACCCTCGAATCGAGCTGCCGCAAGGATCCGGCGGCGGCATTCCTTGGATTGGCAAAGGGTGGCAAATTCCGGTCGAGGCGACGGTCGTTTAAACGCTTGAACCCTTTCTTCCCGATAAAAACCTCCCCTCTGACCTCGAGCAGTGAAGGGTTTTCACGACCGTTCCCCGTTTCAAGCACCATCGGGACTGAGCGAATGGTTCTGACGTTTGATGTGATCAATTCGCCTCTGAAACCATCGCCCCGGGTGGACGCAGAAATCAGCCGACCGTTTTCGTAGACAAGCTCCACGGCAACGCCGTCTAACTTGGGCTCGGCGGTATAAAAAATAGTATCGTCCGTATCGAGGCTTCTTTTAACCCGAAGATCAAACTCAAAAATATCGGCATCGCTGAATCCATTATCCAGGCTAAGCATGGGAATTGAATGCTCGGCAGTTTCAAATTTGTCGAGGGGCGGCGCCCCAACCCGTAAAGTGGGCGAATCCGGACTCGAAAGATCGGGGTAATTCGTCTCCAGCCGGATCAGCTCCTGCATCATCCGATCATATTCGGAATCCGATATTTCCGGATCATCCAGAACATAGTATCGATAACTATGACGATGAAGGGCCTCTCTTAATTGGGTGACTCTTTTTATGACTTCAGGATCTATATTTTTTTGCATACCTGAATCATCCACACCATCATACCGGCCTTGCCAGCTTCGAAAGTTCTTCTTTCACCGCATCGATGATGTCATAAAACCACATCAAATCCTCTATGGTGAGACGGCCGGCCTTGCGCTGGGACTCCCCGCCGTCTTTTCTCTTAAACATCCTCGGACCGATCTGGAGCTTCGGCTCACCGTCACCATACTGATTGATGGTAACAACCAGTCCGGTCTCTTCACATTCCCATTTTTTTAAAATTTTATCCTTTTCCGGATCAAATGCCATATTCTCCTCCATATTGTGTGATTAATCATATACCTGCATTCTTAAATACGATGGTGTATTATGTCAAATTCATTTTGACACCCTAATTGATCGTAAACGAACTGGGAGAAATATTATAAGGGGAACCGTTTGCTAACGTCCCATTTGTCTGTCCCACAACCATTTTCGGCGTTCATGAAACAATTCGGATAAATTCAGTTTCCATGGGGAAAATTTCATTTTAATCTTTTCCCCCGGCAAATCATTCTTAATGGGTTTTTATCATGGCTTAAGACAATTAAAATTGCAATGAGGTTCTTTGGCAGTTGTCAAAAATATGTGCCATTACGCCACGGTTATGCTGACTTTGGCCGCCGTTGAAGCGCCCTGCAGCTCCCCTTTGACCGAGGCCTTCGGCCGGCTTCCTCAAGCTTCGGAGAAAGCGCTGGCTGCTGCCGCTCAATTCCCTTCAAAACGAACCTGGATGCTTCTGGGCAAGGCCAATTTTTTCCAATTTATACAAAAAAGGACTTGAAAGCTTTTTTGCATTGTGTTAGGCGTGTCCTTTGGTTTTTTATGCCCGCCTGAATAATTTAAAGATATTGAATATTGAAAGGATTGTATCGAGATGACTCCAAAAAGAGAACTGCAGATTGCTTACAGCCTCATTATTGTTTTCCTCTTTGTGGGGGTTATAAGCTATGCAGCCTTTCCTGCCAAAACACCGGATGAACCGATAAGGTTAATGTACAAAACGGTTGCTGGAAAAGTTTTATTCGACCACAGAACCCATTTATCAGATTCCGGGTACGGCCTCGCCTGCCAGGACTGTCACCATCATCCTGAAGAACCCGAAGAATTAGAAGACGCGCTTGTGGCGTGCGGTGTATGTCATAAAGTTCTTGAAGAAGGTAAAACCTTCCCTGACTCTTGCCTTGACTGCCACGAAGCTGAAGATCTCGAAGATTCGGAAGTCGTGAAAAAATCCGATGCATTCCATTCACAGTGTGAAAGTTGCCATCAGGAAGTTGAAGCCGGTCCGGAAGAAGAACGATGCAGTTGGTGTCATGTGATGTAAACCGCCGGTCTTTTAGCACAGACGACGGTTTTTTTGTGTCCGTTATCCCTTTAACACTAAAAAAGGTTAAACGATGATAAAAAGATCTTTTATCGGTTTGACAAAGCCCATACTGAAATACGAAGCTCTGGACGTGAGAACGCCGAAACCCACCATCATTCAAGAACCTAAAAAAGTATCACTTTTTTTAGACAAAACTTATGGTTTTAAAGATTCGATTTCGTTTAAAATCGGCGACAAGGTCAAAACCGGCCAAAAGCTTTCTTTTTCTGAAAACAGTGATGCCTATGTAATTTCTTCCGTTACAGGAAAAATCTCATCCATTGAAACATTGACCGGTGATTATGGCAAGACCTTTACGTCAGTGTCCATCGACGTTGATGACAATGAAGAGATCGATGATCAGTTCAAAACCTTGGCCGCAGAACCGACCCTCGACAATGCCAATAATTTTCTGTCCGGAGTTCCCGGCAAGCCGTCGTTTAAATTATTTTCTGACCCTGAAAAGCCGATAAATACCATCATTGTCAACGGTATAGATCGCGATCTGTTGGTTGCCACAAACCAGTATGTTGTTAAATCGGAAATCGATGCCGTAAAAAACGGCATCCGTATTCTTAAAAAGATTACCGGCATCGACAATGTTTTCATGGCAGTGCCCCAGAACTTGACGATGGATGCAATCGGCTGCGGCGCCCAAGTCACCACCGTCGATTCTGAATATCCTGCAACCCTCCCTGCGATGATGATGCAAAGTATTTTAGGTCAGATACTGCCTGCGGGTAAAAGTTGTGAAGACATGGGTGTGTGCTTTTTGACCGCCGAAGCGGTTGCATCCATCGGCACATCCTTTGAAGAGGGCCGCATACCGTCAACCAAAACCGTTACCTTTGTTAATAAAGATGGCGTTAAATCGCTGGTATCGGCCAAGATCGGGACACCCGTCCGTGATATTTTAAACGCTTTTGGGGTCACCTTAAATGAAAAGGACCGTTTAATTTTAGGCGGGCCTATGACCGGCGCTACACTCTATTCTGAGGACTTCCCGGTTCTAGCGGATACGGATGCCATTATGGTTCAGGATAGAGATAACATTCCTTTTGTTTCCGACTATCCGTGCATCAACTGTGGCGAATGTGTCCGGGCCTGTCCGGCCAACGTTCCGGTGAATATGCTTGTACGATTTCTTGAAGCCGGACAATATGAGGAGGCCGCTGACCAGTATGACCTGTATTCCTGTATAGAGTGCGGTCTTTGCAGTTATGTGTGTGTATCAAAAATGCCGGTGTTTCACTATATAAAGCTGGCGAAATATGAACTCGGCCGGACCACTTCAGCGGAGGCAACGAATGCTTAATCAGAAAAAACTCATCGTATCACACGCTCCATTCTGGCACGACGGGAGCAGCATAACGGTTCGAAGTTATCACATAATGCTTGCGGCATTGCCTGCTGCCTTATTCGGCATATTTACTTACGGCTTGCCTGCCTTGGGTGTTGTTTCACTGTCCATTTCCTTTGCAGTTATATGGGAGCTGTTGATCAACAAAGTGACCCGGCGGACCATCAGCATTGGAGACGGCAATGCAGCCCTTATCGGACTTTTATTTGGTATGCTTTTGCCGGCAACATCTCCGTGGTGGCTGGTCGTAATCGGCACTTTAGTTGCGATGCTTATCGGAAAGCATATTTACGGCGGCATCGGCGGCAATCCCTTCAATCCAGTTCTTATCGGATTTGCCATCCTTATGGTGGCCTGGAAAGATTATTTTGATTTTAATGAAGTTCTGGTGAACTACGATCTCGGCTTTGCCATGGTCTATCCCCTGGCCGCCGCCAAACATCTGGGAACGTCGGGTATTGATGCCTTCAGCATGATGGATCTTCTTTTGGGCCAGCAATCGGGCGGCATCGGCGCAACCTTTGGGCTCGGCCTCATTCTGGGCGGAATTTATCTGATTATCAGGGGTTTTATCCGCTGGGAAATTTCAGTATCTTTTTTGGCCGGTGTCGGTGTCACTGCCCTGTTGTTTAACATTTCCGATCCTTCCCATTACGCCGGCCCCGCTTTCCATCTTTTAACAGGATATACGCTTATCGGCGCCTTTTTTCTGGCCACCGACGACTCATCTTCACCGGTCAACTTTATCCCCATGTTCATTTACGGCGCCGGAGCAGGCGTTATGACCGTATTAATAAGGAATATCGGTTCCTATGTTGATGGTGTGGTTTTTGCGATTCTGCTTATGAATCTTATCAATCCACTTTGTGACAAAATCAGACCAAAAGCTCTGGGAAAGGTTATGTAACATGCGAGAAATGATAACAATGGTCGTTGTTCTGACAGTATTGAGCACCATCTCAGGTGGGTTGCTTTCCGGTCTGAAAAATGCAACCGCATCCAAGATCGAGGTGCAACAGCTAAAATTTGTCAAAGGACCTGCCATAAAAGAGATCCTCAAAGGCGTATCGAATGATCCTATTGCTGATCGGTTTGCCATCAAAGACGACAATACGGAACGAAAATTTTTTGTCGGCAAATTTGACGGCAAAGCCAACACGGTGGTTCTTGAAAGTTCCGGCAAAGGCTACGGCGGTGATGTGGGTCTGATGGTCGCCGTTAATATGGAAGACGATACCATCGTCGGTGCCGGAGTGACCACCCACAGCGAAACTCCGGGACTGGGAGCTAGGGCAAAAGATGACCTCGGTTTTGTGTCCCAATTTAAAGGCATGCCCATCAATGAGACGTTTAAAGTTACCAATGACGGCGGCAAGATAAATGCTTTGAGCGGCGCAACCATTACATCACGGGCTGTCTGCGCGGCCGCATCAGACGCCGGCGGGATTTATGCAAAATTGAAACCTCAGCTTGAAGAAAAGTTAAAGGAATTTAACAAATAGGGAGATCATAATGGCGAAAACACTCACACAGGAATTTACCAAAGGTCTGTGGGAAGAAATAGCGCCGTTTCGACTGGTGCTGGGTTTGTGTCCGGTACTGGGCGTCACCACAACCATGGAAAACGGCATTGGAATGGGGCTGGCCACCACCTTCGTTCTGGTATGTTCGAACTTCCTGATTGCGTCACTGCGAAACATCATTCCGTCCAAAGTTCGAATCGCCTGTTTTATTATTATCATAGCGACCTTTGTTGTTGTCACCGAACTGTTGATGCAGGCCTATGCCTATCCTTTGTTTCTCAAGCTGGGGGTATTTATCCCGCTGATTGTGGTTAACTGTATTGTACTGGGCCGGGCAGAGGCATTTGCCTCCAAAAATAATATTATCCTTTCAATCGCCGACGGCTTGGGTATCGGTATCGGCTTCACCCTCTCACTTGCAACACTCGGTGCCATACGAGAAATCCTTGGAACCGGTAAGTTTTTCGGCGCCGCCGTATTTGGACCGTCTTATGAACCGTTTACGTTCATGGTTCAAGCACCCGGAGCCTTTGTCTGTCTCGGATTAATGCTCTGTCTTATGAATCTTGCGGGAAGCAAATAGGAGTCAATCAATGGGCTACATGGAAATTATCATCGGCGGAATTTTTGTAAACAACATTTTGCTGGCCCAGTTTCTGGGCAACTGCCCGTTTCTCGGCACATCCAAAAAGATGGAAACAGCCGTGGGCATGGCCATGGCGGTTGTCTTTGTTCTGGTGTTGGCCGGTGTTATCACCTGGCTTATCTACGCGTTCTTTCTGGTGCCCTATAACTTGGTATACATGCGGACCATTGCGTTTATTCTGGTGATTGCCGCCCTGGTCCAGTTTGTCGAAATGTTTCTAAAAAAGAGCATCCCCGCACTGTACGCAGGATTGGGCATCTTTTTGCCGCTGATTACCACCAACTGTGCGGTGTTGGGTGCTTGTATTTTAAATATCGATAAAGAACTGAGTTTTATGAAAACCCTGGTTCAGTCAATAGCATATGCCGTTGGATTCGGCCTGGCCCTGATTATTTTTGCAGGTGTCCGAGAACGCATCATTCTGGCCAGAGTTCCGAAACCGCTTCAGGATACATCCATCGGCCTGGTGACTGCGGGGATTCTTTCCCTAACGTTCTACGCTTTCAAAGGGATGATTTAACAACGGCAATTAGAATTAACTTAGGAGGATACTGTGTTATCATTATCAGCAGTCCTATTTATGTTGGGTTTGGGCGCTTTGTGCGGAGGAGCGCTAAGTGCGGCTTCCAAAATTTTTTATGTTTATGAGGATCCTCGCATTGCTGTTGTTGAGGGATATACGGCCGGTGCCAATTGCGGAGGATGTGGATATGCCGGATGTGCCGCGGCAGCGGTTGCCGTGGTGGCCGGGGCAGCACCGCCCAGCGTCTGTATCGTGGCCGGACCGGAAGCCACTGCGAACATCGCCAGCGTTATGGGTCTCGATCCGGGCACAGCCGAATCTCTGCTCTCCTACAACACCTGTTCCGGCGGAGACCGGGCGGCTGAAAAATATGTATATATGGGAATTAAAAGTTGTCAGGCCCTTGCCACCCTTCACGGCGGCCAGCGGGTCTGTCCGGTGGGCTGCCTGGGTTTTGGGGATTGTGTCAAGGCCTGTGCTTTTGATGCCATTAAAATTGGAGCTCATGGATATCCGGTTGTCAACGAGATGAAATGTGTCGGCTGTGGGGCATGTGAAAAAGTCTGTCCCAAAGATATCATGGAAATCAAAACCATGTCTCAAAAACTGCTCCATCTCAATCAGTATGACGATCGTATCGCTCCCTGTCAGCAGACCTGTCCGGCAGAAATCGATATCCCCAAATACATTTACCAGACCAAAATCGGAGATTATGAAGGGGCGGTCAATACCATTCGGGAGCGCAATCCCTTGCTGCTGGCCTGCGGCCGAGTCTGTCCGCACCCGTGCGAAGACAAGTGCCGTAGAGGTATCGAAGACGAGCCGGTCTCCATCAACCAATTGAAACGCTTTGTGGCCGACCATGAAATGAATTTAGGAAAGCGTCTTCCTATTTCCGTTGCGCCGTCCACCGGTAAAAAAATGGCCGTTATCGGCGGCGGTCCTGCCGGATTAAGCTGTGCTTATTTTCTCCGCCGTTTGGGGCATGATGTTACGATTTTCGATGCCATGCCCAAACTTGGCGGTATGATTCGATACGGAATTCCTGAATATCGGCTCCCCAAGGAGGTCTTGGCCTGGGAAATCGACGGAATTTTGAACCTGGGAATTGAACACAAACCCAACGTAGCCCTGGGCCGTGATTTCGATATCGGTTCCTTGATTGCATCCGGATATGATGCTGTTTTCTTGGGCATCGGCGCATGGAAAGATTACACCCTTGGCGTTGAGGGCGAAAATTTGCAAGGGTGTTACACCGGAATTAATTTTCTCACCAATTTTGCCGTATGGCAGCAGGAAAGGCCCCGTGATGAACGGCCGTTTATCGGCACAAAATGCGTGGTCATCGGCGGGGGCAACACAGCCATCGACTGTGTTCGCACCCTGGTTCGCCTGGGCGCGGACGAGGTCACCATCGTCTATCGACGGACCCGAAAAGAAATGCCGGCCAACCAAGTTGAAATCGTTGCTGCGGAACATGAAGGCATAAATTTTACCTTTCTGGCCGCCCCAACACGGGTCATCGGGAATGAAGCGGGCCAGGTCACCGGACTCGAATATCTGAAAATGGAGCTGGGCGAGCCGGATGCCAGCGGCAGGCGCCGTCCGGTACCCATCGAAGGATCGGAAACCGTCATCGATATCGACATGCTGATCACGGCCATCGGACAGGGCCCGGATGTCTTTTTCAAGGAGGAAAGCAAACGGCTCGATAAAGATCTGAAACTGACCCGCTGGAACACCATCTACTCTGAAGATGAGATCGCCCTTCAGTCCAGCATCCCTTACATTTTTTCCGGCGGAGACGCCGCAACCGGTGCAGATCTTGTTGTCTCAGCCATCGGTGCCGGACGACGCGCCGCCCGATCGATCCATTTTTACCTGGCCGGCGAAGACATAACACCCCCATCTAAAACACTATTTAGGAAAAATATACCGGTGTCGATTTTCGAATCGGTTTCGGGAATTACCCAGCTGCCCAGAACGAAAATGCCGGAGCTTCCGGTGGATGAACGGATCAAATCCTTTGTAGAAGCAGACCTCGTGATCAGCGAAGATGAGGCGCTGTATGAATCGAGCCGATGCCTGGAATGCTGTCTGATCTGCTATAACAAAGACGTTGCATAAAACATATCGTACGTGAGGGGGTGCGCTTTCCCGTGTAACGATATTGGCGGAGTGGCTTCGTTATTTCAATGACTTAGCAGTGGGGGAGACCGCGGTTGCCCGCATTCCAGCACCGGAATATTATCCGAAATGACAAACGTCGTCGATATTCAAGCCTATCGAGCCAAAGCCATTGAGCAAAGAGCTTTCGGATCCTGGGAGAAACGCTTTGGCGAATCATACCATATCAACAT
>JAQBBE010000008.1:0-4333 GCA_032126435.1 Desulfobacterales bacterium | reverse complement strand
CTCTGGCTTTTCCACAACAAGACAGGAGCATTACAAGATGAAACTCGGGATTATCGGTCTTTCCAGATCAGGCAAATCGACGGTATTTGAAGCATTAACACAGAATATCCTTCCTGAAGGCCACAAGGGAGAAAGCCGTATCGATACCATCCGTGTGCCGGACAAGCGCGTGGATGTATTGAGCGACATGTATAAACCCAAAAGAACCGTTTATGCCCAGGTTGAGTATTTTCTTCCGGACGTTCTGCGACAAAAAAAAGATCAGAAAGTTTGGGTCCAAGTCAGGGATTGTGATGCCTTGATTCATGTGGTGCGCAATTTCGGTGGATACGGTTTTGAAAATCCGACACCATTTTTAGATTTTCAAACCATCGACCAGGAACTGATTTTGGCGGATCTTGTTGTGGTTGAAAAAAAGTTGGAAAGTATCGAACTCGACAGAAAACGGGTCAAAGAGACTTCCCCGGCGGAACTTTCTCTTTTAAACCAGTGCCTCAGAAACCTTGAAAACGAAATACCGCTGAGGAAGGTGCCGGACCTTGCGTCAGATTACCTGCTCAAGGGGTATGCCTTTCTATCCGAAAAACCGATGCTGGTCCTGTTCAACAACGAAGATGACGACGACGCTATCCCCGAGACCAAAGACTTGCCGTCCCAAGAAAATTGTATGGTTATACGGGGAAAACTCGAACAGGAACTTGCCCAGATGTCGGATGAAGACGCCGAGGAATTTTTATCTGAGTTTAATATTACGGCATCGGCCATGGACAGGGTCATCAAGCGATCTTATGAACTCCTCGGCCTTATCTCTTTTTTTACCGTGGTCAATCATGAGGTAAAGGCCTGGACCGTAAAAAAAGATACTCAAGCCGTTGACGCGGCGGATACCATCCACACGGACATGAAAAAAGGATTTATCCGTGCAGAAGTGATTTCCTATGATGACCTCATGGCTGCAGGATCCTATCCGGAGGCCAAAAAAAAAGGAGCTGTCCGATTAGAGGGAAAAACTTACGAGGTCCAGGACGGGGATATTATAGAATTCCGTTTTAATGTGTGACCTGTCGGGACAGATTCAGATATGAGCTGTTCTATATAAGAGATCCGGCCTAACCTGGATTTCTCTCGAACGTACGTATTCAGGGGGTGTGTTTTCTCGTGTAACGATATTGGCGGAGTGGCTTCGTCATTTCAATAACTTAGCGGTGGGGGAGACCGCGGCTCCCGTATGCTTTTCGCGGGAGAACGCGGAGGGGGCAGGAATGCCACCGCTGCTAAGTTATTGAAATGGCCAGACACGTAGACGCCAGAGTGAAACGGGGAAGCGCACCCCCTGAATACGTACCTCTCGGATTAAGGCTGTTCCCACGTAACCCTCAGTACCTCCTGATAGGTGGTCTTGCCGGCAAGCAGCTTCTTCAAAGCATTGCCTCGCAGCGAAACCATTCCCTCTGCCTTGGCCTGATTGCGTATGGTTTCTATATCCATACTGGCGGTTGTCATTTTTTTCAACGACTCCGAATAAGGAACCACTTCGAAAATACCGGTTCTCCCGTAATAACCGGTACCCCGGCATTTCTGACAACCCCTGCCCCGATAAAGCGTTACCCGTCCGTTTTTTTCAACATTCAGTCCCATGGTACTCAGTTCCGCCGTTTCCATATCAAAGGGTTCCATGCAGTGGTTGCAAATCTTTCGAACCAGGCGCTGAGCCATTATGCCCACCAGGGTACTCTGGATCAGAAACGGAGGGACCCCGAGATCAAGGAGTCGTGTGATCGACGAAGGCGCGTCGTTGGTATGGAGGGTCGACAAAACCAGATGCCCGGTCAATGCCGCCTGAACCGCATTTTCAGCGGTCTCGAGATCTCTCATCTCCCCGATCATGATGATGTCCGGGTCCTGCCTTAATATATTTCTCAGGATCGTCGCAAACGTAATTCCGACTGCCGGTTGAACCGCAATCTGGTTAAACTCCTCACACACCATCTCGATGGGGTCTTCTATGGTGGTAATATTAATCTCAGGCGTATAGAGATCTTTGAGCGTTGAATAAAGGGTGGTCGATTTGCCGCTCCCCGTGGGACCGCAGGCCAACACGATTCCATGGGGCATATTGATAAATTTATTGTAGCGAATCAAATCCGTGGATGTAAAACCGAGTGTTTCCAGATCCTGAAAAAGTACATCCGGGTCCATGATCCGCATGACCACCTTCTCTCCAAAGGCGACAGGTATGGTCGAAACCCGTATCTCCACCTCAACACCGCCTTTATCGGTTTTAATTCTTCCATCCTGGGGCCTTCTCTTTTCTGCCATGTCCAGCCTGGACAGGTTCTTTATCCTGCTGACAATGGCGGAATGAACATTCTTGGGAAGTTGATGCACGGTATGCAGAACGCCGTCAATACGCATCCTAACCAGGCTTACATTCCGTTTGGGCTCGATATGAACGTCACTGGCCCGCTGATCAAAAGCGTATGTGAAAAGGTAGTTCACGGCATTCACCACATGCTGATCGGTGGACGGAAGTTCGTCTGCGGATTTCAACCGGACATACTGCTCGAGATTCCCCAGATCAACCGAAGGGCCTGCAAACTGGTGTTCTGCTTCAGCAATAGAGCGTTTGAAGCCAAAGAATTCATTTATCAACTTAACGATGTCGGATTTTGAGGTGACAACCACCTTGACATTAAGCTGACTGGCACGGGCAATATCTTCCATAACTTCCACGTTAAAAGGATTGGGGGTTGCAACGGTGAGGTGCCCGTCCTTTATGGCAATGGGGAGTACCAGATGTTTCATGGCAAAGCTTCGCGGAATCGTAGTGGTCACCAGATTGAGATCCAGCTTTAAGGGATCGATTTTCTTGAACGGGATTTCCCATTCGTCTGCAAGGGTTTGGAATATGAGTTCCTCATCCAGCACTCTGGAATCAGCACCCGAACATTCCAAATTCAAAGCGGTGATGATATCGATGCTGTTGACGGGATTTGCGGACCGGGTCCCTGAAGCCTGGTTACGGTTCTTTTGCTTTTTCAGCCTGGCCTCCAGCACATCCTTTTTTTTAAGGATTTTCTCTGCCTGGCCGGATGTAATGAGCCCCTTTTTTAAAAGGGTCCGACAGACATTTTGAGCGGACAATCGGTTTTGTATGTCATTTGGCATAGTTCAACACTTCCGTTAAGAAATTATTACTTCCCGGGAGATGGTTTGGTTCTCCCCAATTCTTTATCGATCAACATCTGGAATTCTTTGGGCGACCAATTCTTCAAAAGTCGTCCGCCAATAAAAACGGTGGGCGTCCCCCTGACGCCGGCCTGGTTTCCATCGAGCATATCCTGTCGTATTTGGGCCAGAATTCCGGGATCTTTCATCTGTTTTTCAAATTTTTCCATATCAAACCCCAGATCTCGGGCAATATCTTTTATCTTTTGATCACTGAGCTGTTTATAATTTTCAAAAAGTCGGTCATGGAATGCCCAGAATTTTCCCTGCCCGTCGGCTGCAAGAGCAGCCATAGCGGACTTTGTTGCATAGTTATGTCTTCTGAGCGGAAAGTTTTTAAAAACAATTTTTACGTTTCCCGGATTATTCTCGAGCACCTGCTCGAGGAGAGGAACGATCCTCGCGCAGTACGGTCACTGAAAATCACTGAAGACAACGATCGCCACCGGCGCATCTGCCGGTCCCTTAAATGGCGATCCGGAGATGTTGATTTTGTGGATAAAATCGATGGTAAGAAGCTCAACCGTTTTGTTCCTGCGGCTGCTGAGTAGAAGCAGGTTATCTTGAGGGCCGACCCTGATTTGATCCACATGGCTTCCAACGCTGATTTTATCTTCTAATTTTCCATTTGACGAATAGATCAGGATGTTTCCTGAGTCGTTGAGAACGAAAATCCATTTCCCGTCCGTGGACACCGCAACATCCAAAGGGGGGGTATCCATTTTCAATTTCTGCTGGACATCCCATTCAACACGGGCAAAACTTTCTACAGAAAAAACCACTATCATCAAGAACGCCGTCAGAAAAATTAAATATCTTTGTCTCATGTCAAAACCTTCCCTCCGTATTCTATGCTGTACTTATGTAATGAAAAAAGATCATAGGCCGACTACTGTTTTACCTCATTGAGGATTCCCCGCAGCAATCTACGGGGAATGCACTCGCTATGCTGGTTCAAAATAGTTAATCTCAATTAAACAATTCTCTCCACCACAAATAAAAGAAATTGTTTTCCGGTTCGATCGGTTCAATATTGAAAACGCCTGCCCCAACTTCCTGGCTAGTGGGATGGGGATTTGTGCTTCCTACTGAATTCATTACTTTT
>JAQBBE010000007.1:0-3679 GCA_032126435.1 Desulfobacterales bacterium | reverse complement strand
TGCATATAGATCCAGATCCATCACAACAACATCAGGCTTGTTCTTTTCAATTTCTGAGAACAGCTTTTCCTTTGTATACACATAGGAATTCATTTTGAACCATTCACTGATAAATCTACATCTGATTCCCTTACCATTTCCAATTTCAAGCCACATTACACTTTGAACTGACATAATATTCACTCCATCTGTAAAATTTTGCCATGCTATTACCCAAGATCCATGCCAGAATGTATAATGGCTGGTTCAGAATTGTTCTGAAGTGCTATTGCCATTGGGTTAGATCTTATTTCTGATCGATGATATGTGTTTGTGGAAAAGAGGGATCAGTTCGGATAGGGATATGATGTGAATATTTTTCTGAGCATGGGTGCATATAAACAAATGCATCCAAAACCTGTTATCTTGGTCTTTGGGTTCAGAGGGGGCGTTTTGTAAGAATTGACATTCATCCTCTAATCGTATATGCTTTTGATATATTTTATATTTCAAGAATACATCAGGATATTTCTTGAAAGTACGAAAAGAAGGCCAAGGAATAGAGATGTCAAAGAAACATTCAGAATGTCCATTGTATAATCACGATAATTGTAGGGAGATTGATAACCACAAGGTATGCGCGCTTGTACGTAAAGATAAAGATTGTCTTAGGCAGTTACGTAAATCGGCAAAAAAAACTAAAAAATACGAAAAGAAAGCCCAAAAATAACCTTTAACCGAGGTTGCCATGAACTGACTATTAAAACCCCATTTCTTTAAAGAGGTGGGGCTTTGTTTTTGAATTAAACCGATTGGATACGGTACCAATTTGATATCTATCAAGTTGTTAAAGATGCGATCTTGGTATCTGCTGTGATTCAAAATTAAGAGTAAAAAAAGGTGATTGTATGCAGAAAAAAATCATCTGCTATCTGGTATTTTTTATGCTGTCATCGCTTTCTGTTTATGGTGAAAATGCAACGGACTACTTTAACCGTGGCCTTAAAAGTACATCAACCCGCACGAAGATCAAATACTTTTCCAAAGCATTGGAGTTGGCTCCAAACCTGACGGAGGCTTATGAGAAACGAGGGATACTCTATTTTTATCAGAGAAAATTTGACAATGTTATTCAAGATTTTCAGACTTATATTAAACTTTCACCTCCAAAAGCGGAAGCCTATCGGATGTTGGGAATGGGTTATCTTAAAAACGGAGACTATCAATCAGCCATTTACAATTTCACACGTGCAATCGAAATAGATTCCAAAAAGGCAAGCGCCTATTCCAATCGAGCAGAAGCTCATTTTCTCAGTGGCAATTATGACCTAGCTATTTTGGATTCAACCAAGGCCATTGAGCTTGGTGGAGACCCGCGGGACATTGCAGATGCGTATCGAACTAGAGCCAAGGCCTTCCGGAAGACCGGCAGAAACGATCTATCGGCCGTGGACATTAGATCTTCATGGCAGATAGATCCTCGTTACGCTTACTATTTTAGGGCCCTTTATGGATATGCCAGTCCAGAAAGTATGAGCAAAGCGGGACTTATTGGTGTCATTGGGATTGCCTTTTTGCTACTTTTTAAATTTAAACTCAAGCCTCCTGAAAAAGACGACTAACAGTAGGTTCAGAACCTATGATATCGTTTTTTGAAAAGGGCAAATCCATTTGACAGGGGTTGCTTTTTTTGCATTTTTATAAGAAATACGATATATGTACTGGAAATTGAGGTGCTTGGCCTACGGTCTTAGCAAGAAAACCCAAGTTTTGACAAGACCGTTTTTTGTAAAATAATCTCAATTATACAAAATTTTAGATAATTTTGATATGAAACTTAGATACAAGCCTCATACACCTCGGCTGAAAATAGTGGACCACTATATAAGGGAGTTATTTAGAGATGAGTTGCCAGTCGGCATTAAATATCATGATGCCGATCATACACTTCATCTTACCAAAGGAGTCGTTTCTGCTGCCAACAGTATTGCAATATCTGAGAATATCTCCGAGCATGATAGAGAATTGTTAATTACCGCGGCCTATTTTCATGACACTGGTTACATTAGAGAATATGAAAAAAATGAGCCGATTGCGGCACGAATGGCAGGCAGAATCCTTAAATTAATTGGTTATAAGCCAAACGAAATTGTGAAGGTTCAAAAGATGATACTATCAACTGATCTTGAGCGTGAACCGAAAACCCATGTTGAAAAGATCCTTTGTGATGCCGATCTCGACCACTTAGGCAGAGAAGATTTTTTCAAATTGGATGGAAAAGTAAGAGAAGGACGGCGTGCAAGAGGAATAGATGTCAGTGATGAAGCAAAATGGTACAAAGGAACCCTCGAATTTATAAAAAAACACCAATATTATACTGAATCTCAGAAAAAGTTGAGAGAAAAAGAGAAGCAAAAAAACATCAAGAGGCTCTTAAAAAAATTGGAAAATATTGAAAGAAAGAGACGAAACCAAATATAATCCTGTATCGTTTTTTCAATAAGTGCAAATCCATTTTACAGGGTTTGCCTTTTTTGCTTTTTTATGGATTTTACGATATATGTAATTGATATAAACTTGCTTCAGGTTGTTTTTTTGGCAAGTGATCTGTACTTTTTATGATTTCGGTTATAAACCAAAACCCAAAAACAAAATTAAAAGATGTGTACACGATAATATGTTTATGGAGCATTCAGTTTCTTATGGACACCTCCACCCCCATGCCGGTATGCTCCCCGGCATTACATTTTTATTTGACATACAAACGTCTTGAACATATTTTTTAATTAACCTCCTTTCTATCAGGAGCCCGATCATATCGGTTTAATACCTTAAAAGGGATATTCGTTGGCAAAGAGAGGTGCTATCAATGGAAGAGAGACGTCAATATGCAAGGCTAAAAATTCCACTCCCTGTAAGACTGGAAACCATATCATTAGACAGAAAAAAGGTTTTAAATCTTGAAACCAGAGACATATCTTATTCTGGAACATTCATTACTACACTAACTTCTTTTCCGGATAGAACACGGTTTATACTGGATTTCACCATCCCGAGTGACAACCTTAAAGAATTTAACGATATAGAGAGTCTGACGGGCTGCACAGGAAGCATGGTGCGTTCCACCCCTCACGGTATTGCGATTCAATTTGACAAAGATTGCCAGATTGAGAATTTAAAAGCCTTGTAAAATGCAGTAGCAGAAATCAAATTCATCTGTATGTTCATTATGGTTTGGGGTAGGGTCGGCAATAGTCCTGCTTTTTCTAATGATAGTGTGAATAGGTGCTATAAACGACAGGTTATTGAAGCCCTAAATTATTTGGGATATCGTTTTTTCATAAGAGGCAAATTCATTTCACATGGTTTGCCCTTTTCAATTTTATGGTATATGTAATGAACAAGAATTGATTTCAGGTTGTTGTTTTGGCAAGTAAACACAAGTTCGGAAAAGAATCAAATTTGATTCTGGATTAGATGATATCACAACTTTCCCCAGAACTGAGATAAACTCAATATATCACTAGTTTGACAATAAAAAAACAAGGCTTATTTGAATGGCTCGACGGTTCAAAAAATCCGGTCCAGATTGACACCCGTACATGCCGTATATTAAGATTATTTAATTTTAGTATCAATTATTCCATAAAAAAACGACATACGCCATAATGAAAAAACAACAAATCAAGACCCGGTTGCG
>JAQBBE010000006.1:0-4048 GCA_032126435.1 Desulfobacterales bacterium | reverse complement strand
ATGAGGAGTTGTTTATTTTAAAACCGTTTAAAATCAAGAAGATATGCACCAATCTTCTTTTCGAGAAGCGCTTAGGATTGGTTGGAAAACGGTTCCAACTTCATACCATGTGATATTCAAAAGATGCTGTATCGAATCGATCGGGTATCTTTCCTTTACAATTTGTAAAAAATTCTGACATTTTGTACGCTGTAAATTCTGACAATTATAGCTTCCTACAGCAAAATCTCGGCGACCTCAGTCGAGTCGTTCGGGAATGTACTTGCCCTGCTGAATCCCCGAAGGGGTGTGCGAAGAGCAATTCAACTGGGCGAGTTGATGGAGTTGAGTATTATATAGTGCCCATCCACAATTATAACATGGGCACAGTACGTTTCCTATTCATAAATGAGCAATTTTTGTCCGGATCAAGGCCGCACAAGGGTTTGTGGCGAGGCATATTCCCTGTATGCCGCAACCGGAAACCCGCGGAGAACGCAGATAAGGGCAAAAAGGGCCATTTATGGATGGAAACTATCTATTTTTTCAGATCTGGCATGAATATCGCAAGACATGATAGAATAAGATTTAATTATGCTCCCACAAGACAATGGAAGACGATTTTTATCGGGAGAAACATCGTTTTATTAATCTTCTGAACTCGAAATGTGAATAAAAAATGGAAATCCGCCAACAGGTAACACTTTTTCAGGCCATGGAGAAGCCGGATTTTTATCCCCACCCCGTGAATAGCATCGAACAGCAAGAAACGCACATTTCTAAAGTCTTTCTGACCGGCGATTATGTCTATAAGATCAAAAAACCGGTCAACCTGGAATTTCTCGATTTCACCACTCTGGAAAAACGTCGATATTATTGTCATCAGGAAGTTATTCTGAATCGTCGTTTGACTCACAATGTCTATCTTGATGTTGTTGCCATTACCTTCAAAGACGGCAAGTACCATCTGGACAGGCCGGGCGATCCTGTTGAATATGCGGTTAAAATGCGTCAACTTCCGGAGGAACGCTCCATGGTCAATCTATTGAAAAGAAAAAAGATTGACAGAAATGATATTAAGAATCTCGCTTTAATTCTATCTGATTTTTATCGTCGAAGTCCATCCTCCGGGCAAATCCATTCTTCCGGGGCATGGGAAACCATTCAGGCCAATTGTGAGGAAAACTTCAGACAGACAATGGTATTCGCCGGGGAAATACTTGATGAACGAATATTTCAAATTGTTCAATCCGCTACACGCTCTTTTTTACGAAGACGAAAAGAACTTTTCGACAAACGAATCGAAAGCGGAAAAATTCGTGACTGCCACGGGGACTTGAGAACCGGCCATATCTACTTTACCGATGATGGGATTCAGATCATTGACTGTATTGAATTCAATGAACGTTTCAGATACCATGATATCGCATCAGATCTATCATTTTTAGCGATGGATCTCGATTGCGAAGGCTTTTCTATGATCGCCAATTATCTTTTGAATGATTATGCGAAGCACGCAGAAGATCAGGATGTTTTTATTCTTTTCGATTTTTACAAATGTTACCGGGCTTTTGTTCGGTGCAAGGTCGATTGCATTCGTATTTTAGAAGGAAACCTGAATGAACAAGATAGAACAAAGCTTATAGGGGAGGCCGGAAAGTACTTGGGTTTTGCTTATCAGTACGCTGTGCAGTTCACACGCCCCACACTCTGGGTGGTATGTGGTATGCCGGCTTCGGGAAAGAGTACCATTTCAAGAGAACTTTCCAGGATGTTCGGAATCAAAACATTTCATTCAGATGTGATTCGCAAGGAATTGTTCGGCATGAAACCCGATGATCCGTTGGATATGCCATTTGAAGAAGGCATTTATTCAAAAGGCGCCAGCGGCCTTACATACGGTAAACTCCTCCTGTTGGCCCAAGAAGAGATTGAAAAGGGAAATTCTGTTATTTTAGATGCAACATACGGGAAGGCACATCATCGCGATGAAGCTTTGCGCATGGCAAGAGATCTGGATGCTAACATTATCTTTGTAGAATGTGTACTCAAAGAAGCGTTGTTAAAAGAACGCCTGTCGAATCGAAAGACTAAATTTTCCATTTCCGATGCACGTATGCACCATTTTGAATATTTCAGAGAAAGGTTTGAAGCATTGAATGAAGTCGGCAAAGCAATGCACATTCGCGTTAATACCGAAAAGCCGCTGGAAGAATGCATGCAGAAAATTTTGGCCAAGGATTATATAGAAGCTTTTGCGTCATAACCTTGGAACATAAGGCTGAAAAGGAGGCAAAAATGTTTTATAAAATATTGGCGGCAACAGACTTAATAACAGCTTTTGATGCACCGGTTTTAACGGCTGCGAAAATTGCCGAACAGCATCAGGCAAAGTTATATATTCTTCATGTTCTGGAATCGGCTTCAACAGAGAATCGTCATCTTATAAAGCACTTTAGAACCGGTAAAGATATTACGACCGATAAAGATTACGAAAGGATCGTTAATACACAAATAAAGAATATCTATACCGAAGTTTTTCAACCTTCTCTTAATTATGAAATCAGAGCAACGCCCGGTTTTCCCTGGGAGGAAATCTTGAGATGGGCAAGGGAAATAAGTGCAGACCTGATCATTATAGGCCCTCATTCTACAAGGGCTGAAGAAAAAGGAGTGGTCAGAGTGGTCGGAAAGATCGGGAGTACTGTAGAAGGTGTTATCATGCGTGAGAATTGCCCGGTAATGATTGTTAATCCGTCGATTCAAAAAGAGCGGTTGAAGTTCAAAAAGATTTTGGTGAGTATCGACTTTTCAAAATCCTGTGAATGTGGATTATGTTTTGCAGTAAAATTAGCTCAGGAATACGGCTCGAAAATTTATCTATTTCACATGGTACCCGTTCCGCCGCTTCCCAAATACTCCAGGGTTGATTATGAGGCAGATATCGACTCGGCGAAGAAAAGGCTCCGAGAATTTTGCCACGAGTTCCTTGAAGGCACGGACCATGAATATATTGTTTGGGGAGGTGCTCTGCCCCATCTGGAAATATTAAAATGTGCCGAAAAAAAAGATGCGGACCTCATTGCGATGGGTTCTCATACAAAGGAAAAGGCCGGGAAATGGTATGCCGGAAGTGTGGTGGAACGCGTCAGTTTCCGGTCCAAATGTGCAGTTGTCGTCGTTACCGATCCGGAAGTTTTATTCACATGGGAAGACAGTTTAACAGCAAAAATACACTCAGATAAGGATACGGATAGGTCAATTCATGTTTTTAGCAAGAAATGATGCATGGTGAACTTAATCTATCATTTTTTCATTATACGGCAAGCATGCCGGAATCCCCGGTCGCTTTTTCCTTTGTCAAAATGATCAAAATGATTTCATGATGAAATTTTGAAATCGGTAGCTCGTTTCACAAATGCCACGGGCGTAAGCCCGTGAGTATCTAATTCATCATCGTAGATACGGACGATATGAGCTTTGAGGTGTTTGATAACGTCACTTCCCAGAAACTATGGGTTGGTATCGAGGTGTGGAATAATGCAAAGTAATATAGGTAAAACCGATCGGTTAATTCGTACTGCACTTGCGTTTATTATTATCTTTGGCAGTATTTATATCGGCGGGTTGTTGGCAATTTTTGGTATTGTTATCCTTTTGACAGCCGTTATCGGTTGGTGCCCGATTTACGCCTTATTTCGGTTGTGCACCACCAAAGAGCAGGAAGAAATACCTCCGGATACATCGGGTGAACATCAGCCGCGCCGTGGACCGAAACGATTGTTAAAATAAATTCGCCTTGAGATGCTCCGTTTTACCAAGAGGAGCGGCGCCGATGTGCGAACTCACGAACATCGGCGCCATGGGGTTAACGAGAAGCTCCACCGAAAACAGAGGTCTTAAATTTTGACAAACTCGTAAAAAGTCCGTTTTGCTCGCTCAGTGACCATTTGGGGGCGTTTCAAGCTGTGCTGCTAAATTTCAAGAACTCGTCGCAAGCTCCTCAAACAGCTTGAAATTTTTAACGCATCACCGCTTGAAACACTGGATCCCCAAATGATCAGATATC
>JAQBBE010000005.1:0-5371 GCA_032126435.1 Desulfobacterales bacterium | reverse complement strand
TTCGGGCATCTCCTCGCAAGCCCGCTTGAGATAACGGACGAACCGGTCGTCATGAACCGTAAAAAGGTGTTTGTCCGGAAAACTTTTGGGCTTGATCCGGGCAAAGATTCCCGATTTTTCCAGTTTCCCCAGGATGCTGCGAATTCTGACCGGAGATTCCACGTATCCACGCTCATGGACATGATGGACGGCGTGACGGTCCGTGACCACCAGCCCGATCTGTTCCAGGGACTGGCTTTTGACCTGTGGCTGGGCCGCCTCGGGTTTGACATACCGGTGGAGCCTGAGTTGAATCGGATTGTCTCGAACGGACTTGACGACCTTTTCCACATATTCGGTGGGGCAATAGTCTGCATACTTTCGCTCGAGGATGGCCCGCACCACCTTTCGAACATAGGCCGAATCCGGAAGTTTGGGCAGTCCCAGCCCGTCATGGACCAGATGCGGCATACAGGAATCGCCGGGTGTCACCGGCGTTTCATAGGCCGTATTTACAATTGGACGGGCGCCGTACCGTTCATAAAACCTGAGCCTTGCACAATTTTCCTTGAGCAGGGTCTCATCCGGACAGGCTTCTCGGTCGTCCGGAAGGCACTCAAAAAAAAGTCCCTTTGCCTTGAGATCCACAGCTTCCTTCCGAATCGTGTCATAAACGGCACTGCCGAGCCCGCCGCCGGTTTTTCCGCTGGCCGTGGCGATCCAGTCTAAATAACAAAAGTTGATCTCGGGTTCATACAAAAGAATCGCAAACCCTAAAACCCGGTTATTCAGGCTCTCGGCCACAAACAGGATAGAACGAAATTGATGTTTAAAGGGATTGCGGAGCTTTTCCCCGATCTGATCGATCTCCTCTTGGGGAACCTCACTGAAACGGGTCCTGAGAATGTCTTTGACCTGTCGCAAGGCCTCCTTGTTTCGAGGAAGAATATCATCATAAATACGCCGGATACGAAGCATGGGATCACCTCCTTTGGGTCGAGATTCCGTTCATTGCGATGCTTTCAATGGCGCGGACAAAGGTCATTCCGGATCGATTGACCGCCGCAGCAAACCCGGCATCCGGAGAAAGACAGGGATTGGCGTTGATTTCGAGAATCCATGGCCGACCCTGTAAATCCACGCGAAAATCGATGCGGGCATACCCCCTCACGCCGAAGACCTCCCAGCAACGGACAGCCAGATTTTTCAGCTGTTGAAGAAGGGGTGCGTCGGACGAGGGAAAATCGAACCGTCTGGGGGTGTGATGATATTCGTAGGACGAGCTGTCCCACTTTGCCCGGTATCCCACGATGGTAAGTTTTTGTGTGCCGTAGTTTTCGAAAATAATCTCCGCCGGAGGAAGCACTTGAATCCCCGCCGCGCCTTCGAGAATCGAGAGATTGAATTCCCGCCCTTCCACAAACACCTCGGCAAAGCAGCTCCCCCCAAGTTTCGGGGCTCGCTCCTTAAGAATTTGATGCAAGGTCTCAAGACCCTTGTTTTCGACGGGTTCATCATCGTCCAATCCCAGGGAACCATGCTCCCAGATCGATTTTACCAGCCAGCGTTCCTTTTCCGATGAACGCAAATTTTTGCAAACGAACGGCAAATCGCAAGGACTGGGGCCAATCCACGCCGGCGTGGGGAGCCCTGCCAGAACCATTCGTTCCTTTGCCAGGGCCTTGTGGGAGGTCACGAAAATGGACTCTGTACACGACCCGGTGTAAAATATCCCCATGGCATCCAGAAGACCCGGAAACAAATGGATCAACCGGCCTTGACCATCTAAAGATTCCACCAGATTGAATACCAACTGGGGTTCATGGGCCAGCAGTCGATCCTTAATACTCAAAAGATCCAGGGTGCACGGCATTTGAACGACGTCGTGGCCCAGTTCTTTCAATGATTGGGAGACGGCCTCCGCCTGGACCAGGACATCCTGTTCATCCGGGCGGTCTTCCGGCCCTGTCGCGTTGTGAACGACGGCAATACGCATCAGGTTTCTTTCCCTTTTGGGAGTTTGTTCCGGTCGATTCTCTTTAAGGCCGATGCAAGAATGCGTTCAATCAAGCCCCCATAAGAAAGGGGAATTTCTTTGCAGATAATCGGCAAATCCGAATGGTCCGGATGCAATCCGGCCAGGGCATTGATCTCCAGAAAATAAGGTTGACCGGCCTCATCGCACCGAATATCCACGCGACCGGCATCCCGGCAGCCCAAAACCTGCCAGGCATTGAGGGCGATGTCTTCGGTTTCTTGGATCAGCGGTTCTTCTAAGGATCGAACCGAACGATATTGAACCAGTTCTTCGCAACGCGCTTTGTTGACGTAAGAATATACCCCCGCTTCGGCGCCGGCCAGCAAGATCACTTCAACGGTGCCCAAAACCTCGGCATCCGCTCCGGTTCCGATAATTCCGACGGTAAATTCTCTCCCGGAAAGATAACGCTCCACCAGAACCGGTTGGTTGTAAGTACGTCCCATGACCCCACAGGCCGAGGCCAGATCACGATGGTGATGAAGAATTGAATGCGGGCTGACCCCTTTTCCCGTACCTTCGGCCACCGGCTTGATAAAATAAGGCGGCGGAAAGGTCACCGACCTTTCGTCACCCTCTTTTTCTACCACCCAAAAATCGGATGTGGGAATCTTAGCATCCCGAATGACCCGCTTGGTCATACCTTTGTGAAGGGTCAGGCTCATGACCAGAGGATCCGAGAAGGTGTAGGGAATGTTGTATACGTCCAGAATCGCCGGTACCTGAGCTTCCCGACCGATACCGTTTATTCCCTCGGCGATGTTAAAGACCAGATCCCAGCGGTTTCCCCGGGCCAGTCGTTCAATGAGCCGGCGGACATTTCCAATGCGATCCGTTGTATACCCCAGCCCCCTGATGGCTGTTTCAAGAGCGTCAATGGTGTCTTCCCGGTCGAACTCGGCTGTTTCCAATTCGTCGTAGCCGGCCGCCAGATAGTCGGACCGCAGATCATAGGTCAAACCGATCTTCATGACGACGGGTCTCCTTTTTCCATAATTTCCTGGTAGAGCAGGTGATGCCAATGCTCGGCCTCGCCCCGGCGAAAACCTTGAATCGTTTGTTCCGGGTGCTTGCCGGGCGGCAACAGATGTACGGGGCATTCCGGCGCCAGGTCCGGATAGAAGCCCTGAGCGTTATAAAGATGCGGGTGCAACCGGCAAACCAGAGGACGAACGGCCAACGGAAGGGTACACCCCATGGTGCTCAAAAACAGGCACCTGCCTGAAGATTCCCGTTTGACGACACGGCGGGTTCCATCGGGTCCAAACACCTGGCAATCCCACTGGGGATCATCGGATTGATCCCTGTAAGCTTCTGTGGAGCACCGGCGAAATTCATAAAAATCGTGCTTTTTCGTAAAATTGAAGATCCGGCGCACATCACCTATTGTTACAAAAATATCCGTCTCGACGCAACAGGTTTTGCCTTGCTGAGCACAAAGGGTACATAAAACAACATGATCGATCATATGGATCCTCCCACACGCATTCATGGGTGTTTAAAAAATAAAAGCCTTAAATACAAAAGACTTGCCGGCGGCAAGTCTTTAACTCGTTATTATCACATGATTATCCGGCATACGCCCGATTGTCGGATGTCGGCAACATCCGGAACCCTTAACCAAAGAGTGCTTACGTTTGGATGCCATCGAAAATAATGTCTATTTCAACGGAATATCCTCAACTTTTTCATGGGCCGCAGGATTGCACGCAAACGACGGGGATATGTGCCGCTGCGGGTCCGGATACTGAAAGGTTTTTCCTTCATAGTTGCGCAGAAACCACTCCGAATTGTCGCGACCCATGACATACTCGGGCATTACAGGAATCTTGCCGCCTCCCCCGGGGGCATCGATCACATAGGTGGGGACGGCATAGCCGCTGGTAAAACCTCTCAATCCTCTGATGATTTCCAATCCTTTCTCTACGGGTGTGCGAAAATGTGAAGATCCTGAAATGGGATCGCATTGGTAAAGATAATAGGGTCTAACCCTCATCTTCAGCATGTGATGCATCAGTTCCGTCATGGTATCGACGGTGTCGTTAATCCCCGCCAAAAGCACCGTCTGGGAGTTTAGGGGGATGCCGGCATCCGCCAGCATGGCACAGGCCCGATAGGCTTCCGGCGTGCATTCATCCGGATGGGTGAAATGAAGACTCATCCATATCGGATGATGCCGCCTAAGCATTCGGACCAACTGAAGCGTGATCCGCTGGGGCAAAACAGCCGGAACTTTCGTCCCGATGCGCACAATCTCCACATGGGGTATCTGACGCAGTTTTGTGAGAATCCAATTGAGGCGATCATCGCTCAACGTCAGCGGATCCCCTCCGGAAATGAGAACGTCCCGGATTTGAGTGTCGGCCCGGATATAATCCATGGCCTTTTCCAGGCGATCCCGGGTAGGGTACAATCTGCCATGCCCGACAACCCGTGATCGTGTGCAATACCGGCAGTAGGTGGAACAAAAATCGTGCGCGAGTAAAAGAACTCTGTCCGGGTACCGATGGACAAGCCCCGGCACAGGACTCTGACGATCTTCGCAGAGGGGGTCGTCGGCTTCTTCGGGTGCTTTAAAAAATTCATGGACCGTCGGAACCACCGTTCGTCTCAAAGGAGAATCAGGGTCTTCCCGGGAGATAAGGCTCATATAATAGGGCGTTATCCCCAACGGCAGTTTGACCGACAAATTCCCCAAAGCGTCGGTTTCTTCTGTTGAAAGGTTTAAAAACCGACGAAGCTGAAGGATCGTATGTATTCGATGATTGATCTGCCAATGCCAGTTGTTCCATTCCTTGTCGCTTGCATTTGGAAAGAACTCGCGTCGGAATACCCTGGTTTTACTGGATGTTTTGGACTGTCGCCTGGCGGTGAAGGGTAAAACGACCGCCGTTTGCCGGGGGGTGATAATTTTCTGGGGTTTGGGGTGCAGGCTGGTTAATGATAAAAGTATACCCGGAGGTTCTTCACATTCCTCCTGAATTTCATCTTTGGCCGCATCTTTACTATGACATTGTAAAAGTGATATCCCATCATCCATTTCTTGTGTCTCCTTATAATAAGAAGTTAGAAAATATTAATGTTCACTCTAATCACATCTATGAAAAAATCAAGCGAAAATTTACCACTTTCTCACTTTTTTTTTGAAAAAATTTGCAGCTGTTTTAAATTGTTTTCCGGCGATAGGGTGCCGGTTGTGGGGCTGATCTCTGCTCATTGAAATCTACTTTAATAACAATTCGTTAAATGACATCAGATTTCGTGCTGAGCTGACCGCAGGCCGCGGAAATATCCTGTCCTTTGCTGTGCCGAATGACGGCGGTATAATTGTTTTTGTTGAGAATTTCCCTGAAG
>JAQBBE010000004.1:0-6532 GCA_032126435.1 Desulfobacterales bacterium | reverse complement strand
ATGATGCCGTAAGTGATGGAAAGTCCCAGCCCTGATCCCTTGCCGACGTCTTTTGTGGTGAAAAAAGGGTCAAAAATCTTTGTGATGATATTTTGAGGAATTCCTTCACCGGTGTCAATCACCTGAAAGGAAAATCCCTCTCTGTCAAATTCGTTCTTAGCTTTGATGGTAATTTCTCCACCGTCTTTCATCGCATGGACGGCATTTGTAATAAGATTGATCATAACGCTTCTAATACGTAGACCAACAGTGGCCTGTATGTTATCAGGCACCTCCACTTTAAGACGTATATTATCCGGGATCTCCGATTTGACATGTTTAATTGCACTGTTAACCAGATCCAGAAAATTTACCTGTTTTAGGGTCAGAGTCCTTTCTCTGGCGAATTCCAATAGCGAACGAACGATTTCCTTTCCCCTTTCCACTTCTTTTTCAGCACCGACCAACAGTTCTTTTTTATATTCCAGATTATCTTCTTCGATTTCTTCAATGAGAATTTGAATCGATGTGGATATATTGTTGAGAGGATTGTTCAATTCATGGGCCACACCCGAGGTCAGTCTCCCCAAAGAAGCCAGCTTTTGCGCCTGAACGAGCTGTTTGCTCCGTTTGTTCAGTTCGCTGATCATATCGTTCAGGCTGGCCACCAAAGATTCAAATTCATCTCCGGTCTTTATTTCCGGCATATTCTCAAAATCTCCGCTGGCGATTTTGGCAATGGCGTTTTCGATGGTTTTTAACGGACGATTGACATTAAAGACCAAAAAAAGCGCAATCAAAACCGAAAGGATAAATACAGGTATCAGCGCCAAAAAATGAATGGTCTTAGATTTTCCGATCAGGTCCCGTGTAAATTCACTCTCCTTTTTTGCGATTTTTTCCAGTTCACTGGTGAGAATTCTTCCCTGCTTTCGGATTAATTCAATGATATCCGGAGGGACCACCAAATGTCCTTCTTCCTGTAATTTCAGGAGATTTGCAAGAGACTCCTTGTATGTCACCAGTTCGCTAATCCTTTGATCGAGATTTTTGGCCAGGGTGTACTTCCCGTATTTTTTCAATATATTACGAAGGATATCCTCAGCCTGACGGACATAGTCGAGGGCTTGAACAATATTTTCTTTGTCAAAGGATAAAAAATAGTTTTTTTCATACCGGCGGGCTTCCAGGATGGCATTAAAAAGATCGTATTTTCTCTCAATGATCTGGATCTTCTGATTGAGAATATACTGGCTGTAATAACTGCGCGCCCATATCAGCGCACTCAGACTGATAAATATCGCAAAAGCGAGAAAAATCTTTTTTCTGATACTGATTTTCATACGACTTAACTTGTTTTATATTGAGAATAGAGCACTTGGTTTTTGATCCCTGACTCTCGATCTCTAAGTATAATAAGGCGGGTCAACTTGACAGAAAACACCTTTAACTCCATGGATTTTATTCGTTATTTCCTTAATCTCACGGATTAAATCATTCTGATACGTTTCTCCGATATGGTGTTGCAATGCCGGACTGGAATAACCGGTTTTTTTGATTTTTTGGGCTGCAACCTTTACATGAACCTCCCCGTTTCTGACGAAGACATCAGCTTCACAGATCGATTGAAGCGATGCTTCAACATGTTTGGTAATGGCAAGATCAACGATTGCCTGTTTAAATTCCGGGGATGTTTGATAGCTTTCGCTTTTTGCCGCACGGCAGATGATTTCACAGGCATCGTCGATTGTCAACAACCCGATTTTAATTACAATATCATAAAGCCAGGGGTCGTTGATATCCGTTTTGTAAAGGTAGCGCGTCCAGTTAATACGATTTTGGTCTTCACTTTCAATAACTGTCAATGCCTTTTCTCGGGATATATTTTGCTTTTGTTGTAGCAAGGCGATCCTGTCCTCTTTTTCAGCGAGTATCCTCACTTTCAGAACCTGAGGAATATCCGTAAGCAGAAGATGTCCGGCATGACCGTGATATACGATGTTGTCTTCTTTGACATATTCGAGCAGGGCAGCCTGAAGTTGGGCAAGATATTTTGTTTTACCGTGTGTAATCCGTTCAAGAATGGTCGGGGCGTCATGAAGCGATTTGAGCAGTTTTTTTTCTGAAACCTTAAATAGATGGGCGGCTTCGACCAGGATTTCCCTGCTCACGCATTCATATCCTAACATTTCGGCAACTTTCTCGGCAATCATCTGACCGTGGCTGAAACATCCCCTTGATATGGTTATAATCGCCATAATAAATAATCTCCTAACGCAAAGTTTTTCTAAAGATAAACACAAAAACATACAAATGTATTTTTCGCGCTTTCGTGATAATTTTATTGAATTCCGTAAAAGAAATAGAGGATTGTAAGTTCAACCGTTAAAAAGATGACCGTCATCACCACACCTGCCTTGGCATAGTCTACGGTTCGATACCCCCCGGGCCTCATAATGAGCGCGTTGACCTGATGGGTTGGCAGCACAAACGTGTTGGACGCGGACAGTCCCACAACCAGTGCGGCCATTCTTGGATCACCGCCGGCCATGACCGCCATGTTCATGCACAGCGGAACCAAGAGAACCGTTGCGCCCACATTGGAAATCACCAGGGTGAAAAAAGAGGTCATGACACCCACCGCCGCCAGGAGTACAATGGGAGAGGGATGGCCCAGCAACCCCAATACGAATTGGGCGATAAAAGCAGCAGTTCCGGTTTTTTCAAAGGCCATACCTAAAGGAATCAGTCCGGCCAAGAGGAAAACCGTCATCCAGTCCACAGCGCGATACGCTTCATCCACCGAGAGCACACCGGTGATGATCATGCCGAGGGCTCCGGACATGAGGGCCACCGAAAGCTGAATCTTAAAAATTATAATTTGTCCCAGTGCCACTGCCAGCCAGATCACCGCCAGCTTGGCCTTTTCAGGGCGCATGATTTCACCTTCCAGAGCCGTGGCAAAGGTGAGCGCGCGTGGCTGAGGCTGATTTCTTAAAATGTGAAATTTCTCCCAAGGTCCTTGAAGTAACAGGGTGTCGCCCATTTGGAGCCGGATATGGGTTAAGTTGCTGTAAATAATTTTATTGCCGGTAAACAGCGCCACCGGATTTACGCCGTACAATTCTTTAAAATTGACTTGACTCATGGTTTTTCCGATCAATTCAGACCGGGGAGAAACCACCGTTTCCGCCATTCCGGCATTAATAACGGCAAGACTCTCTCCGAAAATATCCAGGCCGTCTTTAACTTCCCATCCGTATTCTTCAGCCAGCATATGAATCATTTTTACCTGCCCGATAACGGCAATGTCATCTCCCGGAGAGATTGCATTGCTGCTTTTCGGCACAAAACTTTTTTCATTTTCAGAAGCAAAATTGATGGCCACTACCGTCACCAGGAACTTGGGCCTGATGGCCAGGTCCTCTAAGGTTCTGGGACCGTCAAAATTATCGGGAATGTGGATTTCAAATGTATGTTCAAGTCCCTCATAGGCTTCCATCAGCAACGCCGTGACCCCTTTTTCCGCTTCGCCTTCTGCGGCCGGAAGGACAAATTTGCCTAAAATAAGAAAATAGATAATGGCACTGAAAAGGAGGCAGATCCCGATGGGAGTTTGGGTAAAAAGACCGAAAGGCTCCAGCTTTTTCCCGCCAAGAACCATTAAATCGTTCAACAGAATGGTGGGACTGGCGCCGACCAGTGTGATGGTCCCGCCGATGATGGCACAGAATCCCATGGGCATCAGCACTCGAGATATTGGTATCCCCATTCTTTTGGAAATCCGCTGGGTCGCTGGAAGGAACAGCGCAGCAGCTCCGATGTTCTGCATCATGCTGGAAATGATTCCCACGGTGCCGGATATCAGGGTAATCACCTTTTTTTCACTGTTGCCGGCCAGCTTGACGATGGGTCCGGCCACTTTGTTCATTACCCCTGTTTTGTCAAGACCGGCGCCGATGATAATCACCGCTATGATGGAGACAACGGCGTTACTGCTTAATCCTAAGAATGCTTCTTTGGGCGATACCAGACCGATAAGGGGAAGCAAAACCATCATAATAATCCCCACAACATCGACGCGAACCCATTCAAAAATAAACAGAACAATTGCAAAACCAAGTACGATCATGGTCAAAATCATTTCAGGTGTCATTGCTAAGATATTCCTTTCTGTTCCTCGTGTACTCGCATAGTCCAAAAAATTACCTGGTTATCAACCTGTTATTTCTTTTTATTCTTTCTAAACTTAAAACATAACCCAAAAGCAAAGGCAACCAGCGCCAGGCCGAAAATAAAATGTGTATCCATATCTCCCTCCATTCTAAGCTATTAAAACATCCGTTATCAGCGTTTTAGAAAATTTTACTACAGAAACCAGCATCATTCGTGCCAACTTCACGAATTGTAATTAATCTTACTGATATTGTTAAATATATTGAGGCAATTGGCATTAACAAAATGCACAAACCGTGTGTTGCAATATGCAATAAATTAAAAGCCAAAACTCTAAACAATAAATAATACAATCGGTTATGTGGTGTTGCAAAAACGAAGATGGTGTTGCAAATTATAACGCCCTGCAGAGAGATAAGCGGTAAAAAAAGAAAATCCGGCCTTTTTACAAAGGCCGGATTTCGGATTATATGCGGTCTGCTGACTTGGGTTTTCCGATGATTCGTCATCCATCAGCGGCTATTGCCGGCAATTTTGGATCGCAAAAAAACCGGTCATCACGAGTACTAAAATGCCCCTTACACCATGGAATAAACGAAAAGATTGGTGCGGAGGCGTTCACCCTCTTCTATTCTGCTTACGGCACGATCTTCCACCGTTTCCGAAACCACAAAAGCGATATCTCTGTGTTCTATGGTGATGGATTCCAGCGCCGCTTCCGGCTCGCTGAACATCACGATGTGGTCAAAATGGATCCCTTTTTCAGCAGCAGCTTCCTGAAATAAAGCGGCATTTTTTTCAGACATGCTCTTAAACTCTTCACAGACCTGATTGCGAGAAGACGAAAAGAGCTTGAATGTATCGCAGGACAAAGGAGCAGTATTTAAGGCCAGAATATCATAGGACATCCGCTGCGCCATTTCCAGAGCATAGTCGATGATTTCTTTTGAAAAAGCGCTTTCTCTGCCCATAACCAGTAATTTTGTAGGTGCTTGCTCTTCTCTTTGTTCCGCCATTGTTTCCATAGCATATTCGGATTCACCGGCTTGGGCAAATGTGATCGCCTCCTGATACTTGTCCATTTTACTGCCGGCTTTACTCAACTTTTGTTTGATTCTTCCAAAAATTCCTGCCATTTTCTATCTCCTCCTCTGTTCTATTTATTTCTTTTTCTATTGGTTTCTATGTGTGAACAGTGACCAAGGGAACGGACAATCTTTTTGTTATTTTTGCGAGTGCATTTTTCTTTTCAGAAATACTGGCGTTTTGATCGGCACCTTGATCAGAAACATCGTAGATGGTCAAAACAACGTTCCGATGGTCGTTTACATAATTGACAATCTCCTTTTCAGGATTCCCCGACTTGATCGAAAAATGACAATGAACGCCTGCTTCTTCGGATTCCTGCAAGAGACGTCTGATTTCCTTTGAAACCTCGGCCATGATATCCAAAGCGGTCTCATGTTCACCGGCTTCGGCAAAGGTGGCCGCCATCATAGACCCTTCAACAAACTTTCTCGCGAACAAGCCTTTCTTTCGGATCTTTTTTTTATATTCTCGATAATACTGTGGCCTGATAATCTGAAATATGCTCAACTCCGCTCTTATTCGCTGGCAAAGTGCAACCGCGTAGCGAAATGCCTTTCGGTCGGGTGTCATACCGTCTATGGCCAATAAAACTTTTTTCATTTTTATCCCCTTTTACCCTTCAACACATCGGCCCGGTTAAATGCGCATCTGCGGCCGGGTTTCTTCGCTGCGTCGAATATGGGCATCGACTCTTTTCCGGCTGTCCCTTTCCGGTCGGTCATGTAAGACATCGAGCGCAAGCTCATGTTCATTGGCTTGGGCAAAGGTAATTGCCACCATCAATCTGTCGAAAGTCTCTTTGAATTTAAACATGGCTAAATCTCTCCTTTGTGCGATTTGTTTTTTGCCTTTGGCCATTGATACAGCAACTCCTGTGCCAATAATGCAAAAATTATGGTATCATATTGAAAAAATTGATTAAATACTGTTACTGGTGTGAAACCGAAATTGTGAAAGGATAGTTACAATTTGCAATGCTTCTTTACGCATAGATTAAAATACAAATTGATATTAATATGTTATGCTATATTGCAAAAAAAGAATGCTTCGTTGCAGATTGTAACGTCGAATGGTTTCTTATGTCCTCTTCAGAAAAAATCATTGCGTGCAGGAGTTGAATCTGGTTTTATAATCTCAAGTTAGCAACATTGATGGTCTCGTAAAAAGTCCGTTTTGCTCGCTCAGTGACCATTTGGGGGCGTTTCAAGCTGTGCTGCTAAATTTCAAGAACTCGTCGCAAGCTCCTCAAACAGCTTGAAATTTTTAACGCATCACCGCTTGAAACACT
>JAQBBE010000003.1:0-3959 GCA_032126435.1 Desulfobacterales bacterium | reverse complement strand
ATGCCCTGGCGTCTTTTGAAGGATACCCCTACCGCAGCACAGCGACCATCGGAAAAGATGCAACCTGCACGTTTTACGAAGCCGGTCATATTTTGGGATCGGCCATATCCATGATAAAGATTCGAAATAACGGCCGAAGGTACACCGTTTGTTACACCGGCGACATCGGCAGATTCAACAAACCGATCATTAAGGACCCTGCGTCTAATTTCGAGGCAACCGATCAAGACGTCGACCTTATGATCATGGAAAGTACGTATGGCAACCGCTTTCATGAGCCGATCAAAGATCTGAAAAAAGGATTAAAAAGGATTCTCAACGAAACAATTGAACGGGGCGGCGCCATCATTATTCCTGCGTTTGCCTATGGCCGGACCCAGGAACTGTTATATGTGCTTCATGAACTGTATAACGACAAGGAGGTCCTTCGGATTCCGA
Source organism: Desulfobacterales bacterium (assembly GCA_032126435.1). Classification (GTDB taxonomy): domain Bacteria; phylum Desulfobacterota; class Desulfobacteria; order Desulfobacterales; family UBA11574; genus JAAXQD01. The sequence goes on along the minus strand of JAQBBE010000003.1, from coordinate 3,521 downwards.
TATTTGTGGACAGCCCTCTGGCCACGAACATTACCCGGGTTTTTGGCGAACACCCTGAAGTGTATGACCTTGAAACCCATGAAACATTTTTACAAAAAGGGCACAACCCGTTCTATTTTGACCAGGTTCATTTTGTCGGTTCGGTGGAAGAATCGATGGCCCTCAACCGGGAAGAAAAACCCCATATTGTCATTTCGGCATCGGGCATGTGTGAAGCCGGTCGTGTCCTTCATCACCTGCGTCATAAAATTCACAACCGCCGTCATACCATCCTCATCGTCGGTTATATGGCACAAAATACCCTGGGGCGTCGGATTCTCGAACAGGGCCTGGCCTATGAGGAAGCCGGCCGAAAGGGACCACCGCCGATGCTGAAATTTCTAAATAAAATTTATCCGTTGAAAGCCCGGGTCAGGCAACTGGGGGGATTCAGTGCACATGGCGATAGAGACGAAATGGTCCGCTTTCTTAAAACATCAAACTTACGTATTAAAAAAATTGCCGTCGTCCATGGCGAAGAAGACCAGTCGATTGCATTTGCACAGCATTTGCAAAATGAAGGCTTCTCGGCATTTGTCCCCAACCCCGGTGACTCGGTTCGGATAGACTGAAGCGTGATCGACCCTAAACCTCAAAATCAGGAACTTTCTCTTTCCGCAGGCATTTTTTCGGTATGTCTGTGCATCCTTTTCGGTGCGAATGCCGTAGCGATAAAAATCAGTCTTTCAGGCTTAGGGGTTTTTACCACCGCCGGCCTCCGTTTTAGTCTCGCCTCCGTAACGATTTTTTTATGGGCACGGATGACCGGGAGATCTTTCAATATCAGATCGGGCCAGTTTCAGAAATTGCTGATTATCTCCATGCTGTTTACCGTGCAGCTGTCGCTTTTTTATCTTGGACTCAGCAAAAGCAACGCTTCCCGAGGGACCTTGCTGGTCAATTTTCAACCCTTTATTACACTGTTTCTGGCACATTATTTCATTCCCGGAGATCAGATTACCAAAAGGAAAATCTTGGGCATCCTGCTGGGATTCACCGGGGTGGCCTTCGTGTTTTTAGAAAAAAAGGGGATCACAACCGATTTTAAAGTCGGGGATCTCATGATTCTTTTGGCAGCTTTTCTCTGGTCATGCAGCGCGGTTTATACCAAACGGGTCATACACGCTTTTAAGCCGTTTCACATTGTACTTTACCCCATGATATTTTCGGTCCCTTTATTTTTTCTCGAAGGGTTTCTTTGGGACCCGATGATGATCGCCCATGTTGACGGTAATGTTTTGTGCGCGCTGTTGTATCAGGGACTTGTGACCGCTTCTTTCTGTTTCGTGGCCTGGATGACCTTGCTCCAAAAGTACGGCGCCGTAGCGCTGCATTCTTTTATTTTCATCATGCCGGTTTCGGGTGTCGTCCTGGGAGGTCTAATGCTGGGAGAACCCATAACCGCCAATATTCTTATTGCCTTGCTGTTGATTGTGTCAGGCATCCTGTTGATTCACTTCAAGCAAAAAAAGACGGTGCCGTTATTTCCGATCGGAAGGAACTTATAACCCGAACGTCTCATGAAAAACATCCAAAAAAGATTAAAACAACTTGCGAGCAGCGAGACGGCAGAGATCCTGCAAAAATTTTTCAAGACCGGACCCGGTGAATATGGTGAGGGTGATATTTTCATCGGTGTCAAAGTTCCCGACCTCAGGAAACTGGCCAAAGAGTTTCAAGATATAACCATCTCGGAAGTCAGGGCGTTACTCGCGTCTTCAATTCATGAAGAAAGGCTTCTTGCACTGCTGATTCTGGTTCGCAACTTTGCGAGTGGCGATGAAATCACAAAAAAGAAAATATACGAGCTCTACCTTGAAAACACACCATTCATAAACAGTTGGGATTTGGTCGACGGGTCCGCCCATCATATTGTCGGCGCCTTCCTCATGGGCAAAAACAAGGCACCTCTTTTTAGACTCGCAAAATCCGAAAATTTGTGGGAGCGGAGGATTGCGATCATATCAACGTTTTATTTTATCAAGCTCGGTCAATACCAAGAAACCCTGGGAATTGCAGAAATCCTGCTGACGGACCCGGAGGACTTGATTCATAAGGCCGTGGGGTGGATGCTCCGGGAGATCGGCAAAAGGGATCGGGTCGCCGAGGAGACATTTCTGAAAAAACATTATATGAAAATGCCCCGCACCATGTTGCGGTATGCCATTGAAAAATTTCCCGAGCCAAAAAGACAACGATATTTAAAAGGAAAGATCTGATAAACGCTTAAACCCAAAATGAGCGCAAACAAAATCTTGAATTTTGGTTGATATCCAGCGCGTAAGAATGTATAAAATAATAACCTTCAGCGTTAAAGGACTTAATATGTAAAAGGAGGATGCCATGCCTACATACGAATTCATTTGTGAAAAATGTCAGAAGCCCTTTACACTGATTATGAAAATTTCGGAATATGAAAAGAAAAAGTATCAATGTCCGAAATGCAAAAGCCGTAAAGTTAAACAGCAGATCACTTCTTTTCAAACGATTACCTCCAGCAAAAGTTAACGCGAAGTTTCAATTCAATCGATGTTTTAGGTAGGTAAAACGTTTTTGGGTTTTATCGTTATTGACGCCCATGGCAAAGGCTTTCCGGGTGCCGACCATTACCACCAAATTTCGACCTCTTGTTACGGCCGTATAGATCAGGTTTCGCTGCAAAAGGACATAATGCTGGGTTAGCACAGGGATCACCACGGCCGGATATTCCGAGCCCTGTGACTTGTGCACGGAGATGGCATAGGCCAGAACCAATTCATCCAGATCGGAAAAACCGTAAATAACATCCCGTCCGTCAAACGTTACCGTAGTCTCATAATCCTCCTGTCGTATGTCGGCAATCCTGCCGATGTCGCCATTGAACACCTCTTTGTCATAATTGTTTCTGATCTGCATGACTTTATCGTTGACCTTGAAATTTCGATTTCCTCGTGTAATCATCTCCTGAGAAGGATTAAGACTTTCTTGGAGGGCCATATTGAGGTTCCCGGATCCTACGATACCCTTGTGCATGGGTGTCAACACCTGGATGTCGTCCACCGGATCCAAAGCGAAATGTCTGGGGATACGTGTCTTTGTCAGTTCCAGTATAATCTCCAGAACCTTTTCAGGATCTTCCTGCTCAATAAAATAAAAATCATTGCCCGGTTCATGGTTTTCAAATGTCGGAAGAATTCCCCTATTGATTTTATGGGCATTGACAACGATCCGGCTTTCTTGAGCCTGACGGAAGATTTCATTCAGTTCCACCACCGGAACCGTGCCGGAGGCGATAATATCATTGAGGACATTCCCGGCACCAACCGATGGCAGTTGGTTGACATCCCCCACGAGAACAACGGTTGCAAAGGTTGGAATCGCTTTTAACAAATGGTGCATCAGTATGGTATCGATCATGGAGACTTCGTCCAGAATGAGCAGATCACAGTTGAGCGGTTTTTCCTCATTTTTTTGAAACCCCCCTTGAGTAAAACTATATTCCA
>JAQBBE010000002.1:0-2649 GCA_032126435.1 Desulfobacterales bacterium | reverse complement strand
ATTTGGAAACTCAACTGTTTCAGGGTCCATTTGTTCAATTCCTTTCCACAACAGGGGGACGGGATGATGTTTTCGGGTGATAGATCGGGGTTAAGTGTTTGAACGGTCTGAATTTAAAAGTGGCCCTTGATTGTTCGGCCTTAAAGGCATCATTGAAGATCTATCCGGAGAGCCGAACCGCCGTGTTAACCGTTGAATCATCAACGACAGATCGCTTATGTCGACGGAACGACAATAAAATTATTTTTCGTGCCGAATCGGTTGGCGCGCGTTTGATTGTTATTGGGATCATTTTTCCATTGCCCATCCACCATAAAGCGATATTCATATGTTCCGGGAAAGAGGAGGGTCACTTTTTCCCACACCCCGGTTTTGTTTTTTTTCATGGGATGGACTTTTGGATTCCACTGGTTGAAATCTCCCATGAGTATCACCTCTTTGGCATCGGGAGACGTCAGGGAGAAGGTTACCTTGCGCCTTTTGGGTTTGAGTTCCGATTTTATTGCGGACATGGATTACCTCCTTTTGTAAAAAAGGTTCATCGATCAATTACATATAGGGTCTTGTATGGTTTCACAGCCATTGCTTTTTTTTGAAGAACCCGATCATGATCCCCACGACGACGATAACGATACCCCAAACCATAAAATACCCCCCCCGCCATTCGAGCTCCGGCATAAACTTAAAATTCATGCCGTAAACACCGGCGAGAAAGGTGATGGGAATGAAGATAGTGGCGATGATGGTCAGCACTTTCATGACCTCGTTCATTCTGTTGCTCAGGGTGGACAGATAGATATCGAGCATGCCGGTCAGAATATCCCGATACGATTCAATGGTGTCGATAATCTGTATCGTATGGTCATAGACATCCCTGAAATAGACATGCAACTGTTCCTGAATCAGAGAAGATTCACTTTTGACCAGGCCGTTGATGATTTCCCGAATCGGCCAGACTTGCTTGCGCAGATATATCATCTCTCGTTTCATCTCGTGGATGATCTCCAGGGTGTCACGGGTGGGATTATCCAGGAGTTGGGTTTCAATATCTTCAATTTTGTCGCCCAGTGCTTCCAGAATGACAAAGTAGTGATCCACAATGGCATCGATCAGGGCATAGGCCAGGTAATCACATCCTGCTTTGCGAATTCGGGTTTTGGATTTGCGGATTCTTTCTCTAACGGTCCTGAAAACATCGCCCTGAATTTCCTGGAAAGTAATCAGAAAATTCGACCCCAAAACCAGGCTGAACTGCTCGGAGCTGATTTGTCCGGAATTTTCGTTGTAATGCAGCATTTTTAAAACGACAAAAATAAGATCTTCGAATTCCTCGGTTTTGGGTCGCTGGCCGGTATTTAAAATGTCCTCCAGAACCAGCGGATGGATGTTAAAATGTTGGCCGACTTTTTCGACGGTGTCTATTTCATGCAAGCCGTCGATATTGATCCAGGTTACCGTGGGCAAATCTTTCAGTGGCAACGCCTCTTCAATGCTGTCGAGCACTCTTTCTTGCAAATGCGCCTCATCATAGTCAATGAGGGTGATTCGGGTTTCATCCACCTTTTGGTCGCCAATATGAACCAGCGTTCCCGGAGATGCTCCCGCCTTCTTAAGTTGTCGTTTAAAAAATCTCGGCATAACGTCATTCCTTTCCGATAGAAAAAATCAGGATTCCTGACCTTTGATCATTTTTAATTTAAGCTGGCGTTTATCGTCGTTGGCTACATAGATGGTGCGGGACGGAAAAGCAAAATCGATATCCTCGGCTTCAAACCGGCGCATGATCTCAAGGCAGATTTTTTGCAGCCATACCTGATAATCCCAGTAATTGGGCGGATGATACCAGACAACCACCATGATGTTGAGACTCCAGTCGTTGAAACCGTTAAAAAAGACCCGGGGTGGGAAATCTTCCTTTATCCCTTCGTGGTTTTCAAGGATTTCCCGGATGGTTTGTACGGCTTTTTCCACCTTGTCGGGGGGAGTATCATAGGTGATCCCGATATTGGTGAGCCACCGGATATGGGGCCGTTCGCCGATGTTTTCCACAGAAGAGTTAACCAGTTTTTCATTGGGAATGGTCACCAGGTGACCGGTCAATGTTCGAATTCGTGTGCTTCTGAAGCCGACGTTTTCAACGGTCCCGTCATGTTGGTCAATGGTGATCCGCTGGCCCACCTGAAACGGCTTGTCGAAAAGGATGGTCAGCGTTCCGAAAAAGTTGGCGATGGAATCTTTGGCGGCCAGGGCTACGGCCAGACCGCCGATGCCCAGAGAGGCAAGCAGGGGCCCGATTTTTAGTCCGGTGAGATTTTGGACAATAATTATACCGCCGATAACAATAATGAACAGACGAAGCGTTTTGCCGACAATAGGAACCAGCATGTCGTTGATGGTGCTTTCGGTACCGGCCGCCCATCTTGTCAAGTACACATCCAAAATCCCTATTATAAGAAGGATGAGCCAGAAAAGGGCGATGGTCCCGCCGATATCAGCCGCTTTTTGCGCCACGCTGTGAACCAGATTGCTTCCGTCAGACGCCAAGAAATGAATGTATAGCGGCGAAAGGGCGCCATAGATACCATAAGACCAGATAAAAAGAGAGAGCGGCCGGGTGAGAGCCTCAAGAAAATGCTTTCGCCATGCAAC
>JAQBBE010000001.1:0-7722 GCA_032126435.1 Desulfobacterales bacterium | reverse complement strand
TTTCCCCCAGCGGGACATTCACCTCGACACGCAAAGCCCCTTGGAATTACGTATCGTCAATGCCGACAACCGATCCATTATGAAAAAAGAAGAATAGGCTCTGGATAACGACACCGGATCGTCCAAATTAAAAAAGGGCCTATGTAAGCGTTGAGTTCTTTGATACCGGTCGGCTTCATAGGAGTTTCAAGTATGATTAAATTTTATACTTGAAGCCATAATATTTTCAAAAGCTAACGTGTTGCCAACCGGAAAATGTCTCTCCAACGGCGTGGGTCAAGTATCGATGCCGAAGAAATTGACCAGGAGGGTTTTCAGGCATTTCCTGAGTACGGCAAAGGAATAATGACGGGTTGCGATTTTGTAGTTGTGATTGACCATTTTTTCCCTGCGCTCCGGTGATTCAAGGATTTCTTTAACGCTCTGGATCGTTTTTTTGGTCAAATAACCGTCCATGACCGCCAGATCGAACCCTTGAGGCTCGATATCTCGGACAAATATTGCATAACGATTGATGAGCAAAGGTTTTTTAAAATAGATGGCTTCCAAAAAAGCATTTCCGAACCCCTCATACAGGCTGGGATAAGTGATAAAGTCGGCATAGGGATATATATCCCAGAGTGTGTATCGGTCTCCCTTTTGCTTTTGGTCGATGTAAGGATCCGAAATATGAACATTGAACAGACGCAGATCCACGCCTTGGCTGCGGGCGTCTTCTTTGAGCCATTCGGCGTAATCATGACCCTCGTCACCGGCTTCATGGGAAATTACCAGTTTATACCGGGGGTCGTTGAGTTCCTTGACCAGTTCAACGGCATGCTCGATGCCTTTTCTCTGGATGATGCGGGTGGGCTGTAAAATCATAACGTCGTCGGGAGTCAGGCCGATTAACTGTCTTAAATTCCTGGCATTCTTATCATCGACCTTGGGCGGATTTTCAAAGTCCAGAACATTGGGGATGATGATCGACGAAATTCCGGTACGCAGCGCCAGTTCTTCCTGGGCTTCGGAATTGATGACCACATGTCCGATATTGGGGAGATTCGGCGGGAATGCCATTCGGAGGTAATCTCCGACTGCATTGACTGAAAACCGGGTCCTTTCCCAGTAAAAATCATGATGATGCGCAATGGTGGGAATCAGCGTTTCTGCAATGTATTCCGTCAGGGCAACACCCAGAGGAATGTGCATGGGTATGGTCAGCGCATTTTCGACCACCAGAAGATCGATCTTGAACTGTTCGATGAATTCCTGCAGCCGAATCTTCAAGAGGGTTTTGAGGGCGTGAATCGTGTCCGTGACCGAAGATTTGCGCCCTTTCTTCCCAAAGACGTTTTCGTTGATCCATCGGGTTTGTGCGTGCTGGAAATGGGCTTCCGGAACCAGGAAGCTTTTTGAGGGATCTCGTTCCAGTTCTCCGGCAAACCAGAAGCACGTATGTCCGTCATTTTTAAATACCTCCGCCCATTTGCTGGCTTCCAGCGTGACGCCGTCCGTTCCGGAAAAACGTGTTGAAACAAATCCGATATTTCGTCCCATCTTGCTCTTTGACCTCCCTGTCAAATTTGAACTGAATTGGCTTTTACTTAGAAGATTGGGTCTGAGAGACAACGGCCCCTTGGAACCCCAAAAAGATTCTCACGGCAATTTCTCATAAATTTTACGATTTTTTAACCCGATGAGCAACAAATTTTTCGACCTTTACGCTTTTGACACGGAAAGGTGTTTATGTTAGAAATTCTATTTTAAGCTTTGCGATCAATTAAGATAATATTTTGGTATCGTAGGACGATACAGACGGCCACAACGAAAGCGAGTAAGAACAATGAAGATATTAAACGTTCGATTCAAAAATATTAATACGTTAAAGGGTGAATGGGAGATTCATTTTGACCGGTCTCCGCTCAAGGAGTCCGGGCTGTTTGCAATTACCGGTCCCAACGGATCGGGGAAGACCACGATTTTTGATGCAATTTCACTTGGAATTTACGGCGAGACCGCCCGGCTTAAAAATTCACCCGAACAGATCATGAGCAAACAGACCTCCCGCTGCTTTTCGATGGTGACATTTTCAGTAAACGGGAATGTTTACCGCTCCACATGGTCTCTGCGCAGTGCCCAAGGGAAAACCCTTCCGCCGGAAATGAAGCTGTTCGAAATGAACGGAAAAGAACGGCTGCTCGAAGATAAGATCAGCATGGTTCGCAACCGTATCGCAGCGCTCACCGGCCTCGATTTTAAGCGTTTCTCCCGATCGAGCATGTTGGTTCAGGGGGAGTTTAGCGCATTTCTGAACGCCCTCGATAATGAACGCGCTGAAATACTGGATAAAATTGTCGGCAAAGACATATTCTCCGAGGTTTCGAAAGGCGCCTTTGAAAACGCCGAAACGGCGGTTAAAAAACTTCAAGCACTCAAACAAGAGATTCAGGATTTTCCGCTGATGCACCGGTCAGAGGTTGAAAATCTTAAGGAAACGGTTCAGCAGCTGGAAGAAGAATTTAATGAGGCCGATAGGTTGATTTTCACATTGAACGAAAACGAAAACCGGCGCAAACGCTACGATCAATTGCAAAAAAAATACCAGGAGAATCAAATTGCGCTTGAAGAAGCTCGGAACCGAAAAAGGCAGATGGAATCGGATTTTCAGCGGCTAAAAAAGGCGATGGCTGCCGCACCCTTTGAAGAAGACATTGACCGACTCGACAGCCGTAAAGCCGAAGCGTCCAAGCATTTGGATGCGCTTAAAGAATTTGAAAGAGAAATTGCAGATCTGGAAGATCGACATCATGGATTGAAAGAAATGCAAGGAATTCATTCCCATGAACTGGATCAGGCGCAAAAAGCCTGGTCCCAACGACGGGGGCTGGTTGAAAAGACGCTGGAAATCGACGGGGAAATTGCGGCGGCAAGGGATGCGGTTGGAAAATTGCTGGAACGACAGGCTGCTGTTGAAGAAGAACAGGCGAAGACGTCTCAGGAACAGCTGGCCGTCAACCGGGAAATCCCAGAAAATGAAGCCCGCCAAAAGAATACGGAACGCTGGCTCAAGGAACATGCCGAATATGAAGAACTGGCGGAACGGCTTCCCATCCTAAAAGACGCCCTCGAACAGTTGCAATCGATCCGTCGAAAAATATCGGCACACCCCGGTCAACAGAAGTCCGCTGTGAAGGCTGAAAGAAAAGCATCTTCATTGCTGATGAAAACGGCGCGCAAAATCGAAAAACTCCGGAACAAAGCGGAGAAAGTCAAGGCCCGAAATGCTGAACAGAACAAAACCCTGACAGCCCTCTTGGACAACGTTACCCTAAAAGAGCTTGAAAAGATTTATGGCGGACAGAACGACCGGTTGAAGAGCTATCGATCGATGCTCAAGATCGCAAAAACATATGCCAAGCGGGAAGCGGGAAACGGAGAAGCCCTGGAAAAGGCGCTGATAAAAGCCGAGCAGGAACACGCAGAGGCCCTGAAAATATTGGAACTGGAAAAAAAGGCCCTGTCCGTAATCGAACATACGGCAAGATTCGAACCCTGCAGAAGGCAGCTTAAAGAAAAAGAGGCGTGTCCCCTCTGTGGTTCACTGGATCATCCTTATGTGACCGCTGGACCGCCGTTTAGGAAAGAAACAGCCGAGGTTCTTCAATCCCAGGTGATTACGCTGGAAAAAATCCAAAATCGACTCAAAACGCTTTCGAACCATATTGCCGGACTCAAAGCGCAGCATGACCCCCTGGTGGAAATGCGGAAAGAATGGAATCTTTTATGTCAGGCCACCGGAGCCGAATGGGCCATCGGCGATCGGCATTCGGTGAAAAAATCGATTCGGACACTGAAAAAGGATATGCGAAAGCAAGGAGCCCGGCTCAAAAAAATTCGAAAACACCATAAGAAGACCGAAAAATTTGATCAGGCCATTCAAAAGCATTCGGCAAAATTAACCGAAAAGCAAACGGTTTCTGACAAACTTCAAACTGATTTAAATTTCCACCGAAATGGGTTGTCTTCACTGCAACAGGAAACTCAGAATCTCAGGCAGGTGGAAGCAGACGTCTTACGAAACATTCAACCGCATCTCGAGATGTTTAAAGAAAAAATTCCGAATCCGGGAACAGAGAATGAACTGAATCGGCGACTGGAAGCAAAAAGGGTCGAATTCCTCAACCATCTCAAGACTCAAAACGAACTGAAAGAACAGGCCATTGCATTGAAAAACAGATCCGAGGCATTGCCGCAAGAACTCGACCGGTTGAAAACGGAAGCCGATGATTTGGAAGAACGGATTAAAACCCGCCAAGGGGCTTTAAATGCGCTGAAAAATGAAAAACAGACGACATTCGGAACCGGAGACCCGATTCAAGAAAAGCGGGAAACGGAAAAAAAGATTCAGACAGTTAAAGAAGCCGTCGAAACCATCCATCAACAAACCCAACAGGTTCAATATGCTCTGACGGAAAAACTGCGGTTGAAACAGGTTGCAGAAAAAAATTATCAGGACATTCAAAAAGTGTGTGAAGATCTTGAACAAAATCTTTCGATCCGGTCAGCGGCTTCGGGTTTTACGTCCTTGGCAGATGTCCAAAACAGCCGTTTGCGTCTCGAAGAACGGCAGACCCTCGAGCATCAAGAGGAAGCCATTGACTGCGAAATCGCAGATTGTGCTGAGAATTTAGATGCCATACAAAAAGACTTTGACGAACACGGGATAACGGAAGCGGCCGTCGAATTTCCAGAAGACTTAAGCCTGCAGCTCCAAGAAGCGAGAAGACGAAAGGATGAATTGGGCGAAGCGATTACCGCCGCTTTGGATCGACTGGAGCATCAGAAAGCGATGGGAAAAGAATACGCGCTGAAGTTACGGGAAATCGAAGAACAGAAAAAAATATGCGGCCGATTACACGATGAAAAAGAGTTCTTTGAATCGGCCGGCGAGGCCGACATCAAAAAGCGGACCCAAGAACTTGTGCTCGAACGTTTGCTCGAACACAGCAACCGGCAACTCGAAGAACTCAGCGGCCGTTATCGTTTGAGACGCTGTGAAGAACACGGGCTGGCGTTGGAAATTGAAGACCTTATTCATCAAAGCGCACGAAGATCCATCCAAACGCTGTCCGGCGGCGAGACCTTCCTGGTCAGCCTTGCCATGGCGCTGGGGCTTTCGGATATTGCCGGCAACGGTCGAAAAATAGAGTCTCTTTTTGTGGACGAGGGCTTCGGTTATCTGGATGATGAGACCTTATACAAGGTCGTTTCTACGCTTAAAAATTTGAAAAGAAACGGTAAAATGGTGGGCGTTATTTCCCATGTCAAGCGGCTCGAGGATGAAATTTCAACCAAGATACGGATAAACAAGGTTCCCGGTGGGATGAGTCGTTTAGAGGTGGTCGTATAATTTGATATTTCTTCTAATGCTCATTCCATGCTGGCCGGCAAATTTTTAAGTCGAGCTGAACAAGGCCGATAGCGTATTTTACTCTATTCCTTCAATTTCGGACAAACAGAGTATAAAATCATTTGCAAAGGCGTCTTGAATTCCATCCTCTTTCCCAAATTCAGAAACGTCGGTTGCCACATTTCTTTTAATTCCGTATTCGACATCCCAGCCTTTTTTTTTCAGCAATTCGATCAATTTTTCTGCCTGCTCCTTTGTGGCATCGTCGCCAATATTTTGCTCTGCGATAAAGAATTTCATGTCATCATCCTTTTGTAAAAATACCCCGTCATTTATTATGATTTTCAATACCCTGTGCGCTTGCGACGGGGAGCTTCATTAATGCCCTTATACGCGTCAAAATTCCTCACCGTAAAATCGGGTTAAGGGAAAAGACTCGACATGTCTACCAGCAATGGGATAAAAGATCAATCATTGATTCTGATGAAAAGTCTGTGTCCTGTTAAACTTGATAAAATCCCAAAGACTTGATTGAATGGGGGTAAAAAGGAGAATGAAAATGAAAGACCGGTTTGATATTTTCCCTGTGGGTGTTATCAGGAAACAAAATGAGGATGTCTGGATTGAAATTTTTGAAAAATATGGCGACGCGCTTTTGGGATTGGATGATTTTTCTCACATAACCGTCTGTTACTGGTTTCATGAAAATGATACCCCTGACAAAAGAAACACCCTGCAGGTTCATCCGAGGAAAGATAAAAACAACCCGCTAAGGGGCGTATTTGCGACCCATTCTCCATTAAGGCCCAATCTGATTGCGATATCCATTTGTAAAATACTGTCCATAAAGGATACTACCATTTTTATCGAGGACATCGATGCGCTCGACGGCTCTCCGGTCATCGACGTCAAATGTTTCATCCCCAGCCGTGCTTTGACATCGGAAATAAAATTGCCGGACTGGGTGTAAAAAGGGAATATGGTGCTGACAGAGCTTTCAGGACAAATTGAGAGAATTACTTATACCAACGAAGAAAACGGTTATACCATTGCCAGGGTCAAGGTTTCCGGGCGGCAGGATCTAATAACCGTTGTGGGCTATTTGATGTCACCAACCCCCGGCGAAATTCTGGACTTGAAAGGTGAATGGGTCAATCATCCCAAGTTTGGCGAGCAGTTTAAGGTGATGGAATACGAAACAACGGTTCCGGCAACCGTTTTTGGGATTGAAAGATATCTGGGGTCCGGTCTTATCAAAGGGCTTGGCCCCATCATGGCCGGACGTATTGTTAAAAAATTCGGCAAAAAAACGCTGGATGTCATCGAAAACGACATCGAAAAACTGGGCACCGTAGAAGGTATCGGCGAAAAACGCATCGCCATGATTCAACAGGCATGGGACGAACAGAAAGAAATCCGCAATGTCATGCTGTTTCTGCAGTCCCACGAGGTCAGTTCCGGATATGCCACAAAAATATTTAAACAGTATGGGAATCGATCCGTTGCAGTGGTAACCGAAAACCCCTATCGCCTGGCAAGGGATATTTTTGGTATCGGGTTTTTGATTGCCGATGGTATTGCCGAAAAGCTTGGGGTCCAAAAAGATTCACCTTTACGGGTTGAAGCCGGTATAATTTATGTTCTCGACCAGCTTTCGGACGAGGGCCATGTTTTTTACCCGTATGAATCTCTGGTGAAAAAGAGCCAAGAAATTCTCGGTGTTGAAAAGGATGTTGTGGTTGAGGCCCTCGGCAGCCTTGCCATGGATAAAAGGATAATTATTGAAGATATAAATGAAAGCATCGACGAATTTAAAGCGAACAACAAAGGCGTGTATCTGGCCAAGTTTCATTTGTGTGAAACCAGCATCGCCAGCCGATTAAAGACACTGTTAACCGCTCCAAAATCCATCCGTAACGTCACCGTCGAAAACGCACTCCATTGGGTCCAGGGACAACTCGATATTGCTCTGGCGGAAAATCAGGCCAAGGCGATACGATGCGCCCTGGAAAACAAGATTATGGTCATTACCGGCGGACCGGGCACCGGAAAGACCACGATTATCAATGCAGTATTAAAAATTTTTTCCAGGCTCGGCGTGCGGACGCTGCTGGCGGCGCCTACGGGCAGAGCCGCAAAACGGATGAGCGAAACCTCGGGTCATGAGGCCAAGACCATCCATCGTCTGTTGGAATATAGTTTTACTCAAGGGGGGTTTCAAAAAAATGAGGAAAAACCGCTCAACTGTGATCTGCTCATTCTGGACGAAGTCTCCATGATCGATACCATACTGATGCACCATTTGTTAAAAGCGATTCCAACCTTTGCAA